>NZ_JBEPOQ010000003.1:0-391632 GCF_040546915.1 Cellulosimicrobium sp. 4261
TGGGCCCCCCTGCCCCACCCCCCCCCCGCGGGGGCGGGCGTGTGGGCCGGCCGCGGCGGGCCCCCCCCCCCCCCCCGGGGCCCCCCCCCGCCCCCCCCCGGGGCCCGGGCCCCCCCGCGTCTCCGGCGGTCGCCGTCCCCCGCAGGCCGGGTCAGAGGCGCGCGATGCGCCGGTCGACGGCGCGGCGCACGGAGCGCAGGACGAGCGCGGCGGCCCAGGCGGCGCCGGCCCAGCTCGCGGTGCGGACGCTGCTGCGGGCGACGCGGCGGCGGCGCCCGCGGAACTCGCGGATGGGCCAGCCGACGTCCTGCGCGTGGCGGCGCAGGCGCGCGTCGGGGTTGATGGGGCACGGGTGCCCCACGGCCTCCATCATCGTCACGTCGTTGAGCGAGTCGCCGTACGCGTACGACGCCTCGAGGTCGATGCCCTCGCGCTCGGCGAGCGCCCGCACCCCGGCGGCCTTGGCGCGGCCGTGCATCATGTCGCCGACGAGCCGTCCCGTGTAGAAGCCGTCCTCGTGCTCCGCGACGGTGCCGAGCGCGCCCGTCGTGCCGAGCCGACGCGCGATGAGCTCGCCGATCTCGACGGGGGTCGCGGAGACGAGCCACACCTGGTGCCCGGCGGCGAGGTGCTCGTCGAGCAGACGGCGCGTGCCGGGGTAGATGCGCAGCGACAGGACGGTGTCGTAGACCTCCTCGCCGATCGCGGTGACCTCCGCGACGGAGCGCCCGGCGATGAGGTCCAGGGCGCGCGAGCGGATGCGGTCGATCTGCCGCTTGTTCTCGCCGAACACGAGGTACCGGGCCTGGTGCGCCGCGAACCGCACGATGTCGAGCGTCGAGAAGAACTCGCGCTGGTACAGGGCGCGCGCGAGGTGGAACGACGACGCGCCGCGGATGATCGTGTTGTCGACGTCGAAGAACGCGGCGGTCCGGTGCGGCGGCCCGGGGGCGCGCGCGGGGGCCTCCTCGGGGAGCGTCGGCCGGGAGGTCGGGTCGGGGCCCGGGCCGGGAGACGTCGCCATGCCTCCACTCTAGGCGGTCGGGCTGCCGGGGCCTCGTACCCTGGGAGGCGTGAGCACCTCCGACGCCCCCGCCCCGGTCCTGCTGTTCGGCCGCGCGGGCTGCCACCTGTGCGACGACGCGCGGGCGGTCGTCGAGGCGGTGTGCCGCGAGGCCGGCGTCGCGTGGGCGGAGGTCGACGTCGACGCGCCGGGCGCGGACCCGGCGCTGCGCGAGCAGTACGGCGAGTACGTGCCGGTCGTCACGGTCGGCGGCGTGCAGCAGGGCTTCTGGCGCGTGGACGCGCGTCGGCTGGCGCGCGCGGTGGCCCGGATTTCGGTGCCGCGCACGGACCTGGGATGATTCCTCCCGGTGGAGCGTGACCGTCGACGAGGACGGTCCCATGGACGACGGAGTGACGGTGGCTGAGCAGGTAGTCGGTGAGGTGACGGCGCCGGGGATCCCGAGCGCGACGGTGGCGCGGCTCCCGTCCTACCTGCGTGCGCTGCGCGACCTCGTGGCGCGGGGCGTCGGGACGACGTCGTCGGTCGAGCTCGCGGAGCTGTCCGGCGTGGGCCCGGCGCAGCTGCGCAAGGACCTGTCCTTCCTCGGCTCGTTCGGCACGCGCGGCGTGGGCTACGACGTCGACTCGCTGGCGCAGTACATCACCGAGGCGCTGGGCCTGGTCGACGAGCACCGGATCGCGATCGTCGGGATCGGCAACCTGGGGCACGCCCTCGCGAACTACTCGGGCTACGAGCAGCGCGGCTTCCACGTCGCGGCGCTGCTCGACGCGTCGCCGGACGTCGTCGGGACGCGGGCCGCGGGCCTCGTCGTCGAGCACGTCGACGCGCTCGAGGAGGTCGTGGAGCGCGAGAAGGTGTCGATCGTCGTCCTCGCGACGCCTGCGGCGCACGCCCAGGCGGTCGCGGACCGCGTGGTCGCGGCCGGGGTGCGCGAGATCCTCAACTTCGCGCCGCGCGCGCTCCAGGTCCCGGCGGACGTCGACGTGCGCGGCGTGGACGTCGGCAGCGAGCTGCAGATCCTCGCGTTCCACTCGCAGGCCCGCGCGCTCGCGGCGTCGCAGGAGCGCTGAGCGGGCCCGGCGCCCGGACCCGGGGGGACGAAGGGCCGCGTGCTCTGCACGCGGCCCCTCGGGGCGGCACCCCTGCCGGTGGGCGCCGGTCTCGCCCGGGACGTGCCCGGGAGGACGGTCAGGCCTGCTTGATGGCCGAGACGTCGAGCGCGATCTTGATCTTGTCGCCGACGAGCACGCCGCCGGTCTCGAGCGCGGCGTTCCAGGTGAGGCCGAACTCCTTGCGCGAGATCTCGGTGGTCGCCTCGAACCCGGCGCGCGGGTTGCCGAACGGGTCGGTCGCGGTGCCCGCGAACTCGGTCTCGAGCTCGACCGGCTTGGTGACGCCGTTGATGGTCAGGTCGCCCGCCACGACGTAGTCGTCGCCGTCGCCCGTGATGCGCGTCGACGTGAACGTCCACGTCGGCTTGTTCTCGGCGTCCCAGAAGTCGGCGCTGCGCAGGTGGTTGTCGCGGTTCTCGTCGCCCGTGCTCACGGACGCGGCGTCGAGCTGGGCGGTCACGGACGTCGACTCGAGGTCGTCGCCCACGGTGATCGTGCCGTCGGTGATCGCGAGGGTGCCGCGGACCTTGGAGATCCCGGCGTGGCGGACGGTGAACGACGCCTGCGAGTGCGACGCGTCGAGGGCGTAGGTACCGGTGGTGAGGCCGGCGGGCAGCGACGAGGCCATGGGTGCTCCTGTGGTGGTCGGGGTCCTGGCGGACCCAAGTGGTTGAAGGTTCAACTTCGGACGAGCGTATCAACAGCACCCCTCGATCCGTCTATTCCCGGTGGGGTGGAACAATGTTCCGCGACGCCCCGCACCGCCCCCAGCCCCTCCCGCACCGCCGAGGACCCATGACCAGCAACGACGTCGACATCCCGACGGCGAGGAACGTCCGCACCGCGGCAGTCGCCCCGACCGGCGAGCCGCGCTGGCTCGACACCGAGCAGCAGCGGCTGTGGCGCGCCTACCTCGACGGGACCGTGCGCTTCATCGAGGCCCTGGGTCGTGACCACGAGGAGCGGTCCGACGTGTCCCTCAACGAGTACGAGCTGCTCGTGCGCCTCTCGGAGAGCCCCGACCACACGCTGCGCATGTCGGCGCTCGCGGACGGTCTCGCCCGCTCGCGCAGCCGCGTGACGCACACCGTCGCGCGCATGGAGGCGCGCGGCCTGGTCCGGCGCTCCGCGAGCTCGGGCGACCGCCGCGGCGTGAACTGCGCGATGACGAGCGAGGGCTACCGCGTGCTCGTCGCGTCGGCGCCCGCGCACGTCGCGGCCGTGCGCCGTTACCTGGTCGACGTGCTCACGCCGGAGCAGTTCCGCGCGCTGGGCGAGGCGATGGCCGCCGTCGCCGAGGCGTGCAAGGCCGACCGCGACACCTGACCGGCCCGTCCCGGCGCGTCCCCGCCCGTCCCGTCCCGCGACGTCGGCCCGCGATGGCGTGCGCTCGCCCCGAGTGCGGGACACTGGTGGGCATGGTCTCCACCATCGTCCACCTCTTGCGCCACGGCGAGGTCCACAACCCCGACGGCGTCCTCTACGGCCGGATCCCCGGCTACCACCTCTCCGAGCGCGGGCACGAGATGGCTCGCCGCGTCGCCGCGCACCTCGCCGGCGAGCCCGGGCCCGACGGCACGTCGCGCCCGCGCGCCGACCTCACGGTCGTCGTGGCGTCGCCGCTGCAGCGCGCGCAGGAGACCGCGACGCCAGCCGCCGAGGCGTTCGGGCTCGAGCTCGGCACGGACGAGCGGCTCATCGAGGCCGCGAACCACTTCGAGGGCAAGACCTTCGGCGTCGGCGACGGCTCGCTGCGGCACCCGCAGCACTGGCCCTACCTGTGGAACCCGTTCCGCCCGTCGTGGGGCGAGCCGTACGTGGAGCAGGTCGCGCGCATGCGGGCCGCCGTCACCGACGCGCGGGACAAGGCGGCCGGGCACGAGGCGCTGCTCGTCAGCCACCAGCTCCCGGTGTGGCTCACGCGCCTGAGCTTCGAGAACCGCCGGCTCTGGCACGACCCGCGCAAGCGCGAGTGCTCGCTCGCGTCGCTCACGTCCCTGCACTTCGAGGACGACCGCCTGGTCGGCCTGCACTACACCGAGCCGGTCGCGGACCTCCTCCCGGGCGCGGCGACCGTCTCGGGGGCGTGACGTCGGTCATGTCCAGCGCTGTCGCCATGGTCGCCACGCCCGAACTGCGCGGTTCGGGCGTGGCGGAGGTCACGTCTCTCAGGTCCCGTTCAGGAAGCGCGGGCAGGGTGCGTCCCGTGATGCCGTCGTGACCGCCGACTCGCGCGCGCGCGCCGCGCGCCCCCTCTCCGTCGAGGCGCGGGCTGCTGCCGTGCCGTCGCGTCGCCGACCCGTGCGCCGGGCGCTGACGGGCGCCGTCGTGCTCGCCGCGACCCTCGGCCTCGCGGCGTGCGCCGCCCAGGACTCCGGCGCGACGACCGACGTCGTGGGCCAGGGCTTCGTCTCGGGCGACGGGTCGGTCCGCACGTGGGACGCCGACGAGCGCGGCGATGTCGTCGCGCTCACGGGCACGGACTACGAGGGCGAGCAGGTCGACACGAGCGCGTGGCTCGGGGACGTCGTCGTGCTCAACACCTGGTACGCGGCGTGCGCGCCGTGCCGGGCCGAGGCGCCCGACCTCGTGGCGCTCGCCGACGACCGCGCCGACGACGGCGTGCAGGTGCTCGGGATCAACACCACCGACGAGGCGGGTGCCGCCCAGGCGTTCCAGCGTCGGTTCGACGTCCCCTACCCGTCGATCGACGACCGCTCCGGCGAGGTCGTCGCGGCGCTCTCGGGAACCGTCCCGCTCCAGGCCGTGCCGTCCACGGTCGTGCTCGACCGCGAGGGCCGTGTCGCGGCGCGCGTCATCGGGCTCGTCGAGGGCTCGACGCTCACCGCCCTGGTCGACGACGTCCTCGCCGAGAGCTGACCGTGCCCGTCCTCACGCCCCTCGCCGCCGCCGTCCCCGCGGCCGCCGCGTCGAGCATCGGCGACACCTTCGCGACGACCGTGTGGAGCGGCTCGATGCTGCTCGCGGTGCCCGTCGCGGTCATCGCCGGTCTCGTCTCGTTCGCGTCCCCGTGCGTGCTGCCGCTCGTGCCGGGGTACGTCGGCTACGTCTCGGGCATGGCCGCCGCCACCACCGGCAGCGGAGGCAAGGCGTCCGGGGGCACGACGACGGCCACCCGGGTCGCGGCACCGAGCCGGGGCCGCGTGCTCGCGGGGGTCGGGCTGTTCGTCGCCGGGTTCACGCTCGTGTTCGTGGCGCTCATGTTCGCGGCGGGCGCGATCGGCGTGCACCTGGTCCGCTGGGAGGACGTCATCACGCGCGTGCTCGGCGTGGTCGTGATCCTCATGGGCTTCGCGTTCCTCGGCGCGCTGCCCTTCCTCCAGCGCGAGCGGCGCCTGCACGTGAGCCCGCAGGCCGGGCTGTGGGGGGCGCCGCTGCTCGGCATCGTGTTCGGGCTCGGCTGGACCCCGTGCCTCGGCCCCACGCTCGTCGCCGTCCAGGCGCTGTCGCTCAGCGAGGCGTCGGCGGGGCGCGGCGCGATCCTCGGCGTCGCGTACTGCCTCGGGCTGGGCGTGCCCTTCCTCCTCATCGCGCTGGGGCTCCAGAGCTCGCAGCGCATGCTCGGGTTCCTGCGCCGGCACCGTCTCGCGATCATGCGGATCGGCGGCGGGCTGCTGGTGCTCATCGGTCTGGCGCTGGTCACGGGCCTGTGGACGACGTGGACGACGTCGCTGCAGGGCTGGATCGGTGGATACGTGACGGTGGTGTGAGATGAGCCAGCGGACCGGCGAGCCGGGCGAGACCGAGCAGACCCAGCAGGCGGACGAGGCGGAGAAGACCGTGCGGACGGGCTACCGCCCCGAGGGCATCGACGACGCGTTCTCCGCGGGCGACGGCCCGGGGGACCGGACGCCGTCGGGCGGGAAGGGTGGCGCGCGCGGCGACGGGCCGGCGCTCCCGACGCTCGGGTGGCGCGGCGCGCTGCGCTGGACGTGGCGACAGCTGACGAGCATGCGCGTCGCGCTCATGCTCCTCATGCTGCTCGCGGTCGCCGCGGTGCCCGGGTCCGTCCTGCCGCAGCGCCCGCAGGACCCGGCGGCGGTGCTCCGCTACCTCCAGGAGAACCCCACGACGGGGGAGTGGCTCGACCGCCTCGGCTTCTTCGACGTCTTCTCCTCGGTGTGGTTCTCGGCGATCTACATCCTGCTGTTCGTCTCGCTCGTGGGGTGCATCCTGCCGCGGACGAAGGCGCACTGGCAGGCGCTGCGGTCCCGGCCGCCGCGCACGCCCCGCCGCTTCGACCGGTTCCCCGCGCAGGGCCGCGCCGTCACGGACGCGACGCCCGACGAGGTCGTCGAGGCGGCGAGCTCGCACCTGCGGGGGCGCCTGTCCTGGCTCCCGACCTTCCGCGTCGACACCGGCGCCGAGGACGCGGCGCCCGCGCGCGGGCGCGCCGCCGCCCGGCCCGCCGCCCGGACGGTCTCCGCGGAGCGCGGCTACCTGCGCGAGACCGGGAACCTGCTGTTCCACCTGTCCCTCGTCGGGCTGCTCGTCGCGGTCGCGACCGGCCAGCTCCTGCACTACCGCGGCCAGGCGATCGTCACCGAGGGCCGCGGGTTCGCGAACGCCGTCGTCGACTACGACACGTTCGAGAACGGCGCCTGGTTCCGCCCGTCGTCGCTCGTCCCGTTCTCCATGACGCTCGACGCGTTCGAGTCGGAGTTCGCCGCGGACGCCGCGGCATTCGCCCAGTCGCGCGACTTCACGGCGTTCGTCACGGTGCGCGACCCCGACGGCGGGACGCACGAGGAGACCATCAAGGTCAACCACCCGCTCACCGCGGGGGGCGCGAAGATCTACCTCCAGGGCAACGGGTTCGCGCCCGAGGTCACGGTGCACGACGCCGACGGCGAGGTCGCCTTCTCGGGCCGCGTGCCGTTCCTCCCGGAGGACACGATGTACACGTCGCGCGGCGTCATCAAGGTGCCCGACGTGTCGGACGGCCTCGACCAGGTCGGTCTCGTCGGGTACTTCCTGCCGACGGCCGAGCTCAGCGCCGACGGCGAGTCCGCGGCGTCGGTGTACCCGCAGCCGATCAACCCGCTCCTCGTGCTCGAGGTGTACCGGGGCGACCTGGGTCTCGACGAGGGCCTGCCGCAGAACGTCTACCGCCTCGACACCGACGACCTCACGCCGTCGGTCGACGAGGACGGCGAGCGCGTGAAGATCCTCGTCGCGCCCGGCGAGACCGTCGACCTCCCGGACGGTCTCGGCACCATCACGTTCGACTCCCTGCCGCGCTACGTGGCCCTCGACCTGCGGCACGACCCGTCGCTGACCTGGGTGCTCGTCTTCTCGCTCGGCGCCCTGCTGGGCCTCGCCGTCTCCCTCTTCACACCGCGCCGCCGCGTCTGGGTGCGGGCGTGGCGTGAGGAGGTGCCCGGCACGGCCGACGACGACGCGCCGCGCGAGCGGACGGTCGTCGCCGTCGCGGGCCTCGCCCGGGGCGACGACGCCGGGCTCCAGGGCGAGGTCGACTCGCTTCTCGCCGCGCTCCCCGGCGTGGCACCATCGGGTGAGGGCGACCTCACCTCGTCGTCGGGGCGCGCCCCGGCGGACGGCACCCGCCCGACCGGGCGTCCCGCACAGGACCCGACAGCGCGACCGCGCACGAAAGGCTGACCGATGACCCTCGCCGAGCTGAGCCAGGACCTCGTCTGGGCCGCAGCCACCGCGCTGACCCTCGCGCTCGTCGCGTTCGCGATCGACCTCACGCGGCTCGCGGGCCGCGTGGACGTCGAGCAGGCCGACGCGCGCGAGCGCACCACGGACCGCGCCGAGGTGCTCGCCTCCGCCGGTGCCCCGTCGGCGTCCCCCTACGGACCGGACGCGACGGGCACCGTCGCGGGCGCGCCCGCCGCCGACGCGCCGGAGCCGTCGCGCAAGGCGGGCAACATCGGCATCTCGCTGACCTGGCTCGGCACCGCGCTGCTGCTCGTCGCGATCGTCACGCGCGGCGTCGCGGCCGGCCGCACGCCCTGGGCCAACATGTACGAGTTCACGCTCGTCGGCACGTTCGTCGCCCTCGCGGCGTTCCTCGTCGTCTCCCTCAAGCGCGACGTCCGGTTCCTCGGCTCGTTCGTCACGGGGCTCTCGGTCCTGTTCCTCGTGCTCGCCCAGAACGCCTTCTTCGTCGTCGCGACGGGCGTGCAGCCCGCGCTCCAGTCCTACTGGCTCGTCATCCACGTCGGCGTCGCGATCGTCGCGACGGGCATCTTCACCGTCGCGTTCGTGACCTCGGTGCTCCAGCTGCTCCGCGACTCGCGCGACTCGGGCAACGCGTTCCTCGGAGCGCGCGGGTGGCGCTGGCTCGACTCGACGCCCGGCCCGCTGCAGCTCGAGGCGCTGAGCTTCCGCCTCAACGCGGTGGCGTTCGTGCTGTGGACCTTCACCCTCATCGGCGGCGCGATCTGGGCCGAGCACGCGTGGGGCCGCTACTGGGGCTGGGACCCCAAGGAGGTCTGGAGCTTCGTCGTCTGGATCGTGTACGCGGCGTACCTGCACGCGCGCACGACCCGCGGGTGGTCCGGCCGCCGCGCGGCGTACTTCGTGATCGTCGGCTACGCGTGCGTGCTCTTCAACTTCACCGGCGTGAACCTGCTGTTCAACGGCAAGCACTCGTACTCGGGCCTCAACCCGGGCGACTGACCGACCGTCTCCCGCCGCCGCGTCGCAGCACGACGACAAGGGGCCGCCGTCCGATCCGGACGGCGGCCCCTTGTTGTCTGCTGCGGGCCGGGTGGTGCGAGCTCGTGGTGCTGCGGGCCGGGTGGTGCGCGCCGCGTCGTGGCGCGAGCCTGGGGCCCTGCGGGGGCGCCTCAGCGCGTCGCGTCGTCGCCGTCCTCCGAGGGGTTGCTCGCGCCGGGGCGGCGCGCGTCGCCGTCGTCGGTGCGCTCGTCCTCGGGCGTCGCGTCCGTGGCCGGAGCGTCGTCGGCGGTCGGCGTCGGGGAGCCGTCGCGGGCCTGGCGGCGCTGCTGCTGCTCGAGGCGCCAGAGGAACTCGGGGTCGTCGTCGGGCGCGACGGGCGCGCTGCGCCGCCGCCGCGTGCCCCCGGCGGCGGAGCCGGGACCGGGGCGACCGGCGGGCCGGGCGCGCGTGCCGGACCGCGACGCGGAGCGCTTGACGAGGATCCAGGCGATCGGGCCGAGGAACGGCAGGAGGATGATGAGCACGACCCACAGCCCCTTGGGGATGCCGCCGCGTTCGTCCTCGTCGCTCGAGGCGAGGTCGACGAGCGCGTAGACGGCGAGACCGACGGCGAGGAGCGGGAGCAGGACGCGGAGCATGGCTCCAGCCTACGGGCCGTACCCTGGAGTCGTGCCTGTCGTCGTCTACTCCGTCCTGCGCCTGCTGCTCCTCGCCGTCGCGCTCGGCGCCCTCTGGTTCGCCGGCCTCCGCGGCTGGCTGCTCGTGCTCGTCGCCGCCGTCGTCGCGCTCATGCTGTCCTACCTGACGCTGAGCAAGCCCCGCGAGGCGGCCTCGCGCTACCTCGCCGCCCGGGCCGAGCACCGCGCCCGGACGGGCGAGCGCTTCTCCCGCGAGATCGAGGACGACGCGGCGGCCGAGGACGCGGAGGCAGACGCCGACGCCGACGCCGACGCGACAGGCCGTCCGGGAACCTCCCCGGCGCGCTGACCGGGAACGTCCCGGCCGGGATGCTCGAGCCGCTCCGCCGGGGCGGAGGACGCGCTCAGAGCGCCAGCCCGACCCCCAGCAGGACGCCGTAGCCGAGCTCGAACAGGCCGGTGCCCGCGAGCACCGGGACGAGGAGCGGACCGCGCGCACCCGCGATCACCGGGACGGTGAGGAGCGCGGCGGGCAGCAGGAGCACGAGCGTCCCGAGCGCCCACGGCGACGCGAACGCGCACACGACCGCCAGCAGGAGCGGGACCCAGATCATCGCGACGTAGGCGCGGCGCGCCCGGAAGTCGCCGAGCCGCACCGCGAGCGTGCGCTTGCCCGCCACGACGTCGGTGGGGATGTCACGGATGTTGTTGACCATGAGGATCGCGCACGCGAGCAGGCCGACGGCGACCGCGCCGACCGCGGACGGCCACGTGACGACCCCGGCCTGGGTGTACGTGGTGCCGAGCGTCGCGACGAGGCCGAAGAACACGAACACCCCGACCTCGCCGAGGCCGCGGTATCCGTAGGGGTTCCGCCCGCCCGTGTAGTACCAGGCGGCGAGGATGGCGAGGGCGCCGACCGCCAGGAGCCACCAGTGGCCCGTGACCGCGCACAGGACGAGCCCCAGCACGCCCGCGACGCCGAACGCGGCGAACGCCGCGGCGCGGACCTGCCCGGGGCGCGCGAGCCCGGACGCGGTGAGCCGCAGCGGCCCGACGCGGTCGAGGTCGGTGCCCCGCACGCCGTCCGAGTAGTCGTTGGCGTAGTTCACACCGACCTGGAGCGCGAGCGCGACCCCGAGGGCGAGCAGCGCGGGCCAGAACGCGAACCCGTCCACCTGGGCCGCGGCACCGGAACCCACGATGACGGGCGTCGCGGCGGCAGGGAGGGTGCGCGGGCGTGCGCCCGCGACCCACTGGGTCGTGCTGGCCATGGTGCTCCGTCTCGGTCGTGCGTCTCGGTCGTGCGTCTCGGTCGTGCGGCGGGTGGTCGGGCCGGGCTCAGCCGGGCTGCGTCCGCCCGTGCCCGACGGCGATCCGGGCCACCGCGGCGCGGTCCACCTTGCCGGGCCCGCGCCGGGGGAGGTCCGGGACGACGAGCACGCGGCGGGGTGCGGCCGCCCGCTCCAGCCTATCCGCGACGCGGCCCCGCACGGCGGCGACGAGATCGGGCGGTGCGCTCGCCACGTCCCCGGCGCCCGCCGTGCCCGGCGTGGCACCGTCGCCGCGCTGCGCGCCCGCGAGCGTGACGACCGCGACGACCTCGTGGCCCCACTCCGGGTGCGGCACCCCCACGACGCAGGTCTCCCCGACGCCTGCGACCTCGCCGACCACGGCCTCGACCGCCGCCGGGGCGACGTTCACGCCGCCCGACACGATCACGTCGTCCGCGCGGCCGAGGACGGTGAGCACCGGTGCGTCCGGCGGGCCGTCGAGCCGGCCGAGGTCGCTCGTGCGGAACCAGCGCGTGCCGTCGTCGTCCGTGCGGAACGCGGCCGCGGTCGCGTCCGGCTCCCCGAGGTAGCCGTGCGCGAGGAACGGCCCCGAGAGCTCGACGACGCCTGGATCCGCGTCGTCCGCCGGGACCAGCCGGACGCGGGCCCCCGGGAGGGCGACGCCGTCGTACACGCAGCCGCCGCACGTCTCCGTCATGCCGTACGTGGTGACGACGCGGACCCCCGCGGACCACGCGCGGCGCAGCAGCGCGGGCGGCGTCGCCGCGCCGCCGAGGAGCACGGCGTCGAGCGCGCGGAGCGCGTCGAGCCCCGCGGCGCCGTCGTCGGTCCCGGCGTCCGCCGCCGCGACGAGGCGGTGGAGCTGGGTCGGGACGAGCGAGACGTACCGGCGCTCGCCGCGCGGGGCGCGCGCGACGAGCGCCGCGAACCCGCCCGGGGTGAAGGGCTCGCCCGGGGGTGCGACCGTGAGGCCCCGCCCCGCGGCGTGGGCGCGCGCGACGACCTGCACCCCGGCGACGTGCGTCGGGGGCAGCGTGAGGAGCCAGTGCCCCGGGCCGCCCAGCCGCTCGTGCGTCGCGGCGCCCGACGCGCGCAGCGCGTCCGCACCGAGCAGCACCTCCCGGGGCGTGCCCGTCGAACCCGACGTGCGCAGCACGAGCGCGGTGCCCGCAGGCACGTCGGCCGGGGTCGATCCGGAGCCCGGGGGCCGGGGGAGCAGCGGGACGGGCGCGACGGGCGGGCCGTCGCCGTCGAGCGCGGCCCCGACCGCCGCGACGAGGGCGTCCAGATCGGCGGGGACGACGGCGCGGTTCACCGGATCAGCCTAGGTCGGGTCGTACCGTGGCCGAGGACACAGGTCCGTCGCGGTGCCGGCACGGGCAGGGGCCCCGGGCCGTCGGGAGGTCGAGGGTGACGAGGACGGGACGAGGAGTCCGGGGGACCGCGCTCGCCGCGGTCGTGACGGCGGCGGCGGTCGCGCTCGCCGGGTGCGCGGGCGAGCCGGCGACGCCGAGCACCACGACGGTCGAGCCGGACGTGTCCGGCGCCAAGGGGGACCCCCCGACGCCGGACGTCCCCCTCGTGTGGCCCCTCACGGGCGTCGCGGCCGACGAGGTCGCGGACCGGCCGGCGCTCGCGGTGAAGATCGAGAACGCGCCCCAGGCACGCCCGCAGACCGGGCTCGAGCAGGCGGACGTCGTGTGGGAGGAGGTCGTCGAGGGCGGCATCACCCGCTTCGTCGCCGTCTTCCACTCGCAGGTGCCGCAGAGCGTGGGCCCCGTCCGCTCGGTGCGGCCGATGGACCCGGCGATCGTCGCTCCGCTGCACGGCGTCCTCGCGTACACGGGCGGGCAGCAGCCCTTCATCGATGCCGTGGGGGCCGCGGGCGTCCAGTCGGTCGTCATGGACGAGGGCGACGACGGCTTCACGACCACCCGGGCGCGGCGCGCCCCGCACAACGTGTACGGCAGCCCCGAGACGTTCTGGGCCCAGGCCGACGACGACCGCACGTCCCCGCCGCCCGCGCAGCTCGTGTTCGCGCGCGAGCCGGGGACGGCGACCGCGACGGTCGCGGGCGCTCCCGCGACCCGGCTCGACGTGCGCCTCACCCACGCGAGCCGCGCCGTGTGGGAGTGGGACGGCGGCGAGGGCCGCTACGTGCGGAGCGAGGGCGACCGGCCGGCGGTCTCCGCGGACGAGGTGCGGCTGTCGGCGACGAACGTCGTGCTGCTCGCCGCGACGATGGTGGACACGCCGTTCAAGGACCCGGCGGGCGTGGCCGTCCCCGAGACGCAGCTCGTCGGGACCGGTGAGGGCGTCGTCGCGAGCGGCGGCAAGCAGGTCGCGGTGACGTGGTCCAAGGAGGGGGTCGAGGCTCCGCTCGTGCTCACCGGGGCGGACGGCGAGCCGGTCGAGCTCGAGCCGGGCGCGTCGTGGATCGAGCTCGTGCCGACCGGCTCGGGGAGCTGGACCGCCGGCTGACCTTCCGCAGTGGGGCGGACGGCGTCCGCCCCACGGCGTACGACCGCTCCGCCCCGAGGGGGACCGCCCGCCGCTCAGGTCGAGCCGCGGGGCCGACGCGCCGAGGGGGTCCCGGGCGGCACCGTGGAGTCATGGCAACCGTCGTCCCGCACCCCGTCCACCCGTCCCAGCCCCGCACCCCGTCCGAGGGCGCCCCGCAGCGCGCGGACCAGACCCCGCTCCCGCCGTCGTACGCGCCGCGCGCGTCGCGCGACGACGAGCCCGGCGTCGCCCGCTCGGCCGCCCCGGTCGTCGTCTCCGTCGGGCTCCTGTTCGGCCTCGCCGTCGCGGCGGCGTTCGTCGGCCGCGGCCTCATCGAGATGCTGACGAGCCTCGTCGGCGGCTCCTGAGCCTGCTCGTCAGAACGCGTAGCCGAAGCGTCCCCAGTCCGGGTCGCGCCGCTCGAGGAACGCGTCGCGGCCCTCGACGGCCTCGTCCGTCATGTACGCCAGCCGCGTCGCCTCGCCCGCGAAGACCTGCTGCCCCATGAGCCCGTCGTCCGCGAGGTTGAACGCGAACTTCAGCATCCGGATCGCCTGCGGCGACTTCGTCGCGATCACCCGCGCGTACTCGATCGCGAGCGCCTCCAGGTCCGCGTGGTCCGCGACCTCGTTGACCGCGCCCCACGCGTACGCGTCCTGCGCGGAGTACTCCCGTGCGAGGAAGAAGATCTCTCGCGCGCGCTTCTGGCCCACCTGCCGCGCGAGGTACGCCGAGCCGTAGCCCCCGTCGAACGACCCGACGTTCGCGTCGGTCTGCTTGAACCGCGCGTGCTCGCGGCTCGCGATCGACAGGTCTGCGACGACGTGCAGCGAGTGCCCGCCGCCCGCGGCCCAGCCGTTGACGACCGCGACCACGACCTTCGGCATCGTCCGGATGAGCCGCTGCACCTCGAGGATGTGCAGGCGGCCCGCGCGCCCCGGGTCGACGGCGTCGCGCGTGTGCACGTCGCCGCCGCCGTCGGGCGCGGTCGTGTACTGGTAGCCGGAGCGCCCGCGGATCCGCTGGTCGCCGCCCGAGCAGAACGCCCACCCGCCGTCCTTGGGCGACGGCCCGTTGCCCGTGAGGAGCACGGTCCCGACGTCCGACGTCATGCGCGCGTGGTCGAGGACGCGGTACAGCTCGTCGACGGTGTGGGGCCGGAACGCGTTGCGCACCTCGGGCCGGTCGAACGCGACGCGGACCACGGGCAGGTCGCGCGCGACGGCGCCGCCGGCGTCGCGCTCGACGCCGCGGTGGTACGTGAGGTCGGTGAGGCCCTCGAAGCCGCCGACCTCGCGCCAGGCGCGGGGGTCGAACGTCTCGGAGACCTGGCGGGGGAGCGCGGCGGGGTCGGGCGCGGCGGAGGCGGGGTCGGTGCTGCTCACGCCCGCCACGGTAGCCGGTGCGCGAAGGGCCGGCGTCCGCGCGTCGGGGCGAGGCCGAGCACGAGCCCGGCACCGACCACGAGCGTCCCGACGACCGACCGCGCGGTCGGCTCCTCGAACCCGAGCACGACCGACGCGGCGAGCGCCGCCACGGGCAGCAGGCCCGCGAACAGCCCGGCGCGCGCGGGACCGATCGTCGCGAGGCCGGAGTACCAGAGGAGGAACGCGACGGCCGTGACGACGACGGCGAGGTAGGCGAGCGCGGCGAGCTCGGCGCCGTCGGGCACGGCGAGGAACGGGCTCCCCGACACCCGCTGCCGCACGAGCCCGAGCACGGCGAGCTGCGGGACGGCGAGGACGCACGCGTAGGCGGAGACGCGCAGCGCCCCGAGCGTCGGCAGGAGGGGGACGGCGAGCAGGGAGAAGGACACCTCGCACGCGAGCGCGCCGAGCGCGAGCGCGACGCCGACGGGGTCGCCCGCCCCGCCGCCCTCGACGACCACGACCCCGGCGGTCACCACGACGGCGGCCGCGAGGGTGCGGACCGCGAGCCGCCGGGCCCGGAGGGCGCCCGCGGCTGCGAGGACCACGGGCGAGGCACCCACGACGGCCCCGACGAGCGACGGGTCGGCGCGGCCCGCGCTCTCGACGACGAGGACGCTGAAGCCGACGAGCCCCGTGGCCGCGAGCGCGGTCAGGCGCCCGAGCGCCCGGGGCGAGGGGAGGACCCGCGGCACCCGGCGCACGGCGAGGACGGCGAGCAGGAGGAGCGCGGCGACGGCGTAGCGCGCGGCCTGGCCGCCCAGCACCGGGAACCCGGCGAGGGCGGCGGACGCGACGAACGACGAGCCGACGATCGCCATGCCGGCGGCGCAGCGCAGGTCGCCGGTCCGCCGGCTGCCGGGACGGTCGGGTGCGGGAGTCATGCCTCGACCGTAGGAGTCGGCTGGACCAGGGTGCAGGGCCAGGTCGTGCCTGGTTCACTGGTCCAGATGACGACCCGGCTCGCGCCCGACGCCCTGCTGCTCGCGCTCGGTCCGCGCCCCGCGCGCGACGTCGGCCGCTGGCTGCAGGACGGCCTGCGTGCGGCCGTCGTCGAGGGGCGGGTGCCGGCGGGCACGGTCCTGCCGTCGGGCCGGGACGCCGCCGTCGCGCTCGGGGTGTCGCGCGGCACGGTGACGACGGCGGTCGACGTGCTCGTCGGTGAGGGGCTGCTCGTGTCCCGGCCGAGGTCGGGTGTCGTCGTCGCGGCGCTCCCTGCGGCGCCGTCCGCCCGGGGCGCGGTGCTGCTCGGCGAGGCGGGCTCCGGAGCCGCCCGGCCCGGCGCCGCGGCGGCCCGGCCGGTGAGCGTCGGGACGCCGGACCCGGCGCTGTTCCCTCGGGCGGCGTGGGCGCGCGCCGTCCGCGACGGCGTGCGCGGGCTTGCCGACGCCGACCTCGGCTACCCGGACCCCCAGGGCCTGCCCGCGCTGCGCGCGGCGCTCGCGGAGCACCTGCGCCGCAGCCGCGGCGCGCACGTGAGCGCCCGCGACGTCGTCGTGGTGAGCGGCGTGGCCCAGGCGCTCGCGCTGCTCGCGCGGCTGCTCGCCGACGGCCGGGTGGCGCCGGGGCCGGACCCGGGCCCAGGCCCGGGGCCCGTCACGGTCGCCGTCGAGGACCCGTCGTCCCGCGGCGCGCTCGAGCTCCTGCGCGACGCGGGGACCCGGCCCGTCGGCGTGCCCGTGGACGCCGACGGCCTGCGGACCGACCTGCTCCCCGGCGACGCGCGCGCGGCCCTCGTGACGCCCGCGCACCAGTTCCCGCTGGGCGTCGTGCTCGCCCCGGCGCGCCGTCGTGCGCTGCTCGCGTGGGCCGCCGCGGGGGACCGCCTCGTGCTCGAGGACGACTACGACGCCGAGCTGCGCTACGACCGCCGGCCCGTGGCGTCGGTGCAGCCCCTGGACCCCGGGAGGGTCGTGCTCCTCGGGTCCGTCTCCAAGCTCCTGTCGCCCGCGCTGCGGCTGGGCTGGGTCGTCGCGCCGCCGCGCGTCGTCGGGCCGCTCGTCGAGGCCAAGCGCCACGCCGACCTCGGCACGTCCGTCCCCGAGCAGGCGGCGCTCGCGGCGCTCCTCGGCTCGGGGACGTACCAGCGGCACCTGCGCCGGGCCCGGGCGGTCTACCAGCGGCGGCGCCGCGCGCTGCTCGTCGCGCTCGGCGAGGCCCTGCCCGGCGTCACGGTCGGGGGCGTCGCGGCAGGTCTCCACCTCGTCGTCCCGCTCCCCGGCCCGGCGGCCGAGGACGCGGCGGTCGACGGCCTGCGCTCGGCCGGCGTGCCCGTCGAGCCCCTGAGCGGGACGGGCGTCGGGCGCGCCGAGCCGACCGAGCACGGCGTGGTCGTCGGCACCGCGCGCGTGCGCGAGCCCGACGTCGCGCGCGTCGTCGACGCGCTGCGGGCGGCGGGCGCGGGACGCCTGCCCGCCTGACGACCACGCGGCAGGTGCCCTACGGTGTGCGGGTGGGGACGACGCCGACCGAGACCGCCGACCGACGACCCGCACCGCGGCGCCAGGCGCGCGGTGTCGCGCGCCGGGACGCGATCGTCCGCGCCGCCGCGGAGCTCATCCTCCAGGACGGCCCCGCCGCGGTGACGCACCGCGCCGTCGCGACGCGCGCCGACGTCCCGCTCGCCGCCACCACCTACTACTTCACCGGCCTCGACGACCTCATGGGCGCGGCCGGCGAGCTCATCGTCACCGGGTGGGCGGAGCACGCGCACGGCGCCGCGGAGCGCGCGGCTCGCGGCGGCGACCGGGCCCGGGAGGACGCGCGCGTCCTCGTCGACGCCGTCCTGCCGCCCGGCGGGGAGAGCGAGCTGAGGGGCTTCTACGAGCACCTCGTCGGCGCGGGCCGCTACCCGGCGCTCGCCCGGGCCTACGGCACGGGGCGGCAGGGGCTGGACGACGCCGTCGCGCAGCTCCTCGCCGTCCGGGGACTCGGCCACGTCGCGGCGTCGCTCCTCGTCGCGGTCGTCGACGGCGCCGCGGTGAGCGCGCTGAGCGAGGGCCGCGACGTGCGGGCGCTCGCCGTCCGCCTCGTCGGCGAGCTCGTGGCACCCGGACCGCGCTGAGGTCGGGCGCAGCGGCCGGGTAGCCTCGCGGCCCATGACCCGACGCCCGTCCACCGCCCGACCCGCCCTGCGCGACCGCCTCGTCCCCGAGAGCACCCGGACCCTCGTCTCGACCGTCGTCGCGCTGGTGACCGGCCCGGTCGTCGTGCTCCTCGCGGAGGACCCGCTCGGCCTCGACGACCGGACCGTCCCCGTGGCGGCGGGCCTCCTCGTCTGGGTCGTGCTCGCCGGGCTCTCCTGCGCGCTGACGTGCGTCGCGTTCGCCGGGCGCCGCGGCCCCGAGCTCGAGCGGGCGCTGCTGCGCGCGCACCCCGACGGGCGCGGCCGCGTCCGCAGGCTGCTCCTCGGCGGCGGGTCGACGGCGTGGTCCGTCCAGTTCGCGGTCATGGCGCTGCTCGTCGGGTTCGCCCTCGCCCAGGGCGTCGCGTGGGCCGCGGCCCCCGCGCTGACCGTCCTGGGTGTCGCGGTCATCGTCGTGTCGTGGGTCGCGGTGCTCGTGTCACACACCGTGCACTACGCGCGCCGCGACGTCGCGGCCGGCGACGGCCTCGGGTTCGCGTTCCCCGGCGAGGGACCGCGCGCCTACGCCGACTACGTGTACCTCGCCGCGGGCGTGAGCACGACCTTCTCGACCGCCGACGTCACGGTGCTCGACACGGTCACGCGCCGGATGGTCACGACCCACGCCGTCGTCGCGTTCGCGTTCAACGCCGTGATCGTCGCGCTCGTCGTGGTGGTGCTCGTCAACGCGTGAGCGCCGTGCCCGTGCCCGTGCGCCGCGCCCGGGCCGCGGGCCGACGACGACGCGTGGCATAGCCTGGGCGCGTGCCCGACTCCCGCGCCGTCGTCTACCGCACCCGACTCACCACCCGGTTCCGCGGGCTCGACGCGCGCGACGGCGTCCTCCTGCGCGGGGACGCCGGCTGGGGCGAGTTCTCGCCCTTCTGGGACTACGACGACGCCGAGTCCGCGGCCTGGCTGCGCGCCGCGCGCGAGGCGGCCGACGACGGCTGGCCCGCCCCCGTCCGTGACCGGGTCCCCGTGAACGTGACCGTCCCCGCGGTCGGGCCGGACCGCGCCCGGGAGCTCGTCACCGCGTCCGGCGGGTGCCGCACCGCCAAGGTCAAGGTCGCGCAGCGCGGGCCCGACGGCGCGCTCGAACCCCTCGACGCCGAGGTCGCGCGCCTCGAGGCCGTGCGCGACGCGCTCGGCCCGGGCGGTCGGGTGCGCGTCGACGCGAACGGCGCCTGGGACCCCGACGAGGCGCTGCGCCGCCTCCCGCACCTCGACCGCGCCGCGGGCGGTCTCGAGTACGTCGAGCAGCCGTGCCCCGACGTCGCCGGTCTCGCGGCCGTGCGGCGCGGCCAGCGGGGCGACACCGCCGTGCCCGTCGCCGCGGACGAGTCGATCCGGCGCGCCGAGGACCCGCTCGCCGTCGTGCGCGCGGACGCGGCCGACGTCGTGGTGCTCAAGGTGCAGCCGCTCGGCGGCGTGCGCGCGTGCCTCGACCTCGCCGAGCAGGTGCGCCTGCCCGTGGTCGTGTCGTCGGCGCTCGAGTCGTCGGTCGGCATCGCCGCGGGCGTCGCTCTCGCCGCCGCGCTCCCCGCGCTGCCCTACGCGTGCGGCCTCGCGACCGTGAACCTGTTCGCCGCCGACGTCGTGGCCGAGCCGCTCGTGCCCGTCGACGGGGCCCTGCCCGTGGCCCGCCCCGCGCCGAGCGCGGCGGCGCTCGCGGCGACCGCGCCCGACGCGGGCACCGACCGGCGGTGGCGGGCGCGGCTCGAGCGCGTCGCCGGCCTCGCGCTCGCGGGAGGGGCACGATGAGCGCCGCCGTCGACCCGCTGCTCGACGGCCTGGACGCCCAGCCGCCCGCGGTGCGCAGCGCGTTCGCGCTCGTGCACCGCCTCGCGCTCGAGGGCGTCGCGGACGTCGTGCTCGCCCCCGGGTCGCGCAGCGCCCCGCTCGCGTACGCGCTCGCGGCCGCGGCCGACCTCGGCCGCCTCACGCTGCACGTGCGCGTCGACGAGCGTGCGGCCGGGTTCCTCGCCGTCGGGCTCTCGCGCGGCGCGGGGCCGCTCGTGCGCGGCGGCGTCGCGCTGCCCCGGCCCGTCGCGGTCGTCACGACGTCCGGCACGGCCGTCGCGAACCTGCACCCCGCGGTCCTCGAGGCGCACCACACGGGCGTCCCGCTCGTGCTCCTCACCGCCGACCGGCCGCACGAGCTGCGCGGCACGGGCGCGAACCAGACCACCCACCAGGCCGGGATCTTCGGCCCCGCGACACGGTTCGCCGCGGACGTCCCGGCGCCCGACGGCCGTCCGGGCGAGGTCCGTGACCTCCTCGCCGTCACGGCGCGCGCGCTCGCCGAGGCGGTCGGCGCGCGGTCGGGTCACCCCGGCCCGGTGCACCTCGACCTCGCGTACCGCGAGCCGCTCGTGCCCGCCGGGCTGCCCGGCACCCCTCCCGACGCTGGGCCCGCTGCGCTCGGCGCTCCCGCGGCCGTCGGCCCGGACCCCCGCGGCGTCCGCCCGATCGTCGTGGTGCCGGCCGCCCCCGCGGCCGTGCCGACCGCCGTCGCGCCGGGCGACGTCACCGAGCCGCTCGGCACGCCCGTCGCGCCCGTCGCGATGCCGGCCCCCGGCGAGCGGACGGTCGTCGTCGCGGGCGACGGCGCAGGGCCCGTCGCGCGCGACCTCGCCGAGGCGCGCGGCTGGCCGCTGCTCGCCGAGCCGTCGTCGGGGGCGGCGGGCGGCCCGCGCCTCGTCGTCGCCCACCCGCTCGTGCTCGGGGTCGACGCGCTCGTGGACGACGTGGAGCACGTCGTCGTGCTGGGGCGGCCCACGCTCTCGCGGCCGGTGCAGCGGCTGCTCGGCCGGGGTGACGTCGCGGTGACGGTCGTGGCGCCGGGCGCACGGCCCTGGCCCGACGCCGCACGCAACGCCTCGACGGTGCTCCCTGTCGTGCCCGCGGGCTGGCTCGACCCCGCGCCCGCCACGGGCTGGGCCGAGCGGTGGCGGGCGGCGTCGGCCGCGGCGGCGGACGTCGTCGCGGTGGCGACCGACGGGACCCGGACGGACGGCCCGAGCGTCGCGCGCGCGGTCGCCGCGGCGGGCGGCCCGGACGACCTGCTCGTCGTCGGGTCGTCGAGCCCGGTCCGCGACCTGGGCCTCGTGCTCGGCCTCGACGGGCCCGGGCCGCGCGTGCTCGCCAACCGCGGGCTCGCGGGCATCGACGGCACCGTGTCGACGGCGCTCGGCGCGGCCCTCGCGACGGGCCGGGGCCACCGGCGCACGCGCGCGCTGCTCGGCGACCTCACCTTCCTCCACGACGTCGGCGGGCTCCTGCGCGGACCGGACGAGCCGCACGCCGACCTGCAGCTCGTCGTCGTGAACGACGACGGCGGCGCGATCTTCGCGGGGCTCGAGCCCGGGGCGCTGGGCGAGTCGTCCGCGGGCGCGCGCCGCACGTTCGAGCGTGTCTTCGCGACGCCGCACGGCGCGCACCTCGCGCCGCTGTGCGCGGGGTTCGGGGTGGACCACCAGCTCGTCCAGGACGTCCCCTCGCTGCGCCACGCCCTCGCGGCGCCGAGCCACGGCGTGCAGGTCCTGGAGGTGCGCGTCGGGCGCGCGGACCGTCGTCGCGAGGGCCTGCGCCTCGCGGACGACGTCCGGGCGGCCGTGCGCGCGGCGCTGTCCTCGGGCGGCTGAGGGGCGCGAAAACTCGCAGCGGACTCCCAGGTTCGTTCAAGCGTCGTTCAAGCGCGGCGGTGTGAAGTAGTGGGCAGAAGAAGGAGGCCCACCATGACGAACACCCCGGGCACCGAGCCCACCCCCACCCCGACGCCCGACGCCACGCAGCCGCTGCCGGCCGCGACCTCGGGCGAGCAGGCACCGGTCCAGCCGTCGGCGCACCCGACCGGCCACCCGACGCAGCCGCTCCCGCCGCACCCCGTTCAGCACCTCACGACGCCGCAGCCCGCCCCGACGAGCCACGGCGCGGCGCCCGCGGGGCAGACGCCCGCCGCGGCGCCGGCCAACCCGTACGCGCGCCCCGCGCAGGGCGCGCCCGGCGCCCACACGCCGTCCGGCAGCTTCGGCCCGCCGCCCGCACCGCCCGCGCCGGCCACCGTCGGGGAGGGCGGCGCCCCGCAGCGCCGCCGCACCTGGGTGCCGGTCGTCAGCGCCGCGGCCGCCGCCGCGCTCCTCGCGAGCGTCGGCACCGCCGGGCTCACCGGCGCGTTCGGCGCCGACCGGGACTCCGCGTCGCTCGCCGACGTCGGCCAGCAGCACGAGACGTCGGCCGCGCCTGTCGCCGACTCGTCGTCGCAGAACCCCGACTGGGAGGCCGTGACGAAGGCCGTCGCGCCGTCGGTCGTGGCGATCCAGGTCCAGACCTCGCAGGGCGGGGCCGAGGGCTCGGGCGTCATCATCGACGACAAGGGCCACGTGGTGACGAACAACCACGTGGTGTCCGGCGCCGAGAACGACACGGTCCAGGTCACGCTCAGCGACGGCCGCCTGTTCGACGCGAAGATCGTCGGGCTCGACCCGGCGACGGACCTCGCCGTCGTGCAGCTCGTCGACGCCCCGGACGACCTCCAGCCCGCGACGCTGGGCGACTCCGACGACGTGACCGTCGGCGAGTCGGTCCTCGCGGTGGGCAACCCGCTCGGCCTCGCGAACACGGCCACGACCGGCATCGTGTCGGCCGTCGACCGCCCGGTGTCCGCGTCGGGCGAGGGGGGCGGCACGTCCGTCGTCACCAACGCGATCCAGATCGACGCCGCGATCAACCCCGGGAACTCGGGCGGTCCGCTGTTCGACGCGCAGGGCCGCGTCATCGGCATCACGTCGTCGATCGCGACGCTCTCGAGCGGCGGCGGGCAGTCCGGCTCGATCGGTCTCGGGTTCGCCATCCCGGTGAACCTCGCCAAGACGATCGGTCAGCAGCTCGTCGACAACGGGACCGCGGAGCACGCGTTCCTCGGCGTGACGCTCGCCGACGCGACCGCGACGGCCGACGGCGTCACGCGCCGCGGCGCCGAGGTCCAGGAGGTGACCGACGGCTCGCCGGCCGCCGACGCGGGCATCCGCTCGGGCGACGTCATCGTCGCCATCGACGGCCACCCGGTCGGCGGTGCGGAGTCGCTCACGGCGTTCGTGCGCGAGCGGGCGGCGGGTGCCGAGTCGAAGCTCACCGTCGTGCGCGACGGCAAGACGCTCGAGCTCGACATCACCTTCGCGACGCGCCCGGCGGACGACGAGACCACCGGCCAGGGGTCGCAGGACGGCCAGGGCCGGCAGCCCGGCCAGGACGGCCAGGGCCAGCTCCCCGGCCAGGGCGACCAGGGTGGCCAGCAGGGCGGCGACCAGGGCCAGCAGGGCGACCCGACCGACCCCGGCAACGTCCCGAACCCGTTCGACTGGTTCTTCGGCGGCCAGGGCTGACCCGGCGCCGCACCCCGTCCCGCCACCTCCTCCGACCGTGGCGGGTCGGTGGGCCGTCGGGGACGTCCCCGCCCCGGCGGCCCACCGCACCGAGCGGCCGGCACGGATCTCCGTGCCGGCCGCTCGTCGTCGTCCGGGGGTCTCTCGCCGGGGTCCTTCCGCCGGGGGTCTTCCGCCGGGGTCGGGGCGCGGGGCGGTGGGGCGTCAGGCGTCGCCGAGCGCGTAGCGCATCGGCTCGAGCTTCGCCTCGGACTCGGCGACCTCGGCCGCCGGGTCGGACGCCGCGACGATCCCGCACCCGGCGAAGAGCCGCACGGAGCGCGGGTCGGTGCCCGACAGCTCGGCCGAGCGCAGCGCGATGCCCCACTCGCCGTCGCCGTCGGCGCCGAGCCACCCGACGGGCCCGGCGTACCGGCCGCGGTCCATGCCCTCGATCTCGCGGATGAGGTCGCGCGCGACGACGGTCGGCGTCCCGCAGACCGCCGCGGACGGGTGCAGCGCGGCGGCGAGCGCGAGGCTCGTCGGCCCGGCCGCGGCGCCGCCCGACGCGCCGGGCGCGCTCGCGCCGCGCGCGAGGACGGCCGTCACGTCGGACGCGAGGTGCATGACGTTCGGCAGGTGCAGCACGAACGGCGAGTCGGGGACGTTCATCGACGAGCAGAACGGGGCGAGCGCCTGCGCGACCGACCGGACGGCGTACTCGTGCTCCTCCAGGTCCTTCGACGACCGGGCGAGCTGCGCGGCCCGCAGGAGCGCCTCGTCGTCGGACAGGCCGCCGCGACGGATCGTGCCCGCGAGCACGCGGGACGTCACGAGTCCCTTCTCGCTGCGGACGAGCAGCTCGGGGGTCGCGCCGACCAGCCCGTCGACCGAGAACGTCCAGCACGCCTCGTAGGCCGACGCGAGGCGGGCGAGCAGCCAGCGCGGGTCCACGGGCTCGCTCGTGTGGGCGACGACGTCGCGCGCGAGCACCACCTTCTCCAGCGCGCCCGAGCGGATGCGCTCGACGCCCTCCGCGACGACGGCGGCCCAGTCGTCGGCGCCGAGCGCGCCGTCGTGCCAGGCCACCTCGCCGGGCGCGCGCACGGGCTCGCGCGGCGTGCGGCGCAGGGCGTCCGTGGGGGAGGAGGACAGCGAGCCGGCGGTGTCGACGGTCGTGAGCCACGCGTGCCCGTCACGCCGCCCGACGACGACGCGCGGCACGACGAGGACCCCGCCGGCCCGGACCGGGTCGTGCGCGTCGTCGCCCGGCGCGGAGTCGTCGAACGCGAACGAGCCGAACGCGACGGGGCCCGTGCCGGGCAGGCCCACCTCGTCGCGCACGACCGCGCGCGCGAGCGTCTCGTGCCACGCGGCCTCGGCGTCGGCGAACCGGCCCGGGCCCCACGTCTCGAGCCGCAGCGCCTCGCCCCAGCCGACGATCCCGTCGCCGCGGCGCACCCACGCGAGGGGTCGCGTGTCGGGCAGGAGGTCGACGAGGGCGTCGAGACCGCCGGGCAGGTCGGGGATCCGGGTGGTCCTCACGACCAGCGGGTGGGGCTGTGCGGCGGTGGCCGACGGTTCTGCGCTCATCGCCTCCCAGCGTAAGCCGCGACGGTGCGACCCCGGGCGCGGGGACGTGGAAGCATGGGCGGCATGCCCCGTGCCAACCTGGACAAGAAGCCCTCCGAGGTCGCGTCGATGTTCGACGGGATCGCCTCCCGGTACGACCTGACCAACGACATCCTGTCGCTCGGGCAGGACCGCGCGTGGCGCCGGGCGACGGTCCGCGCGATCGGCGCGCTCCCGGGCGAGAAGGTGCTCGACCTCGCGGCGGGGACCGGCACGTCCTCGGAGCCGTTCGCCGACGACGGCGTGCGCGTCGTCCCGTGCGACTTCTCCCTCGGCATGCTCCAGGTCGGCAAGGAGCGTCGGCCGGACCTCCCGTTCGTCGCCGGGGACGCGACGCGGCTCCCGTTCGCGGACGGCACGTTCGACGCGGTGACGATCTCGTTCGGGCTGCGCAACGTCGTCGACACCGAGGGCGCGCTGCGCGAGATGCTGCGGGTCGTGCGACCGGGCGGGCGCGTGGTCATCTGCGAGTTCTCGACCCCCACGTGGGCGCCGTTCCGCGTCCTGTACCAGGAGTACCTGGTCCAGGCGCTGCCGCGCATCGCCTCCGCGGTGACCCGCGAGGGCGGGTCGTACCAGTACCTCGCCGAGTCGATCGCCGCGTGGCCGGACCAGGAGGGCCTGGGCCGTCTCCTGCTCCGCGCGGGCTGGGAGAAGGTCGCCTACCGCAACCTCTCCGGCGGGATCGTCGCGCTGCACCGGGGCGTGCGCCCGGCCTGACGGGACGCCAGGTCCACGGCCCCGCGCGTGCCGCGCGGGGCCTTCTCGGCGACCCCGGCGGCACGCGGCCGCGTCGGCGCGCGTGCGCGGCGCTGACCTGGGACGACGGCGACCCGGGCGGGCGCGGACGCGCGGGAGGCTAGGCCATCGCGGCGCCGGCCCCCTTGCCCGCGAGTCCTCGTCCCCAGGGCCGGTCGTCGCCGGGCGCCAGGACCTTCGTCACAGGATCTCCCAGGGAAGGGTCGCCTTGCTACACATCTCCCGTCCGGAGTGACTAGAGTGGCGGTGTCCATTGTGACCGACTTCACAAGGACAGTGGATGCACCGTGTCCCGAGCCGGGCCACGGTGGAGCATCGCACGAGGACTCCGACGACGGGACGGCGAGGTGGGCACGGTGGGCGCGAGGCTCGACGACGCCGACGTGATCGTCGTGGGCGCCGGCCCGGCCGGTTCCGCGGCCGCCCACTACTGCGCCGCCGCGGGCCTGAGCGTCCTCCTCCTCGAGAAGTCCGCCTTCCCGCGCGACAAGATCTGCGGCGACGGCCTCACGCCGCGCGCGGTCGCCGAGCTCGTGCGCATGGGCGTCCCCACGCGCGCCGAGGACGGCTGGATCCGCAACCGCGGGCTGCGCGTCGTCGCGAGCGGCCGCTCGTGGGAGCTCGCGTGGCCGGACCTCGCGTCGTACCCCAGCTACGGCATGGCCCGCGCGCGCCACTCGTTCGACCGCACGCTCGCCGAGCACGCGCAGCGCACCGGAGCCAAGCTGCTCGAGCGCACCGCCGTCACCGGTCCCGTCCTCGACGAGCGCACGGGCCGCGTCGTCGGCGTCACGGCGCGCCCCGTGGACGAGAAGGGCCGGCGCGCCGGGGACGAGGTCACCTACCGGGCGCCCGTCGTCATCGCGGCCGACGGCGTCTCGTCCCGCTTCGCCCTCGCCCTCGGCCTCGCGCGGCGCGAGGACCGCCCGATCGGCGTCGCCGTCCGCACCTACTTCCGCACGCCCCGCCACGACGACCCGTGGATGGAGTCCCACCTCGAGCTGTGGGACGGCAAGCCCCGCGAGTCGAACCTCCTGCCGGGCTACGGCTGGATCTTCTCGCTCGGCGACGGCACGGCGAACGTCGGCCTCGGCTCGGTCAGCTCGACGCCCGCGCGCCAGTCCGCGGCGAACGTCGACTACAAGGACCTGTTCGCCACCTGGATGCGCAACGCGCCCGCCGAGTGGGAGTTCACGGAGGAGAACCGGCTCGCCCCGGTGCGCGGCGCGGCGCTGCCCATGGGCTTCAACCGCACGCCGCTGTACACGCGCGGCGTGCTGCTCGTCGGGGACTCGGGCGGCATGGTGAGCCCGTTCAACGGCGAGGGCATCGCGTACGCGATGCAGGCCGGGCGGGCCGCGGCCGACGTCGTGGCCCAGTCCCGCGTGCGCCTCACCGACGCGGGGCGCGAGCGTGCGCTGCAGACGTACCCGCGCCTCATGCGGCGCGAGCTCGGCGGCTACTACACGCTCGGCCGGTACTTCGTGAAGCTCATCGAGCACCCCGAGATCATGCGGATCTGCACGCGCTACGGGCTCCCGCGCCCGGTCGTCATGCGGTTCGTCCTCAAGCTCCTGTCGGACTGCTACGAGCCCCGCGGCGGCGACTGGGTCGACCGCGTCATCGCCGGGCTGACCAGGGTGGTGCCATCGTCATGAGCCCACGAGGTGGGCCGGCACCCGCGCACCACGCAGCGCCGGCACTCGCACCACCTGACCGCGGACCCGGACGACGCCGTCCGGGGAGACCCGTCCCGAGCCCCCACTCGAGGAGTCGACGATGACCAACCCGTACGTCCCGCTGCTCGTCCTCATGGGCGTGGCCGCCGTGCTCGCGCTCGGCGGCGTCGCCGCGAGCGCGGTCATCGGCCCCAAGCGGTACAACCGCGCCAAGCTCGACGCCTACGAGTGCGGCATCGAGCCCACGCCCCACGCCGTCGGCGGCGGGCGCTTCCCGATCAAGTACTACCTCGTCGCGATGACGTTCATCGTCTTCGACATCGAGGTCGTCTTCCTCTACCCGTGGGCCGTCGACTTCGCGACGCTCGCGACGTTCGGGCTGGTGGCGATGCTCGCGTTCCTCGCGCTCATCACCGTCCCGTTCGTCTACGAGTGGCGCCGCGGCGGCCTCGAGTGGGACTGACGGTGGCACCCAGCGTGGGCCCCGGCGGGCACCGGCGAGAGAACTAGGAGAGACACCATGGGGATCGAGGAAGCTCCCTCGGGCTTCTTGCTCACCACGATCGAGGACCTCGCGGGGTACCTGCGCAAGGCGTCGCTGTGGCCCGTGACCTTCGGCCTCGCGTGCTGCGCCATCGAGATGATGGCGGCGGGCGCGTCGCGGTTCGACCTGTCGCGCTTCGGCATGGAGGTCTTCCGCGCGTCGCCGCGCCAGGCGGACCTCATGATCGTGGCCGGGCGCGTGAGCCAGAAGATGGCGCCGGTCGTGCGGCAGGTCTACGACCAGATGAGCGAGCCCAAGTGGGTCCTGTCCATGGGCGTGTGCGCGTCGAGCGGCGGCATGTTCAACAACTACGCGATCGTGCAGGGCGTCGACCACGTCGTCCCTGTCGACATCTACCTGCCCGGCTGCCCGCCGCGGCCGGAGATGCTCATCAACGCGATCCTCGCGCTGCACGACCAGATCCAGCACGAGCCGCTCGGCGTGAACCGCAAGGAGGCGGCGCGCGCCGCCGAGGCGGCGGCGCTCGAGGCGACGCCCACGTTCCAGATGAAGGGGCTGCTGCGGTGACGGACGAGAAGAGCGGCGCCGGCACGCCGGTGCCGCAGCCGGAGGAGGTGAACGGCCCCCGGTCGGCCGACCTCGTGACCGGTGCCGGGGCGCCCCGCACGCTCGAGGTCGTCGAGGTCCGCGAGGGCATGTTCGGCGTCCACGGCTCGGGCGACACGTCCGGGTACGGCGGGCTGGTCCAGCCCGTCGCGATGCCGGGCGCGAGCGCGCGCCCCTACGGCGGCTGGTTCGACGAGGTCGTGGACGTCCTCGCCGAGGTGCTCGAGGCCTCCGGCGTCGCGTTCGACGCCGCGGTCGAGCGCGTCGTCGTCGACCCGCCCGGCGCGCACGCCGAGCTGACCCTGCACGTGCACCGCGACCATCTCGTCGAGGTGTGCCGCGCGCTGCGCGACGACCAGGACCTGCGCTTCGAGCTGAGCCTGGGCGTGAGCGGCGTGCACTTCCCGCACGACGTCGGCCGCGAGCTGCACGCCGTCTACCACCTGACCTCGATCACCCACGGCCGGCGGCTGCGGCTCGAGGTGGCGGTGCCCGACGCGGACCCGCACGTGCCGTCCACGACGTCCGTCTACCCGACGAACGACTGGCACGAGCGCGAGACGTGGGACTTCTTCGGCATCGTCTTCGACGGCCACCCGTCGCTCGCGCGCATCGAGATGCCCGACGACTGGCCGGGCCACCCGCAGCGCAAGGACTACCCGCTCGGCGGGATCCCCGTCGAGTACAAGGGCGCGACCGTGCCCCCGCCCGACACGAGGAGGTCGTACTCGTGAGCACGCACACCACCGGCGCCCCCGGCGGCGCCCCGCACGCCACCCGGCCGCCCGTCGGCGACTTCGACCCCGGCGTCCCGAGCTTCGAGGCGTCCGGCGGCGACTGGGCCGAGATCGCGGAGAGCGCCGTCGCGGCCGCCGCGCTCGGCGAGGAGCGCATCGTCGTCAACATGGGCCCGCAGCACCCGTCGACGCACGGCGTGCTCCGCCTCATGCTCGAGATCGACGGCGAGACGGTCACCGAGGCGCGCTGCGGCATCGGCTACCTGCACACCGGCATCGAGAAGAACATGGAGTTCCGGACGTGGACGCAGGGCGTCACGTTCTGCACCCGCATGGACTACCTGGCGCCGCTGTTCCAGGAGACGGCGTACTGCCTCGCGGTCGAGAAGCTCCTCGGCATCACGGACGACGTGCCCGAGCGGGCGAGCGTCATCCGCGTGCTGATGATGGAGCTCAACCGCATCGCGTCCCACCTCGTGTGCCTCGGCACGGGCGGCAACGAGATGGGCGCGACGACCGTCATGACCATCGCGTTCACCGCGCGCGAGGAGATCCTGCGGATCTTCGAGGCGGTCACGGGGCTGCGCATGAACCACGCGTACGTGCGCCCGGGCGGCGTCGCGCAGGACGTGCCGCCGGACCTCGTCGAGCAGGTCCGCCGGGCGGACCCGCTCGTGCGCCGCTACCTCGGCCAGCTCGGCGACCTCATGCTCGCCAACCCCATCTTCAAGGGGCGCCTCGTCGGGGTCGGGCACCTCAACCTCGCGGGCTGCATGGCGCTCGGCGTCACCGGCCCGGTGCTGCGCTCGACGGGCCACCCGTACGACGTGCGCAAGTCCGACCCGTACTGCGGCTACGAGACGTACGACTTCGACGTCCCGACCGCGACGGGCGCCGACTGCTACGACCGCGTCGTGCTGCGGCTCGAGGAGTGCTACCAGTCGCTGCACATCGTCGCGCAGTGCCTCGACCGCCTCGAGGCGACGGCGGGCCAGCCCGTCATGGTGGGCGACCGCAAGATCGCGTGGCCCGCGCAGCTCGCGATCGGGAGCGACGGCCAGGGCAACTCGCTCGAGCACATCAAGGAGATCATGGGCTCCTCGATGGAGGCCCTGATCCACCACTTCAAGCTCGTCACCGAGGGCTTCCGGGTCCCCGTGGGGCAGGCGTGGCAGACCGTGGAGCACCCGCGCGGCGAGCTCGGGGTGCACCTCGTGTCCGACGGCGGCACGCGCCCCTACCGGGCGCACTTCCGCGACCCGTCGTTCAACAACCTCCAGGCCGTGGCAGCGATGTGCGAGGGCGGCCAGGTGGCCGACGTCGTGGTCGCGGTCGCGTCCCTGGACCCCGTGCTGGGAGGGGTGGACCGATGACCATCGACGCCGGACCTGCGACGGACGGGACGCCCGCCCGGCGGGCGCGCCCCGGGTACGACGCGGAGACGACGGCGCGCCTCGCCGCCGACGCCGCGCAGATCGTCGCGCGCTACCCCGAGTCCCGCTCCGCGCTGCTGCCGATGCTGCACCTCGTGCAGTCCGAGGACGGCTACGTGTCGCGCGACGGCATCCTGTTCTGCGCGGAGCAGCTCGGCCTCACCGCGGCCGAGGTCTCTGCCGTCGCGACGTTCTACACCCAGTACAAGCGCCACCCCAACGGCACCTACACCGTGGGCGTCTGCACGAACACGCTGTGCGCGATCATGGGCGGCGACGCGATCTTCGACGAGCTGTCGGAGCACCTCGGCGTCGGGCACGACGAGACGACCGAGGACGGCGCGATCACGCTCGAGCGCGTGGAGTGCAACGCGGCCTGCGACTACGCGCCCGTGATGATGGTCAACTGGGAGTTCTTCGACAACCAGACCCCCGGCAGCGCGACGGACGTCGTGGACCGGCTCCGCGCCGGCGAGGCCGTCGCCCCGACGCGCGGCGCGGCGAGCGTGTGCACGTTCAAGCAGATGAGCCGCGTGCTCGCCGGCTTCACCGACGGCCGCGCCGACGAGGGCGTCGGCGCGGGCGAGCCCACCCTCGCCGGCCTGCGGCTCGCGCGCGAGCACGGCTGGACCGCACCGACCGGTGAGACGGACGCGGAGGCGGCCCCGGACGGCGGCGCCCCCGCCGGCGGTGCGCCGGACGCCGGCGAGGCGCAGTCGAGCGCCGAGCGGAAGCCGACGACCGACGCCGACGTCGACCCCGGCGGCAAGGCCGAGTCGCCCGGCACGAAGCCCGACCCGTCGAAGGGAGCGGACGCATGAGCGAGCAGCAGAGCACCGAGACCCGTCCGGCGCCGGACCCGCTGACCCCGGTCCTGTCGGACACGTGGGACGCGGACCGGTCCTGGACGCTCGCGTCGTACCTGGACCGCGGCGGCTACGCGGGCCTGCGCGCGGCGCTCGGGCAGGAGCCGGGCGACGTCGTCGCGACGGTCAAGGCGTCGGGCCTGCGCGGCCGCGGCGGCGCGGGGTTCCCCACGGGCATGAAGTGGGGCTTCCTGCCCGCGCCCGACGGCGGCCCGCGCTACCTCGTCGTCAACGCGGACGAGTCCGAGCCGGGCACGTGCAAGGACATCCCGCTCATGCTCGCGAGCCCGCAGGCGCTCGTCGAGGGCGTGGCGATCACGTCGTACGCGATCGGGTGCGACCACGCGTTCATCTACGTGCGCGGCGAGGTGCTGCACGTGTACCGCCGCCTGCTGCGCGCGGTCGAGGAGGCGTACGAGGCGGGCTACCTCGGCAAGGACGTGCTCGGGTCGGGCTTCGACCTCGACGTCACGGTCCACGCCGGGGCCGGCGCGTACATCTGCGGCGAGGAGACGGCGCTGCTCGACTCGCTCGAGGGCCGCCGCGGGCAGCCGCGGCTCAAGCCGCCGTTCCCCGCGGTCGCGGGCCTGTACGCGCGGCCGACGGTCGTGAACAACGTCGAGTCGATCGCGAGCGTGCCCTCGATCGTCGCGCGCGGCGCGGACTGGTTCACGTCGATGGGCACGGAGCGCTCGGCCGGCGTCGGCCTGTTCTCGCTCTCCGGGCACGTGACGCGGCCGGGGCAGTACGAGGCTCCGCTCGGCACGACGCTGCGCGAGCTGCTCGACCTCGCGGGCGGGATGCGCGGGGGCAGGGCGCTGAAGTTCTGGACGCCGGGCGGCTCGTCGACGCCGCTGTTCACCGACGCGCACCTCGACACCCCGCTCGACTACGAGTCGGTCGCGGCGGCGGGCTCGATGCTCGGCACGCGCGCGCTCCAGCTCTTCGACGAGACGACGTGCGTCGTGCGGGCCGTGAGCCGGTGGACCGACTTCTACGCGCACGAGTCGTGCGGCAAGTGCACGCCGTGCCGCGAGGGCACGTACTGGATGAAGCAGGTGCTGGCGCGCATCGAGGCGGGCCAGGGCACGGAGGCCGACCTCGACCTGCTCCTCGACACGTGCGACAACATCCTGGGCCGCGCGTTCTGCGCGCTCGGCGACGGCGCCACGTCGCCCGTCACGAGCAGCATCGCGCTGTTCCGCGACGAGTACGAGGCGCACATCACGGAGCACCGCTGCCCGTTCGACCCGGCGGCCTCCGCGCTCTTCGACTACACGCCCCGCCCGGCCCGCGTCCTGACGGCAGGAGTGCACTGATGACGACCACGACCCCCGCCCCGGGCACCGGCTCCTCGGCCGTCGCGCCCTCGGGCGGCGCGGCCAAGCCCCCGGCCCCCGCGGACCAGGTGACGTTCACGATCGACGACATCGAGATGTCGGTGCCCAAGGGCACGCTCGTGATCCGCGCGGCCGAGCAGATCGGGATCCAGATCCCGCGGTTCTGCGACCACCCGCTGCTCGAGCCCGCCGGGGCGTGCCGCCAGTGCCTCGTCGAGGTCGCGGCGCCCGACCGCGAGGGCAACGTGCGGCCCATGCCGAAGCCGCAGGCGTCGTGCACGCTCGAGGCGACGCCGGGCATGGTGGTCAAGACGCAGCGCACGAGCCCGGTCGCCGACAAGGCGCAGCACGGGATCATGGAGCTGCTGCTCATCAACCACCCGCTCGACTGCCCGGTGTGCGACAAGGGCGGCGAGTGCCCCCTGCAGAACCAGGCGATGAGCAACGGGCGGGCGACGAGCCGGTTCGTCGACGTCAAGCGCACGTTCCCGAAGCCGATCGCCGTCTCGACGACGATCCTGCTCGACCGCGAGCGCTGCGTCCTGTGCCAGCGGTGCACGCGCTTCTCGCAGGAGATCGCGGGCGACGCGTTCATCGACCTGCAGAAGCGCGGCGCCGCGCAGCAGATCGGCCGCTTCGACGAGGCCGTGCTCGACTTCGCGCCCCCCGCGGGCGAGGCGCCCGGCGACCGCCCGGTGGGCCTGGCGCTGGAGGACGAGGCCGGACTCCCGTTCGCGTCGTACTTCTCCGGCAACACCGTGCAGATCTGCCCGGTCGGCGCGCTCACGGGTGCGGCGTACCGCTTCCGGTCGCGCCCGTTCGACCTGGTCTCGACGCCGTCGGTCGCCGAGCACGACTCGTCCGGGTCGGCGATCCGCGTCGACCACCGCCGGGGCGTCGTGCTGCGCCGTCTCGCCGGCCAGGACCCGCTCGTCAACGAGGAGTGGATCACCGACCGGGACCGCTTCGCCTTCACGTGGCAGTCCGCGCCGGACCGCCTCACGCACCCGCTCGTGCGCGACCGCGAGGTCGCGCCGGACGGCACGGTGACGCGCGGCGAGCTGCGCCCGGCCTCGTGGGCCGAGGCGCTCGAGGTCGCGGCCGACGCCCTGACCCGGGCCCGCGACGCGGGCGGGGTCGGCGTCCTGCCCGGCGGGCGGCTCACGGTCGAGGACGCGTACGCGTACGCCAAGCTCGCGCGCACGTGGCTGCGCACCAACGACGTCGACCACCGGGCCCGCGCGCACAGCGCGGAGGAGGCGGACTTCCTCGCGCACGCCGTCGCCGGCACCGGTCTCGGCGTGACCTTCCCCGACCTCGAGAAGGCCCCCGCGGTCCTGCTCGTCGGCCTCGAGGCCGAGGAGGAGGCGGGCGTCGCGTTCCTGCGCCTGCGCAAGGGCGCGCTGCGGCACCGGGTCCGCGTGTTCTCCGTGGCGCCGTTCGCGTCGCGCGGCGTGCAGCGCATGCACGGCACGCTGCTCCCCGCCGCCCCGGGCACCGAGGCGGAGTGGCTCGACGGCATCGCCGCGGGCGACCGGGTCCGCACGCTCGACGAGGCGAGCGGCACCGACGACGTCCTCGCCGACGCGAGCGACGCGCTCCGGCAGCCGGGCGCGGTCGTCCTCGTGGGGGAGCGGCTCGCCGCGACGCCCGGCGGCTACAGCGCGCTGCTGCGCGCGGTCGCCGCGACGGGCGCGCGCGTCGCCTGGGTCCCGCGCCGAGCAGGCGAGCGGGGCGGCGTCGAGGCGGGCACGCTGCCCAACCTCCTGCCGGGCGGCCGCCCGGTCGCCGACGCCGCGGCCCGCGTGGACGTCGCGACCGTGTGGGGCGCGGCGACGACCGAGGACCACCCCGCGGGACTGCCCACGGCCCCGGGCCGCGACCTGGGGGAGATGCTCGACGCGCTCTCGGTCGGCCAGCTCGCGGGCGTCCTCGTGGGCGGGCTCGAGCTCGACGACCTGCCCGACCCGGTGCACGCGCGCCGCGCGCTCGAGGCGGCGGACGTCGTCGTCTCGCTCGAGGTGCGGCGCTCGGCGGTGACGGACCTCGCCGACGTCGTCCTCCCGGTCGCGCCGCCCGTGGAGCGGGCCGGGGCGTTCGTGAGCTGGGAGGGGCGCGTGCGCCCGTTCCCGGCCGCGCTCGCCTCGACCGCGATGCCCGACCACCGCGTGCTCGACGCGCTCGCGGACGCCGCCGGCGCCCCGCTCGGCCTGTCGACGCTCGAGGCCGTGCGCGCCGAGCTCGAGCAGCTCGTGGGCGACGGCGCCTGGGACGGCGCGCGCGCCGCGGCGCCCACGGTCGACGCGACCGAGCCGCCCGCCGTCGCGCCGGGGACCGCGGTCCTCGCGAGCTGGCGCCTCCTCCTCGACGACGCGCGCGGCCAGGACGGCGAGCGCTACCTGGCCGGCACGGCCAAGCGCCCCGTGGCCCGCCTGTCGGCGGCCACGGCCGCCGCGGTCGACGTGTTCGACGGCGAGCTCGTGCGCGTCGTCACCGACCGGGGCGCGGTCACGCTCCCCGTGGTGGTGACCGACATGGTCGACCACGTGGTGTGGCTGCCGCTGCGCTCGCCGGGGTCGTCCGTGCACGCCACGCTCGGCGCGGTGCCGGGCGACCTCGTCCGGCTCGAGCCGGGGACCACCGACGGAGGGGAGGGCGCATGAGCGGCCTGCACGCGCTCCACGCGCTGGCCACCGAGACGCCGGCGGTGCCCGGCATCACGGCGAACTTCTCGCAGGACAACGGCTGGACGTACCTCGTCAAGGCCGTCCTCATCCTCGTCTTCCTGCTGACGAGCGTGCTGTTCGCGATCTGGTTCGAGCGCAAGGTCGTCGCCCGCATGCAGGTGCGGCCCGGCCCGAACTGGCACGGCCCGTTCGGCCTGCTGCAGTCGCTCGCCGACGCGATGAAGCTTCTGCTCAAGGAGGACATCACCGTCAAGGCGGCCGACAAGTTCGTCTACCTGCTCGCGCCGATGATCTCCGTGTTCTGCGCGCTCCTCGTGTTCGCGGTGATCCCGTTCGGGCCCGAGGTGCAGATCCCCTTCACGGACTACGTGACGCCCGCCCAGCTCACCGACTTCCCGGTCGCGACGCTCTACATCCTCGCGTGCGCGTCGCTCGGCGTGTACGGGATCGTGCTCGGCGGCTGGTCGTCCGGCTCGACGTACCCGCTGCTCGGGTCGGTCCGCTCGACGGCCCAGGTCATCAGCTACGAGCTCGCGATGGGCCTCTCGCTCGTCTCCGTCTTCCTCATGGCGGGGTCGATGTCGACCTCGCGCATCGTCGACTCGCAGACGCAGCTGTGGTGGTTCCTCCCGCTCCTGCCGGCGTTCGTCATCTACGTGATCTCCATGGTCGGTGAGACGAACCGCCTGCCGTTCGACCTCCCCGAGGCCGAGGGCGAGCTCGTGTCGGGGTACATGACCGAGTACTCGTCGATGAAGTTCGCGTGGTTCTTCCTCGCGGAGTACATCAACATGCTCAACGTCTCCGCGGTCGCGACGACGCTGTTCCTCGGCGGGTGGCGCGCGCCGTGGCCGCTCTCGGCGATCAACGACGGGATGTTCAACGAGGGCTGGTGGCCCATCCTCTGGTTCCTCGTCAAGGTCTGGGCCGTCATGTTCTTCTTTGTGTGGGTGCGCGGCACGCTGCTGCGCCTGCGCTACGACCAGTTCATGCGCTTCGGCTGGAAGGTCCTCATCCCCTTCGCGCTCGCGTGGCTCGTGCTGCTCGCCGTCGCCCAGGCCGTGCGCCAGTTCCTCGACGTGGACCTGCGCGTGTTCATCGGGATCGCGGTCGCGACAGCCCTCGTGGTGGTGGTCGTCGTCTGGTTCTGGCCCGAGAAGAAGGCGCCGCCCGGGTCGGCTCCGCGCGCCGCGGGCGCCGCGCCCGAGCCGTTCGACGCGTTCGCCGGCGGCTTCCCCGTCCCGCCGCTGCCCGGCCAGTCGCTCCCGCCCTCGCCGCGCCGTCGGGCCCTCGTGCCCGACGACGCGGGCGCGGCCAGGACGTCCGCACCGGGTGCCGGTGCTCCCCGCGACACACCGCACGACAAGGAGGTCGACCGTGGCTGACGACCAGAAGCCGGACCGGCCGGGCGAGTACGAGGTCCGCCGCCCGCAGGCGAAGGGCCTGCGCGAGCTCGTCGCGCCCGTCGCCGGGTTCGGCGTGACCTTCTCCTCGATGTTCCGGCCGACCGTGACGGAGCAGTACCCGCGCCAGAAGGTGCCGCCCAAGCCGCGCTACCACGGCCGGCACCAGCTCAACCGGTACCCCGACGGGCTCGAGAAGTGCATCGGGTGCGAGCTGTGCGCCTGGGCGTGCCCCGCGGACGCGATCTACGTCGAGGGCGCGGACAACGCGGACCTCCCCGACGGCGGCCACATGTCGCCCGGCGAGCGGTACGGCCGCGTCTACCAGATCAACTACCTGCGCTGCATCTTCTGCGGGCTGTGCATCGAGGCGTGCCCGACGCGCGCGCTGACGATGACCAACGAGTACGAGCTCGCCGGGCCGACGCGCGAGGGCATGATCTGGGAGAAGCAGGACCTCCTCGCGCCGCTGCGCGAGGGCATGCTCGCCGCGCCGCACCCGATGGTGCCCGGGACGTCGGACACCGAGTACTACCGCGGAGAGGTGAGCGGCCCGGTGGCCGAGCAGGTGGAGTGGGTGCGCGAGCACCGGCCGGACGACCCGACGCTCCCGCCGGAGCAGGCGGGCCGCGAGCCGGAGGTCCGGCGGGTCACGCAGCCGTCCGGGCGGTCCGCCCGTCCGTCGGCCCGGAAGGGCGCGCGGTGATCGGGGGCGGCGGCGAGGCGGTCCTGTTCTGGGTCCTCGCCCCTCTCATGGTGCTCGCGGCGCTCTCGCTGCTCTTCGCACGCAAGGCGGTGCACGCCGCCATCGCGGTCATGTTCGTCATGGTCGACCTCGCGATCCTCTACATCGCGCAGGAGGCGTCGTTCCTCGGCGTCGTCCAGGTGGTCGTCTACACGGGCGCCGTGATGATGCTGTTCCTCTTCGTGCTCATGCTCGTCGGCGTCGACGCGTCGGACTCGCTCGTCGAGACGATCCGCGGCCAGCGCTGGATCGGCGTGCTGCTCGGGCTCGGGCTCGGGGCGGTGCTGGTCGGCGTCGTCTCGCAGGCGGCGTTCCCGCCCGCGGTCGGCCTCGAGGCCGCGAACGCGGTGACGAACCCGGTCGCGCTCGCACGCGTGCTCTTCGCGGACTACGTGTTCGCGATGGAGGTCGTGGGCATCCTGCTCATCACCGCCGCGGTCTCGGCGCTCGTGCTCACGCACCGGCGCCGCCTCACGCCGAAGGTCGGCCAGCGCGAGCAGGCGGACGCGAAGGTCGCGGCCCTGCCCTCGGGCGGCCGGCTCACGCCGCTCGCCGCGCCCGGCGTCTACGCGCAGAACAACGCGATGGACACGCCGGCCCTCGACCCGCAGGGCCGGCCCATCGAGGAGTCGGTGTCCCGCATCCTGCGGATCCGCGGCCAGGAGCGCTCGGCCGGCACGATCCTCGAGGCCGAGCGCGACGTGCTCGTCGAGCACGAGCCGCAGCGCGCCCTGCCCGCGCTGCGCGCCCAGGACGCGAACGAGCGCGTGGTGCAGGCCGCGACGGCCGAGCAGCCCGAGGGCGAGGCGCCCGCCGGCGACGTCGCGGGTCCCGACGACCCGGGCCGGTCCCGCGTGCCCGGCGCGACCCCGGGAGGAGAGGACTGATGGAGCTCACCCACTACCTCGTGCTGGCCTCGATCCTCTTCGCGATCGGCGCCGCGACGGTCCTGCTGCGCCGCAACGCGATCATCGTGTTCATGGGCGTCGAGCTCATGCTCAACGCGACCAACCTCGCGTTCGTCACGTTCGCCCGCATGCACGGCGACGTGACCGGCCAGGTCCTCGCGTTCTTCGTCATGGTGGTCGCGGCGGCGGAGGTCGTCGTCGGCCTCGCGATCATCGTGTCCATCTTCCGCACCCGTCGGTCCGCCTCGGTCGACGACGTCAACCTGCTCAAGAGCTGAGGGGCCGGCACCGATGACGATGCTCCTTCCCGCCCTGCCGTCGGCGGGCGGACTGCTGACCGCGACCGACGTCGTGCCCGCGACCGAGACGGTCCCGGGCGCGTTCCTCGCCGCACCGCTGCTCGTGCTGCTCCCGCTCGTCGGGGCGGCCGTCCTGCTGCTCGCGGGCCGCCGCAGCGACCGCTGGGGCGCCTGGTTCGGCGTGCTCATGTCCGCCGCGGCGTTCGTCGTGGGCCTGGTCCTCTTCGTGTCGATGCTGGGCCTCCCGGTCGACGAGCGCGTCGTGGACTACCGCCTGTTCGACTGGATCGTGTCCGGCGGGCTCGACCTCGCCGTCGGGCTGCGGATCGACCCGCTGTCCCTGACGTTCGTGCTCCTCGTGACGTTCGTCGGGACGCTCATCCACGTCTACGCGGTCGCCTACATGGCGCACGACCGCGACCGGCGCCGGTTCTTCGCGTACCTCAACCTGTTCATCGCGGCGATGCTCGTCCTCGTCCTCGCCGACTCGTTCCTCCTGCTGTTCGTCGGCTGGGAGGGCGTGGGCCTCGCGTCGTACCTGCTCATCGGGTTCTGGAACCACAACCGGGCGTACGCGGTCGCGGCGAAGAAGGCGTTCGTCATGAACCGCGTGGGCGACATCGGCCTCATCGTCGCGATGATGCTCATGTTCGCGACGTTCGGCGCGCTCGACTTCAGCACGGTGTTCGCCCGCGTGCCGGAGGCCTCGACCGCGCTGCTCACGGCGACGGGCCTCGCGCTCCTGCTCGCGGCCTGCGGCAAGTCGGCGCAGTTCCCGCTCCAGGCATGGCTCGGGGACGCGATGGCCGGCCCGACGCCGGTCTCCGCGCTCATCCACGCCGCGACCATGGTCACGGCGGGCGTCTACCTCGTCGTGCGGTCCGCGCCGATCTTCGAGGGCGCGCCGACGGCGCAGCTCGTCGTGGTGATCGTGGGTGCGGTGACGCTGCTCTTCGGGGCGATCGTCGGCTGCGCGAAGGACGACATCAAGAAGGCGCTCGCCGCGTCGACCATGTCGCAGATCGGCTACATGATCCTCGCCGCCGGGCTCGGCCCGATCGGCTACGCGTTCGCGATCTTCCACCTCGTGACGCACGGCTTCTTCAAGGCCGGCATGTTCCTCGGTGCCGGGTCGGTGATGCACGGCATGGACGACCAGGTCGACATGCGCCGGTTCGGCGGCCTGGCCCGGTACATGAAGGTCACCTGGATCACGTTCATGATGGGCTGGCTCGCGATCCTCGGGATCCCGCCGTTCTCGGGCTTCTGGAGCAAGGACAAGATCATCGAGGCCGCCTTCGTCCCCGTCGACGGCGAGCCGTGGCGGGCCTGGGTCTTCGGCGGCGTCGCGCTGCTCGGCGCGGGCATCACCGCGTTCTACATGTCGCGCCTGTTCTTCATGACGTTCTCCGGACGCCGCCGCTGGAACGACGGCAGCGGCTCCGTGGACGGCCTCGGCCCGCAGGACGGTCCCGTCCAGCGCCCGCACGAGTCCCCGCGCCTCATGACGTGGCCGATGATCGTGCTCGCCGTCGGGTCGGTGGCCCTGGGCGGCATCCTCGCCGCGGGCTCGCGCTTCGTCACGTGGCTCGAGCCCGTCACGGGGCACGCCGAGCACCACGAGCCGGTGCTGCCCGTCTGGTCGCTCATCGCGCTGACGCTCCTGCTCGTCCTCGCGGGCGCGGCGCTCGCGTGGCGCCAGTACGCGATGTCGAGCGTCCCGGTCCGCGCCCCGCGCGGCTCGGTGCTCACGCGCGCGGCCCGCCGCGACCTGTACCAGGACGACGTCAACGAGACCGTGTTCATGCGCCCCGGCCAGTACCTCACGCGCTCGCTCGTCTACGCCGACAAGGAGATGGTCGACGGCGGCTGGATGGGCCTGGCGGGCCTCGTCGGCAAGGTGGGGGAGTGGCTCCGCGGCTGGCAGAACGGCTACGTGCGCTCGTACGGCGCGACGATGCTCGGCGGCCTCGTGGTCGTCGTCGCCGTCGTCCTCGCCCTGACCACCGGCTCCGCGAGCTGAGAGGGAGACACCCATGACCACCTCCGTCCCCTGGTTGTCCCTGCTCGTCGCCTGGCCCCTGGTGGGTGCCGCGGCGGTGTGGCTCACGGCCGCCGCCCGCACGCGCGGCGTCGGTGCCGGCGCGCTGCGTGCCGTGCGCGGCATCGCGCTCGGTGCGGCGCTCGTCGAGCTCGGCCTGCTCGTCGGCGCGTTCACCGCGTTCGACACGTCGGCGGCGGGCACCCACCAGCTCGCCGAGACGTACCGCTGGATCCCGCAGATCGGGGCGAGCTACGCGGTGGGCGCCGACGGCGTCGCGCTCGCGCTCGTCGCGCTCTCGGTGCTGCTGGTCCCGCTCGTCGTGCTCGCCGCGTGGAAGGAGCAGGACGGCGACGTCCGCCGCCTGCGCCACTACCTCGCGCTCGTGCTGCTGCTCGAGGCGTTCATGGTCGCGGTGTTCGTCGCGCGCGACGTGTTCCTCTTCTACGTGCTGTTCGAGGCCATGCTGATCCCGGTCTACTTCATGATCGGCGGGTTCGGCGTCGGGGCACGGCGGCGCTACGCCGCCGTGAAGTTCCTGCTGTTCTCGCTCGCGGGCGGCCTCATCATGCTCGCGGCCGTCATCGCGCTCTACGTGCAGGTGCCGATCGACCCGGCCACGGGCGCGCGGCCCGAGGACGCGTTCCTCACGGCGAACCTCGTGGGGTACTTCGCGGAGACCCCGATGCCGGTCACGATCGAGCGGCTGCTGTTCCTCGGCTTCTTCCTCGCCTTCGCCATCAAGGCGCCGCTCTTCCCCGTGCACACCTGGCTGCCCGACGCCGCGCAGCACGCGCCCGCCGGGACGTCCACCCTGCTCGTCGGCGTCCTGGACAAGGTGGGCACGTTCGGGATGCTCACGCTGTGCCTGCCGCTGTTCCCGAACGCGAGCAGGTGGGCGGCGCCCGTCGTCGTGGTGCTCGCCGTGGTGTCGATCCTCTACGGCGCGCTCATGGCGATCGGGCAGAGCGACCTCATGCGCCTCATCGCCTACACGTCGGTGTCGCACTTCGGGTTCATCGTGCTCGGCATCTTCGCGTTCACGTCGCTCAGCGTGTCCGGCTCGTCGCTCTACATGGTGAACCACGGCATCTCGACCGGGGCGCTCTTCCTCCTGGCAGGCTTCCTCGTCGCGCGGCACCCCGAGCGGTCGCAGCGCATCGCGGACTACGGCGGCCTCCAGAAGGTCGTCCCGGTGCTCGCGGGCACGTTCCTCGTGGCGGGCCTGTCCGCGCTGTCGCTGCCGGGCCTGTCGACGTTCGTCAGCGAGATCATGGTCCTCGTCGGGACGTTCGCGCGCAGCCCGTGGGCCGCGCTCGTCGCGGTGCTCGGCGTCGTGCTCGCCGCGCTCTACGTGCTCCTCACCTACCAGCGGGTCTTCACGGGCGGCACGCGCGAGGGGCTGGAACAGCTCCCCGACCTGGGCGCGCGCGAGAAGTGGGTCGTCGCGCCGCTGCTGGTCGCCCTCCTCGTCCTCGGGTTCTACCCGGCACCCGCGCTCGACCTCGTGCGCGAGCCCGCCGAGGTGACGCTCTCCGACCTCGCGGTCGCGGGCGTCGAGGACCCGCCGCGCTCCGACCCGTTCGCCGCGGCGACCGAGCAGGTCTCCTCGGGCCAGGGCACGTCCGTCACTCGTAGCTCCGACGAAGGGAGCGAGTCGTGAACGACTCCTTCGTGGCCCCCACGGTCGACTGGCTGTACCTCGCCCCGGTCCTCGTCGTGCTCGGCGCCGGCGTCGTCGGCGTGCTCGTCGAGGCGTTCGTCCCGGCGCGCGTCCGGCGCACGGTGCAGGTCGTCCTGGCCCTGCTGGCGACGGCCGTGGCGCTCGCGTTCGTCGTCGTGCTGTGGCGCGACCCCGCCGTCCAGGGCACGGACGGCGCCGCCTACGGCGTGCGCGTGCTCGGCGGGTCGATGGTCATCGACCCCTTCGGGCTCGCGGTCCAGGGGATCGTCGTGCTGCTCGCGTTCCTGGCGATCCTCGTGATCGCCGACCGGACGTCGACCGGCCAGGACGCGTTCGCGCCGTCCGCGGCCGCCGTCCCCGGCTCGCCGTACGAGGACCTCACGCGGCGCAAGGGGCTCGAGCAGACCGAGGTCTACCCGCTCGTGCTGTTCGCCGTCGGCGGCATGATGATCTTCCCCGCCACCGGGAACCTGCTCGTGATGTTCGTCGCGCTCGAGGTGCTCTCGCTCCCGCTGTACGTGCTGTCCGCGATGTCCCGGCGTCGCCGCCTGCTGTCGCAGGAGGCGTCGTTCAAGTACTTCCTGCTCGGCGCGTTCGCGTCCGCGCTGTTCGTGTTCGGCGTCGCTCTCGTCTACGGGTTCGCCGGCTCGGTGGACCTGGTCGAGGTGTACCAGTCGCTCGCGACGCCCGGGGGCCCGCTCGCGAGCATGCCCGGTCTCGTCGTCGTCGGCGCGCTGCTCATCCTCGCGGGGCTCCTCTTCAAGATCGGCGCGGCGCCGTTCCACTCCTGGACCCCCGACGTCTACCAGGGGGCACCGACGCCGATCACGGGCTTCATGGCCGCGTGCACCAAGGCGGCGGCGTTCGGCGCGCTCCTGCGCGTGCTGTACGTCGTGAGCCTCGGCCTCGCGCAGTCGTCGCCGGCCACGCGCGAGGACCTGTTCGTCGCGCTGTGGATCGTCACGCTGCTCACCATGGTCGTCGGGACCGTCGTCGGTGCCGTGCAGACCGACGTCAAGCGGCTCCTCGCCTACTCGTCGATCGCCCACGCGGGCTTCATCCTCGTCGGCGTCCTCGGCTTCTCCCAGCTCTCGCTGCGGGCGACGGTGTTCTACCTCCTCGTCTACGGCCTCGCGACGGTCGGCGCCTTCGCGGTCGTCACGCTCGTCCGCGAGACGGCCCCCGTGCGCGAGCGGGTGGCCGCGACCGTCGGGGCGGGCGCCGGGGGAGATGACGGCTCGGACGCGGCGGACAACGTCACGGACGGCTCGTCCCGAGAGCCCGTCGCCGTGCTCGGCGAGGCCACCCACCTCGCCCAGTGGGCGGGTCTCGGGCGCCGCAGCCCGTGGCTCGCCGGCGTCTTCTCGCTCTTCCTGCTCTCCATGGCGGGCATCCCGCTGACCGCCGGGTTCGTGGCGAAGTTCACCGCGTTCGGCGCGGCGATCGCCGGCCCCGACGGGCAGGGCGGTGGCTCCACCTGGGTGCTCGCGGTGGTCGGTGTGCTCGCCTCCGCCGTGGCGGTGTTCTTCTACGTCCGCCTCATCGTGCTGATGTTCTTCACGGCACCGTCCGGTGGCGTGCGCGACGCGGCGGACGGCGGCGCGGACGCCTCGGAGGGCACCGGCGTGACCGTCGTGCGGTCGACCGGACCGACGACCGTGGCGATCGCGGTGTGCGCGATCGGGGTGCTCCTCCTCGGTGTGTTCCCCTCCCCGGTTCTCGATCTGGCGGCCGAGGCGGTTAAGTTCGTCCCGTGACCTCCGTGCCTCCCGTCCCCTCCGCGCCCGCCGGGCCCCGTGGTCCGCGTGAGCGGACCGCTCCCGTGACGACCACCGCGATCCCGATCTCGGACCCCGAGCTCGCGGCCGCGCTCACCGAGCGCCTGGCGGAGGTCGAGACCCGGCTCCGGGCCGCCGTCGCGCACGCCGACCCGCTCGCGGACACGGCGTCGCGCCACCTCGTGAACGCCGGGGGCAAGCGCCTGCGCCCCCTGCTCACGCTGCTCGCTGCCGAGCTCGGGGACGGGGCACGGCCCGAGGTCGCGGAGGCGGCCGTCGTCGTCGAGCTCACGCACCTCGCGTCGCTCTACCACGACGACGTCATGGACTCCGCGCCCGTGCGGCGCGGTGCGCCGTCCGCGCACGCGGTGTGGGGGAACTCCGTCGCGATCATGGTCGGTGACCTGCTGTTCGCGCGCGCCGCGTCGACGGTCGCGGCGCTCGGCCCGGAGGCCGTGCTCATCCAGGCCCGCACGTTCGAGCGGCTCTGCCTCGGCCAGCTCCACGAGACCACCGGACCGGGAGAGGGCGACGATCCCGTCGAGCACTACCTCGAGGTGCTCGCGGACAAGACGGCGTCGCTCCTGTCGACGTCCGCGCGGCTCGGCGCGATGTTCGCCGGCTGCCCGGCCGACGTCGTCGAGACGGTCGCGGCGTACGGCGAGCGGCTGGGGGTCGCCTTCCAGCTCGCCGACGACGTGCTGGACCTCGCGTCCTCCGGCGACGAGTCGGGCAAGACGCCCGGCACCGACCTGCGCGAGAAGGTCCCGACGATGCCGGTCCTCCTGCTGCGCGCGCGCATCGCCCAGGGGACCGCGACGGAGGACGACGCGGCGCTCGTCGCGCTGCTCGACTCCGACCTGACCGACGACGCCGCGCTCGCGGCGGCCGTCGCGGCGCTGCGCCGGCACGAGGTGCTCGCCGAGACGCGTGCGCTCGCCGTCCGGTGGGCCCGCTCCGCCGTCGACGAGCTCGACGCGCTGCCCGCCGGGCCGGTGAGCGACGCGCTGCGCTCCTTCGCGGAGGCCCTGGCGGACCGCGCCGCCTGACCCGTCGACGGGGTGAACTTTCCGGCGGCGGGCGTCGTGCCCGCGGGGCCCCCGCAGAGCCCTGGCCGGTTGCCCGGGACACCCGTCCGGCCCGGCCGGGCGCGCCACGCGCGACGAGCGTCGGTGCCGGGGGAGCCGGACCGCGCGGCCTGAGAGGGGAGTTCTCCCCATGGGACGGGTGTCGGATCTCACTCGCTCTCCCGTTATCCTCGGTTGCGCGATCGGTGGGGCCGCCTGGGAAGTGCGAGATCGAGGGGGCCGGCGAAGGGGACCGATCGCCTCCCGATCCGGCTCCTCGGAGGACTTGTGGGTTTCCTGGCGCGCCTGCGTGAGCATCGTCGTACCGTCGCGTCGGTGAGCACCGTGTCGGTGTTCTCCACCGCGCTGGTGGGGCTCGCGCTGTTCACCGAGGGCGAGGCCACGGCGGACGTGGACCTCAACGACTCGGGCGTGTGGGTGACGAAGACGTCGGCCGGCCTGGTGGGGCGGTTCAACTACGAGTCCCAGGCGATGGACGGGACGCTCAACGCGGGCAGCGCGTCGTTCGACGTGCAGCAGAACGCGGGCCGCGTGCTCCTCGAGGACGCGGGCACCGGGACCGCCTCGCCCGTGGACGTCGCCCATCTCAAGCTCGACGGCCAGGTGCGCCTCCCGGCGGGGGCGCAGGTCGCGTCCGGGGGCGCGACGACCGCGATCCTCGACGGCGAGGAGGGCCTGCTCTGGGTCCTGCCGTTCGACGGCGCGACGTCGTTCGACGCCGAGGAGCTGGACCCCACGGTCGAGGTCGAGGGCGACGGGGACGTCGTCGTCGCGCAGGACGGTACGGTCTTCGTCGCGGTCCCGTCGACGGGGACGCTGTGGACCGTCCGCACGACGGCGCGCGGCGCGGTCTCGGGGGAGCCCGCGTCCACCACGCTGCCCGTGGGGACGGGTGCCGAGGTCGAGGTGACCGCGGTCGGCGACGAGCCGGTCGTGCTGGACCGCTCCGCGTCGCAGCTCGTGCTGCCCGGCGGCAAGGCGGTGGCGCTCGACGACGGCGCGGAGGCGCGGCTGCAGCAGCCCTCGGCGGCGTCCGACGACGTGGTGGTCGCGACGTCGCGCGGCCTGGTCACGCAGCCGCTCGGCGGCGGCGACGCGGTCCGCCGCGCGGCCGAGGGGCGACCGGCGGCGCCCGTGCAGCTCGGGTCGTGCACGTACGGGGCGTGGGCCTCGACCGGCCAGGTGGTCCGTGACTGCGAGGGCACCGACCGTGACCTGGACACCCGCCTGGAGGGGATCGACCCGCAGGCGCGCCTGGAGTACCGGGTGAACCGGCAGGTGATCGTGCTGAACGACCTGTCGGCGGGGACGTTGTGGATGGCGGCGGACGAGTACCAGAAGGTCGACGACTGGGACGTGCAGATGCCGGAGGAGGCTGAGGGTGAGGAGGCCGACGCGGAGCTGACGAACCCGGAGCAGGTGGACCAGTTCATCGCGGACCGGTCCCAGCCGAACCGGCCGCCGCAGCCGAAGGACGACGCGTTCGGGGTGCGTCCGGGGCGCACGACGATCCTGCCGGTGCTGGGCAACGACGTGGACCCGGACGGGGACGTGATGACGGCGTCGCTGGCCGGGGACTCGCCGTCGAACGCGACGGTGCAGGCCATCATGGGCGGTGCCGCGCTGCAGGCCGTCGTGCCCGAGGACGCGACCGGGGAGGGCTCGTTCCGGTACGCCGTCTCCGACGGCCGCGGCGGGACCGCGGAGGCCTCGGTGTCGCTGCGCGTCTCGCCCTGGGGCGAGAACGCGCCGCCGGAGCAGACGGGCGACCCCGTGGTCCGGGTGGAGCAGGGCGGGACGGCGTCGATCAAGGTGCTGCCGTACTTCAAGGACCCGGACGGCGACGACCTCTACCTCGCCTCGGCGGCCGCGACGGTCGCGGGCGACGACGTGCGCTCGCGCCCCGACGGCACGGTCGAGCTGCGCGACGGCGGCGGCTCGACGGGTCGCAAGATCGTCACGGTCACCGTGGCGGACGGCCAGGGCGGCGTGTTCGAGGGCAAGCTGCTGGTCGACGTGGTGCCGGGTCCGCAGCCGCCGGTCGCGGTGAGCGACCACGTGGTGGTGCCGGCGGGGCAGCCGGTGACGGTGGAGCCGTTGCGCAACGACACCGACCCGAACGGGGACGAGCTGCGGCTGGCGTCGGTGTCGGAGTCCGCGCCGGCGCAGATCACGCCGAACTACGACGCGGGCACGTTCACGTTCCTCTCGATGGAGCCGCGCTCCTACGACCTGACGTACCAGGTGACCGACGGCCCGAACGCGACGACGGGCCTGGTCCGGGTCGACGTCCTGCCGCCGTCGGCGGCCGAGGGCGCCCCGATCGTCGTCACCGACACGGCACTGCTGCCCACCGGCGGCTCGACCCTGGTCGACGTGCTCGCGAACGACACCGACCCGGCGGGCGGCGTCCTGGTGGTCCAGTCGGTCTCGGTCCCGGCGGACGCGGGCGTCTCGGTGGCCGTCCTCGGGCACCAGATGCTCCGCGTCACGGAGCTGCGGCGGCTCGACGGCCCCGTCAGCATCGCCTACACCGTGTCGAACGGCACGGAGTCGGCCGTGGGCGAGGTGCGGGTGGTGCCGGTGCCGGCGCCGACGCGGTTGCAGCCGCCGAACGCGGTGGCGGACGAGGTGACGGTGCACGCCGGGGACGTGGTGACGGTCCCGGTGCTGAAGAACGACACGCACCCGGACGGGTTGGAGCTGTTCCTGCAGCCCGAGCTGGAGCAGGACGTGGACCCGGCGCTGGGTGAGGCGTTCGTCTCGGAGGACACGCTGCGGTTCAAGGCGGGCCCGGAGGCGGGCACGGCGTACGCGATCTACCGGGTGCGTGACGCGAACGGGCAGGAGGACTCGGCCCAGGTCACGATCCGGATCCGTGACGGGGAGGACAACGCCCCGCCGCAGCCGCGCGAGATCGAGGCCCGGGTGCTGTCCGGGTCCAGCGTGCGCATCGCCGTCCCCCTGGACGGCATCGACCCCGACGGCGACTCCGTCCAGGTGACGGGGGTGGCGGCGCCGCCCGCGAAGGGGTCCGCGAGCGTCGTCGAGGGCTTCCTCGAGTACGTGGCCGCCAAGAACGCGACCGGTCTCGACACCTTCACGTACACGGTCCTGGACGCCCGCGGGGCGACGGCGACCGGGACCGTGCGGGTGGGGATCGCGCGGCCGGGCGAGAGCAACCAGTCGCCGGTCGCGGTGGACGACGAGGTGACGGTGCGTCCGGGGCGCACGGTCTCGGTCGCGGCGCTGGCCAACGACACCGACCCCGACGGCGACCAGGTCGGCCTGGTCCCGGGCGGGATCGAGGACACCCACGACCTGGACGCCGAGGTCGTGGCCGACCGCATCGTGCTGACCTCGCCCGACCAGGACGGCTCGTACACGTTCTACTACCAGATCCAGGACACCTACGGCGCCCGCGCGACCGGCGCGGTCACCGTGAACGTCTCGGCGAACGCGCCCCTGCTGCCCCCGGTCGCGCGCGACGACACCGTGCCCGTGGAGGACATCCTGGGCAAGACCGAGGTCACCGTCCCCGTCCTGGACAACGACGAGGACCCCGACGGCGCCGCGAGCGAGCTCACCGTCACCACCGACGCGAGCACCGCGAGCGTCACCCCCGACGGCGAGCTCACCGTCACCCTCACCGAGGGCCGCCAGGTCATCACCTACACGGCGACCGACATCGACGGCCTGACCGCCAAGGCCTTCGTCAAGGTCCCCGGCCTCACCGACCAGAAGCCCACGCTGCGTCCGGGCACGCAGCTCGAGGTGCTGGCGGGGGAGTCGCTCCCCATCGACCTCACCGAGCACGTGCTCGTCGTCGAGGGCCGCTCCCCGCGGCTGACGACCGAGGACAAGGTCAAGGTCACCGAGGGGGACCGGCAGGTCCCGTCCGTGACCGAGATCGTGTACACGCCGGACGCGGACTACACCGGCCCGGCGTCGGTGTCGTTCGAGGTGACGGACGGGTCGGGCCCGGACGACCCGGAGGGTCGGACGAACGTCCTGACGATCCCCGTGCAGGTGCTCCCGCCGGAGAACCTGCCGCCGGAGCTGTCGACCCCGACGCTCGACGTCGCGGCGGGCGAGGAGGCCTCGATCGACCTCGCGCGCTTCGCGACCGACCCCGACGGCGACCCCCTGACGTTCCGGGCCACCGGCCAGGCCCAGGGCGTGACCGTGTCCGTCGAGGGCACCACGCTGCGCGCCCAGGCGACCCCGGACGTGCCCAAGGGCTCGGTCGTGCAGGTCCCGATCACCGTCACCGACGGCGAGCACCCCCCGGTCGAGGGCACCGCGACCCTGACCGTCGTGGCTTCCACCCGGCCCCTGGCCCGCGCCAACCCCGACACCGTCGACGACGCCCACCAGGGCAAGGCCGTCACCGTGCCCGTCCTGGCCAACGACTCCAACCCGTTCCCCGACACGCCGCTGACCCTCGTCGACGCCGTGGTGGAGACGGGCCAGGGGACCGCCTCCGTCGCGGGCGACCAGGTCTCCGTCACGCCGCGCGACGACTTCGTCGGGGTCATGGTGGTCCGGTACCGGATCCAGGACGCGACGAAGGACCCCGACCGCGAGGTCGAGGGCCGCGTGCAGCTCAAGGTCCTGGGCAAGCCCGAGGCGCCCGCGACCCCGCAGGTCCTCGAGGTCCGCTCCAAGACCGTCGTGCTCACCTGGGACCCGCCGAACAACAACGGCGCCGACATCACCGGCTACACCGTGCGCTCCCAGAACGGCTACGAGAAGGCCTGCGGCACCACCACCTGCACCCTGGACGGCCTGACCAACAACGTCGAGTACACCTTCACCGTCTACGCGACCAACGCCGTCGGCGACGGACCCGCCTCCCCGGCCTCCGCCGTCGCCCGACCCGACGAGAAGCCCGACCCGCCCGCCGCACCCACCCTCGAGTTCGGCGACACGTCCCTCACCGTCACCTGGACCAACAAGACCTACACCGACCGCTCGCCGATCCAGGCCGTCAACCTCGAGATCTCGCCCGCGCCTCCGGGCGGAGCCGTGCAGAAGACGGCCCTGACCGGGACGTCGGTGACGTGGGACGGCCTGCAGAACGGCGTCGCCTACAAGGTGCGTGCCCAGGCCGTGAACCTCGCCCCCGACCCCTCGGACTGGGGTGACTACTCGGCGGCCGAGACGCCGGCGGGCAAGCCGGCAGCGCCGGCCAAGCCGGCGGTGCAGCGCACCTCGATCGGCGACACGTCGCAGATGCAGGTCTCGTGGGGCGCCCCGGACGGCAACGGCGCCCCGCTCACGCGGTACACGATCGAGGCGCTGCGGGGCGGGAGCGTCGTGCAGACCGCGACCGCCGACGGCGGCGCGACGTCCACCACGATCGGCGTCCCGGCGGACACGACCGGGTACGCGTTCCGCGTGCGTGCGCACAACAAGGCGACGGACAAGCTCGGCGACGCCGAGTTCTCGCCCGCGTCCGACCCGGTGCGCGCGTTCGCGAAGCCTGGAGCGGTGTCGAACCTCAGCGCCGACGCCAACGGCGCGAACGGCGAGATCCAGCTGTCGTTCGGCGCGGCGTCGGGCAACGGCGTGCGGGCCGACGAGATCACCTACCAGTACGACGCCGGCGGCGGCTGGCAGGCGCTCGGCGCGAACAAGGTCGTCGGCGGCCTGTCGAACGGCAAGCCGTACCGGATCGCGGTACGCGCGGTCGCGGGTGTCGACGGCGCGCGTGAGCCGGGGGCGGCGGCGACGGCGAACGAGGAGTCGCCCTACGGGCCCATCCCGGCGCCGGAGGTGTCGATGAACGGCGGCGACCGCTCGATCACGTACAGCTGGTCGACCGCGGGCAACGGGCGGGACTACTCCGTGCAGGTGCGCGGCGCCGTCCAGTCGAACCAGAAGCAGGGATCCGGGAGCCTCTCGGTGGGCTACTCCGAGACGCGCGAGATCTGCGTCCGGGTCATCCCGACGGAGGGCGCCGCGAAGGAGACGTGCAGGTCGGCGACGTCCGACAAGAAGCCCGAGCCCGTCCTCACGGTGAGCAAGGGGAGCAACCACAAGCTCCCTGACGGCAAGTGGCCGGGGTACTGCAGCCACTCGTCGTGCGCCGAGCTCTACCTCACCATCAAGGACGGTCCGGCCAACACCGCGTTCCGGGTGACGTGCTACGGCGGCGGGTCGCAGATCGGCTCCGGCAACTACAGTCGCGACGCCCAGGGCCGCGCCCTGCAGACGGACGGGAACGGGAACTACTCCGGCGGCCAGCAGTGCGTCTACGGCCAGCCGGGCGGCTCGGCGCGGATCGAGACGACCATCGGGAGCACGAACACCATGACGTGGTACTAGCGCGGACCGCGCCCCACCTCGGACAGCACAGCGAACGGAAGCGACGAATGACCACCATGACCCCCGAGCAGGCCACCTGGTTCGCTCAGACCTTCGACCGCCTCGTCGGCAACGTGGGCCAGGCCGTCCTGGGCAAGGCGCACGTGGTGCGCCTGACCCTGACGTGCATGCTCTCCGAGGGCCACATCCTCCTCGAGGACGCGCCCGGCACCGGCAAGACCTCGCTCGCGCGTGCCCTCGCCGCGAGCGTCCAGGGCACGAACAACCGCATCCAGTTCACCCCGGACCTCCTGCCGTCCGACGTGACGGGCGTGACGATCTACGACCAGAAGACGGGGAAGTTCGAGTTCCACCAGGGCCCGATCTTCGCGTCCATCGTCCTCGCGGACGAGATCAACCGCGCCTCGCCCAAGACGCAGTCCGCGCTCCTCGAGGTCATGGAGGAGGGCCGGGTCACTGTCGACGGCGTCGGCCACGAGGTCGGCCGCCCGTTCATGGTCATCGCGACGCAGAACCCCATCGAGCAGGCCGGGACGTACCGCCTGCCCGAGGCGCAGCTCGACCGCTTCCTCATGAAGGCGTCGATCGGCTACCCGGACCACGCCTCGACGGTCGAGATCCTCTCCGGCGCGTCGGTCCGCGACCGGAGCAAGACGCTCCAGCCGCTCATCACGACGCAGGCCGTGACGGAGATGGCCGAGCTCGGCGCGCGCGTGCACGTCGACGGCGCGGTGCTCGAGTACGTCTCGCGGCTCGCCGAGGAGACGCGCAACGCGCCGGAGGTGCGCGTCGGCGTCTCCGTCCGTGGTGCGCTCGCCCTCGTGCGCTGCGCGAAGGTGTGGGCCGCCGCGCACGGGCGCAACTACGTCCTGCCGGACGACGTCAAGGAGCTGGCGCAGCCGACGTGGGCGCACCGCCTCGTGCTCGACCCCGAGGCCGAGTTCGCGGGCGCGTCGAACGAGGCCGTGCTCGGCCGCCTGCTCGCCGACGTCGCGGCGCCGCAGGAGCGCCGCAGCGCCTGAGGCGACCGGCGTCCCGCACGCCGGCCGCACGCCGTCCCGCCGCCGGCGGATCCACGGCCCCGCACCGACCGAGAGCTCATGCCATGAACGCCACCCCCGGCCCGACCAGCGGTCGCCCGAGCGCCCGCTCCGGCCGCACCGCCAGCGGCGGCCGCCCGGGCGCACCCCGCGCGGGGTCCGCCCTCGCCGGGCTGCTCCGCCCCCTGGCCGCACCCCTCGCGCGGGTCACCGCGCCGGTCGGGCGTGCGCTCGCGCCCGCCGCGCGAACGGTCCGGCCCGTGACGTCCGCCGTCAGCCCGTTCGGCTGGGCCGCGCTCGTCGTCACGGTCGCGTGCTGGTGGGCGGGGCTGGCGCTGTCGTGGCTCGAGCTGCTCGTCGTGGCGGTCCTGCTCACGGTCGCGCTGCTCGCGGCCGTGGCGTTCGTCCTGGGGCGCTTCCGGTACGCCGTCGTGCTCGACCTCGCGCAGCAGCGGGTCACGGTGGGGGACCGCGCGGTCGGCCGGCTCGACGTCCGCAACGACTCGGCCCGCCCGCTGCTCCCGTCGGTCATGGAGCTGCCCGTGGGGCAGGGCATGGCGACGTTCCCCGTGCCGCGCCTGCGTCCGCAGGGGAGCCACGAGGAGATCTTCACCGTGCCGACCCACCGGCGGTCGGTCATCTCCGTCGGACCGGTGCGCTCGGTGCGGGCCGACCCGCTCGGGCTCCTGCGCCGCGAGGTCGTGTGGACCGAGCCGGAGGAGCTCTTCGTCCACCCGCGGGTCAAGAACCTGTCCGGCTCGTCGACCGGCTTCCTCAAGGACCTCGAGGGCCGCGTGACCACCGACATCTCGAACTCCGACGTGTCGTTCCACGCGCTGCGCGACTACGTGCCCGGCGACGACCGCCGCCACATCCACTGGAAGACGACGGCCCGCACGGGTCAGCTCATGGTCCGCCAGTTCGAGGAGACGCGGCGCTCGCACCTCGCGGTGCTGCTCTCGACGCGGGCCGAGGACTACGCGCACGACGACGAGTTCGAGCTCGCCGTGAGCGCGTGCGGGTCGCTCGGGCTCCAGGCGATCAAGGAGGACCGCGGCGTCACCGTCCTCGTCAACGACGGCACCCTGCGTGGCGACCACCGCACGCGCCTCCTCGACGACCTCGCGCGCGTGGAGACGCAGTCGCAGCGGACGTCGCTCGTCGACGTCGCGCGCGTCGCGGGCCTGACGATCACGGACGCGTCGGTCGTGGCGTTCATCGTCGGGAGCCGGGTCACCCCGACGGAGCTCCGCGCGGCGTCGGCGCGCCTGCCGCAGGACGTGCGCGTCATGGCGATCCAGTGCGTGCCCGGCGCGTCCCTCAGCCGGCACGCCATCGCGGAGCTCGTCGTCCTCACCATCGGCGAGCTCGGCGAGCTCCCCCTCGCCCTGCGGAGGCTGAACGACTGATGAGCGCTCCCAGCACCACGACGCGCGGCTCGCGCCGCGCCACGCCGGTCGGCACCCCGGCGCCCTCGTCCGGCACGTCGCAGCGGAACACCACCCGGCTGCGGGGCGCCGACACCCCGCGCGCCCTCACGGCGCTCGGCGCCGTCGACGCGCTCGCGCTCGTCCTCGTCCTCGGCGCCACGGTCGTCGGGTTCGGCCCCGTCTGGGGGTCCTCGGGCTACCTGCTCCCCGCGGCGGGGGGCGCCGTCGTCGGTCTCGGGGTCGCGTGGCTCGGCGCCTGGCGGCGCTGGGCGGCCTACACCGTGCTCCCGGTCGCGGTCCTCGCGTACCTCCTCCTGGGCGGCGTGCTCGCCCTGCCCGCCGACGCGATCGGCGGCGTGCTCCCGTCGCTCGCGACGATCTCCGACCTCGCGCGGGGGGCGGTGACGGGCTGGAAGGAGTTCGTCACGACGGTCCCGCCGCTGCACTCGTTCCCGCACCTCGCCGTCGTCCCGTATCTCCTCATGCTCGTCACGGGGCTCCTCGCGGGCACGATCGCGTGGCGCGCGCGCCGTGCCGCGTGGGCGCTCGTGCCGGTGGCCGTCGCGTTCGTGGCGGTCATCCTGCTCGGGACCGTCATCGCGGCGTACCCGGTCGTGCAGGGCCTCGTCCTCGGCGGGGTCGGCCTGCTCTGGGCGGGGTGGCGCGTCACCGCCGCGCGCCTCGGCGCGCACCAGATCACCACGGAGGCGAGCCGCGCTGCGACGCGGCGCCTGTGGTGGCACCGCGTGCGCACGGGCGCCGCGATGCTCGTCGTCGGCGGCGTCGCGGCGGCCTTCGCGGCCCCGGCGCTCCTGCCCGACGACCCGCGCACGGTCTTGCGCGAGACGGTCGTCCCGCCGCTCGACCTGCACCAGTACGTCAGCCCGCTCACGGCGTTCCGCAAGTACGCCAAGGACATGCGCGAGGACGAGCTGTTCACCGTGCGGGGCCTGCCCCCGGGCGCGAAGGTCCGCCTCGCCGCGCTCGACACGTACAACGGCGTCGTCTACGACGTCTCGAGCGGGCTGCCCGGCTCGGGCGTCTACACGCGTGCCGGCCAGGAGATCGCGACGGTCGCGCCCGGCACGCCGACGCGCCTCGACGTCCAGGTCGGCGACTACACCGGGGTGTGGGTGCCCGACGCCGGCCAGCTCGCGGGCATCACCTACACCGGCGAGCGGGCGCGCGAGCTCGGCGACACGACGTACTACAACGCGACGACCGGCACGGCCCTGTCGACCGCCGGGCTGCGCCCGGGCGACACCTACACGCTCGACACGCTCGTCACGGCCGAGCCGACCGAGGACGACCTCCGCGCGGGGGCGATCGACCAGTCCGTGCAGGTCCCCACCCCGCCGAAGGGCGTGCTGCCCGCGTCGCTCGCGGGCAAGGCCGCGCAGTTCATGGGCGAGGAGACCGAGCCGGTCGACCAGCTCTTCGCGCTGCGCGACGGCCTCGTCGCGAGCGGCATCTTCTCGAGCGGGCTCGACACGCAGCCGCCGTCGCGACCGGGCCACTCGGCGGAACGGATCGACACGCTGCTCGCCGACGAGGAGATGGTGGGCGACGACGAGCAGTTCGCCGTCGCGCTCGCCCTCATGGCCAACCAGGCAGGCATCCCCGCGCGGGTCGTCATGGGCTTCTACCCCGACCTGGAGAAGAACCCGCTCGAGCCGGGCGAGCCGTACACCGCGACCGGGACCGACGTGCACGCGTGGGCCGAGGTGCCGTTCGTCGGGCACGGCTGGGTGCCGATCACGGCGATCCCGGACGAGGACAACAAGATCCAGCCGGAGCCGAAGAGCCTCCAGGTGCCCAAGCCCCCGATCCTCGAGGACCCGGAGCCGCCGGAGGAGCCCGCCGAGGCCGAGGCCGGGAAGATCGACGACGAGGAGAAGGAGAAGGCCGACAGCGACGGGTTCGACTGGGGCCAGGCCGTCCTCATCGGCGTCGCCGTGGTCGTGCCCCTCGCGCTGCTCGCGCTGCCGATCGTGCTCGTGCTCGCCTACAAGGCGCGGCGCCGGGCCCGGCGCCGCACCGCGGAACGGCCCGTCGACCGCGTGAGCGGCGGCTGGCGCGAGGTGCTCGACGCCGCGACCGATCTCGGGACGCCCGTCCCCGCCGGCTCGACACGCCGCGAGGGCGCGGGGGTGCTCGCGCAGGCGTACGGCGCCACGGCGACCATCCCGCTCGCGCACCGCGCGGACGCGACCGTCTTCGGCACCGGGGAGCCGACGGAGCAGGAGATCGAGGCGTTCTGGGCGGACGTCGACTCCGTCGTCGGAGGGCTACGCTCCTCCGTGAACCGTCGCGCTCGCGTGCGTGCCGCGCTCTCGCTGCGGTCCGTGCGCGCGGGCGGCGGTTCCGCGGGCCTGCGCCGGTGGCTGCCCGGCCGCCGCGCCGGCGCGCGGGGTGGCGCCGTGCCGCCGGCGGCAGGGTCGTCGTCGGGGCCGTCGAGACGACAGGGAGACGAGTCATGAGCGACGTGACGTGCCCCGCCTGCGGGTCCGCGCAGTCCCCGGGGGCCGCGTTCTGCGCGGTGTGCGGGCAGCCCTTCCCGCGGACGGGCCGGCCCGTCGCCGCACCGTCGTCCGGCCCGGTCGGCGGGGTCCAGGCCGTCGCCGGCCGCGGGGGCCCCGGTGGCCCGGACCTGCCGTACGCCGCCGTCGCGCACGCGACCCCGGACACGACGACCGAGCCCGAGGTCTACGCGGCGACGCAGAAGGCCTTCGCCCCGGTCTCGTCCGGGGCGTCGCCGTCGTCCCTCGCGGCCGCGCCGTTCGCGGGGACCGGGCGCCGCTTCCTCGCGTACGTCGTCGACGTGGCCGTGCCGTCCGTCGTGGCGCTCGTGGTGCTCGTGGCCGGCCTCGCGATCGTGGGCGCGCCGCTGGGCAGCGTGCAGACGGTGACCCAGGACGAGGCCGCCGCGCTGCTCGGCAAGATCCTCGTCGTCTACGTGGCGGCCGCGGTGCTCGCGCTCGCGTGGTGGGTCGGGGTGTGGTTCTGGGAGGGCTCGACGGGCAAGACGCTCGGCAACCTCGCGACCGGCGTCCGCACGGTGGACGCGGGGACGCGCGGTCCGGTCGGGTTCGGGCGCGCGGCGCTGCGCTGGATCATCGTCGGGGTCGTGCCGCTGGGCGGGATCCTCGTCGTGCTGCTCAGCCCGCGCTTCGACTCCTCGGGCCGGTCGCAGGGCTGGCACGACAAGGCGGGCCGGTCGCTCGTGCTCGACGTGCGCGGCGTCGCCCCCGCGTCCTCGGGGTACGACGGCGTCGCCTCGCTCGTGGAGCGCGGCCCGGCGGCGTACGGCGCCCCGGCCGGGTATCCCGCCGCCCCGGGCGGCCACACGGCGTCGTACCCGGTGCCCGACGCCGGGCGCCCGCCCGCCCCGTCGGCCGCGACCCCCGCCGCGTCGTTCGCGCCGCCGCCGTCTGCCGCCTCGCCCGCCCGTCCCGACGAGGCGGCAGGGGCGGTGCCGACGGCGTCCGCCCCCGTGCCGGACCCGTGGGCCTTCCCGTCCACGCCCGCGCCCGCCGAGGGCGGCCTCATCACGGGCGTCCCCGGCGTCGGGGGCGGTGCCTCCGCCCCGCCGCCCGCACCCGACGCGCCCCCACCTGCCCCCGCACCGACGCCCGCCCCGGCGCCCGCGCCCGCCCCGGCGGCTGCCGCCGCACCGGCGGCCCCCGAGGCGGCCGAGCCCGAGTGGGACAGCACCCGGATGTCCGCGCGCGACGTGCGCGCGATGGACCCCGCGCCGGACGTGGCCGTCGTCCTCGAGCTCGAGTCGGGGGAGCGGCGCACCGTCGACCGTCCGACCCTCGTCGGCCGCAACCCGCAGGCGCCCGACGACGGCCCGTGGACGCTCGTCGCGGTCGACGACCCGACGCGCTCCGTCTCCAAGACGCACGCCGAGCTGCGCGTCGACCCGAGCGGCCTGTGGCTCACCGACCGCGGCTCGACGAACGGCACCGTCGTCTCGGTGCCCGGATCACCGCCCCGTGTCGCCGAGCCCGGGACACGCGTGCGCGTCCCCGTCGGCGCGACCATCCACGTGGGCGACCGTCGCCTCGTCGTCCACCCGGGAGTCTCGTGACCACCGACCAGCCCGCCGAGGTGCACCTGGCCTGGGGCGCGGCGTCGCACCGTGGCGCCCGCCGCCTCCTCAACGAGGACCGCTTCCTCGCCGCGCGCTCCGTGTTCTTCGTCGCCGACGGCATGGGCGGGCACGAGGCGGGCGAGGTCGCGAGCGCGACGGCCGTCGAGGCCCTGCGCCCGCTCGCCGACCTCGAGGTCGTCACGCCCGAGGAGGTGCGGACCCGGATCGCGGTCGCGCAGGAGAACGTGCAGGCGATCGTCACCGAGCCGGGCCGCGGCGCCGGCACGACCGTCACGGGCGTCGTCGTCTCCGAGCAGGACGGCAACCCGTACTGGCTCGTCGTCAACGTCGGCGACTCGCGGACCTACCACCTGGCGGGCGGTCGGCTGGAGCAGGTGAGCGTGGACCACTCGGAGGTGCAGGAGATGGTCGACGCCGGTCTCCTCACCCCGACCGAGGCGCTCACGCACCCGCGGCGGCACGTCGTCACGCGCGCGCTCGGCTCGCGCAACGCCCCGCAGGCCGACTTCTGGTACCTGCCCATCGAGCGGCACGACCGCGTGCTCGTCTGCTCCGACGGCCTCACCGGCGAGCTGTCCGACGAGCGGATCGCGGAGGTCCTCCTCGCCACGCCGGACCCGCAGGCCGCCGCCGAGCGGCTGGTCCACGAGGCCATCGCCGCCGGTGGCCGGGATAACATCACAGTCGTCGTCGTCGACGCGACGGGCGTGTCCGACGACACGAGCGGCGGGAGCACGACACCGCGGGACCAGGCGGGGGCGCCGGGTCCGGTCGTCGACGAGGACACGCTGCCCAGGGATGTTCGTCTGCAGATCGGGGGTCTGACGTGACGCTGCGCTACGTCACCGGAACGGCACGCACCGTGGTGCGCGGGGGCGCGGTCGTCGTGCTGCCCGCACCGGTGGAGCCCTCGCTCGTCGAGCAGGTGTGGGACCAGCTCGGCACCGACGCGGGCGTCGTCGAGGTCCTCCAGGTCCTCACGGGCGCGTTCGGGTCGAGCCTGCGCACGGTGCCCCCGTTCGTCGTCGCGGTCGTCACCGGCCGCCGCGTCCACGTGGCCGCGCGCGGCCGCCTCTCCGTCACGCTCGAGCTCGACGGCGGCGACCGCGTCCAGGTCGAGGGCGAGGGCGTCACCACCTGGTCGGAGCGGGTCCTGGACGACGTCGTCGAGCTGCTCGTCCAGGCCGACGCGGGCGTCGTGCCCGTCGAGCCCGCCCCGCCCGGCGGGCCGCTCCTCGGGGATGCGCTCTCCGTGCCGCTCGAGTCGGGCGTGGTGCTCGCGGCCGCGGTCGCGTGGCCGCTCGTCGAGCGGCCGGAGCAGCCCGCCGCGACCGGCAGCGAGGACCGGGGCAGCGACGACCTCGGTCCCGACGCCGGAGCCGACGGCCGCCCGCTCGCCGCCCCGGAGACGGATGGGGCCGCCCGCCCCGAGCCGCTCGCGGGACCGGGCGCACACCACTCCGCCGCGGAGACCGCGACGCTCGCCGAGGCGCCCGCGGCGCCGTCGGCGACGACGGTCCTCGGCGGGCTCGGGGCGACGCTCCGGCTCCCGGAGGAGACGATCGCGCCGCAGCCCGACGCCGCCGAGCCGGCGCCCGTCGCGGAGCCGGCAGCGCCGGTCTCCGAGGCGCCGCCGGAGGAGGACGACGACTACGCCCACCTGTGGGGCTCCACCATCCTGCGGACCGTCGAGGACGCCGCGGTCCGCGCCGCGGAGGACGAGGAGACGGACGAGGCCGACGAGCCCGCGTCGTCCGCCCCGGTGCCGCCCGCGCCCCCGGCCGTCCCGGCCCCGCCGGCGGACGAGGCACCCGTGCCCGCCCCGCCGCCCGCGCCGGACGGCCTCATCGCCGGCGTCCCGCGCGAGTGGACGGGCGCGACGCCCGCCGCCGCGCACCGGGCGGCGACCGTCACGCCCGACGACGAGCCCGGGCAGGACGCGCCCGTCGCCGGTCTCGACCACGACGGCCACACCGTGCTCTCCTCGGCGATCGCCGACCTGCGCGCGGCGGCCCAGGAGCCGGTGGCCGACGACGCGCCCGCGCCGCCCCCTGTCCCGTCCTTCAGCCCGCCGCCCGCGCCCGGGCAGCAGCAGATCCTCGCGCGCACGTGCCCCGAGGGCCACGCGAACCCGCCGTCGCGCGACACGTGCGCCGTGTGCGACGCCCCGCTCGACGGCGACGCCGAGCTCGCCGTGCGCCCGCCGCTCGGCCGGGTCGTGGTGTCGACGGGCCAGACGCTCGAGCTCGACCGGCCCGTCGTCGTGGGCCGTCGCCCGCGCTCGCCGCGCACCCAGGCCGCGGAGCTGCCGCGCCTCGTCACGGTGCCGAGCCCGCAGCAGGACATCTCGCGCTCGCACCTGGAGATCACGCTCGAGGGCTGGCACGTCCTCGTCAGCGACATGGCGACGACGAACGGGACCACGCTCCTGCGCGGCGGCCAGCCGCCGCGGCGCCTGCACCCGTCCGAGCCGGTCCTCGTCGTCGACGGCGACGTCGCCGACCTGGGCGACGGCGTGACCCTGCGGTTCGAGGGGATCCGGTGAGCAGCAAGCGCGCACCGTCCCCACCACCGGAGATCCGCGGTTTCGAGTACGTCTCGCTCATCGGCTCGGGCGGGTTCTCGGACGTCTTCCTGTACCAGCAGCAGCGCCCGCGCCGCCGCGTCGCGGTGAAGGTCCTGCTGCACGAGTGGTCGAGCCACTCGCAGCGCGCGGCGTTCGACGCCGAGGCCGACCTCATGGCCACGCTCTCGACGCACCCGTCGATCGTCACGATGTACGAGGCGGACATCGCGGACGACGGCCGCCCGTACCTGGCGATGGAGTACTGCTCGCGGCCCAACCTCGGCGCGCGCTACCGCACCGAGCGGCTCCCCGTCGCGGAGGCGCTGCGCACGGCCGTCCAGATCGCCGGTGCCGTCGAGACGGCGCACCGCGCCGGGATCCTGCACCGCGACATCAAGCCCGCGAACATCCTCGTCACCGAGTACGGGCACCCCGCGCTCACGGACTTCGGCATCTCGTCCACGGTCGACGACGCGGCACGCGCCGAGGGCATGTCGATCCCGTGGTCACCGCCGGAGTCGTTCGCGGAGCCCCCGCGCAGCGGCATCGCGACGGACGTCTGGGCGCTCGCCGCGACGACGTACACGCTGCTCGCCGGGCGCACCCCGTTCGAGGTGCCCGGGGGGTCGAACTCGAGCGCGAACCTCATCTCGCGCATCGAGGGCTCGCCGCTGCCCCCGACGGGCCGCACCGACGTCCCCGCCTCGCTCGAGCGCGTGCTCGCGACGGCGATGGCGAAGAGCCCGGCGTCGCGCTACCCGACGGTCCTCGCGTTCGCGCGCGCCCTCCAGCAGGTGCAGAACGAGCTGTCGTACGCGGTGACGCCGATCGACCTGCTCGACGACTCGGGCCACGTCCAGGAGGAGGAGCCGGACGACGACGCCGGGACGCGCCTGCGCCAGGTCGTCTCGATCGACCCGTCCGGGACCGGGACGTCCGCTGGGCCCGTCGCGCCCGGCCGTCCGACGCAGCCGACGACCCCGCTGCACGCCGCCCCGCCCGGCGCGTGGCCGGGGCAGACCGTCGCCCCGGGCACCGCGCCCGGTCAGCCGGCGCCGTACCGCCCGCAGGTGCCGTACGCGCCCGCCGTGTGGGACCAGGGGCCGGCGGCGGGGACGTCCGGCACCGTGCCGACGACCGCCGTCGGGCAGGGTGGTGCGTCCGTCGCGGAGCTCACGGACCCGTCCCGGATGTACCCGGGAGCGCGGCGTCCCGGCGGTTGGGGGACCCCGCCGGTCGAGGACACCGTGCACCGGACCGCCGGGCCGGAGCAGGGGGCCGACGACGCGTCCCCGCAGGAGCAGCGCTCCGGGCGTGGTGCGCTCTGGGCGACGGTCGCGGGCGTCGTCGGCGTCGCGGTCGCCGTCGGGGGGTTCTTCCTCCTGCGCCCCGACGCGACGCCGGACGACACGGAGACCACCGCGGGCGGCGAGAGCTCGACCGCGCCCGACGACGACTTCGTCCCGTCGGACAACCTCGGCGACCTCGTGCCCCCGGTGAACGACCTCGTCGGCACCTACGACCCGGCGCGCGAGGTCGCGACGTTCACGTGGGCCTACGACTCGGACAAGGCGCTCGAGGACGACTCCTTCTGGTGGCGCAAGATCGACCCGATCGAGGAGACGCCGTTCAAGGAGAACTTCGACAAGACGTCGGTCGAGCTCCGGGCCAAGCCCGGCGAGCAGGTGTGCATCGAGGTCATCGTCGACCGGGACGGCAAGGTCTCGGCCGCGCCGCAGAAGACGTGCGTCACGGGGGAGGCGGCATGAGCGAGCTGGCGGTCGAGTTCTGCGGCGAGTGGTTCCGCCCGTCCACCGACGGCGACCCGTTCGACATCGGGCGCGACGGGGACCTCGCGATCGAGGACAACCCGTACCTGCACCGGCGCTTCCTGCGCATCGCGCACGAGGGGGGCATCTGGTGGCTCGCCAACGTGGGGTCGCTCATCTCCGCGACGGTGTGCGACTCGGGCGGCGGCGTCCAGTCGTGGCTCTCGCCGGGCAACCGCCTGCCCATCGTCTTCCCGACGACGTCGATCGTGTTCACCGCGGGGCCGACGACGTACGAGATCACCGCGCAGCTGCGCGGCGCGCCCTACCAGGAGATCCGCTCGGAGGACCCGGAGGCGGGCGGCGCGACGACGATCGGCATGATCACGTTCACGACGAGCCAGAAGCAGCTCATCGTGGCGCTCGCCGAGCCGATGCTGCGGCGCGACGGCACGGGCCTGTCGGAGATCCCGTCGTCCGCCGCGGCGGCGGCTCGCCTCGGCTGGGCGACGACGCGCTTCAACCGCAAGCTCGACAACGTGTGCGACAAGCTCGACCGGATCGGCGTCAAGGGCCTGCGCGGCGGGCCGGGCGCGCTCGCGACGAACCGCCGGGCGCGGCTCGTCGAGTACGCCGTGGCGTCGCGCCTCGTGACGGCGGCCGACCTGCCCCTGCTCGACCTGACCGACGACGGCTGAGCCCGCCCGCTCCTGCGAGCGCGCGCCGCGCGTTCCGGTCGGTCGCGCCCGTCGACCGCTCGCCGTCCGCCGCTGACCACCCGGACCCGAACGAGGAACTCCCGTGCGAATCAAGCTCACGCTGCACCGCCCCGACGCCAGCACGACGAACGTCGCCGTCACGGCCGACGCGACGGCGTCGGTGCGCGACGTCGCCGAGGCGCTGTTCGCGGGCGACCCGACACGCGCGGGCACCGCCGTCCCGGACCGGCTCACGCTGCAGGTCGGGACGTCGCCGTCGGGCAGCGGCCAGGGTCGCGTGCTGTCGCCGACGAGCGACCTCGTCGAGGCGGGGCTGCGCTCGGGGTCGACCGTCTCGATCGTGCGGGTCTCCGAGCAGTTCGACTCGCCGGGCCAGGACCGCGGGGCCGCCGTCGCCGTGCTGCGCGTGCTCGAGGGCCCGGACGCGGGGCGCGAGTTCTCGCTGCCGGTCGGCACGAGCTACCTCGGGCGCGACCGCAACATGGACATCCGCCTGAGCGACCCCCAGGTGTCGAAGCGGCACGCGCGCATCACGGTCGGCGAGACGATCGAGATCACGGACACGAACTCCGCGAACGGCCTGGTCATGGGCGGCCAGCGGATGCTGCGCTCGACGCTCACGTCCGCGGACACGGTGACGATCGGGACGACCGTGGTCTCGGTCGTCGCGCTGCACCGCACGACGAGCCTCGCGCCCACGAGCCCGGTCGTGGAGTTCAACCGGTCCCCGCGCGTCGTGGCCCGCTTCCCCGAGCGCAAGCTCAAGGCGCCCAAGCCGCCGCAGCCGCCCGAGCCGCAGCGGTTCCCCTACCTGGCGATGGTCGCGCCGCTCCTCATGGGCGTGATCCTCTACTCCGTCACGCGCAACGTCCTGTCGATCGTCTTCATCGGGCTCAGCCCGATCCTCATGCTCGGCAACTACCTCGACCAGAAGGTGCAGGCGCGGCGCAAGCTCAAGGCGCAGCGCGAGCAGTTCGAGGCCGCCGTCGTCGCGATGCGCGACACGATCGACCGCACGCACGCGGTCGAGCGCGCGGTGCGGCTCTCCGAGGCGCCGTCGGTCGCCGACACGGTCGACGCGGTCCGTCGTCTCGGCGGCCTGCTGTGGACGCACCGCCCGGAGCACGACGCGTTCCTCTCCGTCCGGATCGGGCTCGGCTCCGCGCCCGCGCGCACGCAGCTCGAGCAGCCGAGCGAGAACAACACGCTGCCGGAGTTCTGGAACGAGCTCGAGAAGCTGCACACGCAGTGCGCCACGATCTCCGGCGTCCCCGTCGTCGCGCCGCTGCGGACCGTCGGCGCGCTCGGCGTCGCGGGGGCGGGCGCCGCGGTCGACGCCGTCGCGCGCGGTGTGCTGGTCCAGCTCGCGGGCCTGCACTCGCCGTCGGAGCTCGTGCTCGCGGCGGTGACGTCGCAGCGCTCGCGCGCGGACTGGGAGTGGCTCGAGTGGCTCCCGCACACCGGGTCGCCTCACAGCCCGCTCGGCGGCGACCACCTCGCCGACAACCCGGGGGCCGCGCAGTCGCTCCTGTCCCAGCTCGAGGACCTCGTCGAGCTGCGCGGCGCCGACCTCGGCACGCACGCCGAGCTGCGCGGGCCCATCGACCCCGAGGAGGGGGAGGACACCCCCAAGCCGGTCCTGCCGACCGTCGTCGTGCTCGTCGAGGACGACGCCCCGGTGGACCGCTCCCGCCTCACGCGCCTCGTCGAGCGCGGCGCGGACGCCGGCGTGCACGTCGTGTGGGTCGCGCCCTCCGTCGAGCAGCTCCCGGCCGCGTGCCGCACGTTCGTGCTCGTGGACAGCGCCGACACCGCCGACACCGCCGGCCCGGGGGGCACCGCCGGCGCGACGAGCGGCGAGGTCCGCGTCGGCCGCCTGACGTTCCCCGTGGCGTGCGAGACGGTCGACCTCGCGACGGCGCACGAGGTCGCGCGCATCCTGGCCCCCGTGGTCGACGTCGGCGCGCCCGTCGACGACGACTCGGACCTCCCGCGCTCGGTCTCCTACCTCGCGCTCGCGGGCACGGCCCTCGCGGAGGACCCGAGCCGGCTCATCGACGCGTGGCGCGAGAACGGGTCGCTCACGCCGCGCGACGGCTCCCCGCCGGTGCGGCGCTCCGTCCCGACCAACCTCCGCGGGCTCGTCGGCCACTCCGGCACCGAGCCGCTCTACCTCGACCTGCGCACGCAGGGCCCGCACGCGCTCGTGGGCGGGACGACGGGCGCGGGCAAGTCCGAGTTCCTCCAGTCGTGGGTGCTCGGCATGGCCGCGGCGCACAGCCCGGACCGCGTGACGTTCCTCTTCGTCGACTACAAGGGCGGCGCCGCGTTCGCGGACTGCGTGAACCTGCCGCACACGGTCGGGCTCGTCACCGACCTCTCGCCCCACCTCGTGCGCCGGGCGCTCACGTCGCTGCGCGCCGAGCTGCGCTACCGCGAGCACCTGCTCAACCGGAAGAAGGCCAAGGACCTCGCGTCCCTCGAGCGCACGGGCGACCCCGACGCGCCGCCGAGCCTGCTCATCGTCGTCGACGAGTTCGCGGCGCTGGTCAACGAGGTCCCCGAGTTCGTGGACGGCGTCGTGGACGTCGCCCAGCGCGGCCGGTCCCTCGGGCTGCACCTCATCCTCGCCACGCAGCGTCCCGCGGGCGTCATCAAGGACAACCTGCGCGCCAACACGAACCTGCGCGTCGCGCTGCGCATGGCCGACGAGGACGACTCGACGGACATCCTCGGCATCCCCATGGCCGCGCACTTCGACCCGTCGATCCCGGGCCGCGGCGCGGTGAAGACCGGTCCTGGTCGCATCACGCCGTTCCAGACCGGCTATGCGGGCGGCTGGACGACGTCGCGCCCCGAGCGTCCCCGCATCGACGTGCAGGAGATGTCGTTCGGCACCGGCGTGCGCTGGGAGCTCCCGGAACCCGAGGTCGAGGAGGTCACCGACCCGGGCCCCAACGACATCGCGCGCGTCGTCGCGACGATCTCCCGGGCCGCGACCGAGGCCGCGGTCCCGATGCCGCGCAAGCCGTGGCTCGCCGAGCTCGCGCCGACGTACGACCTCGCGCGCCTGCCGAACCCGCGCACGGACACGATGCTGCTGCTCGGCGTGGAGGACGACCCGAAGTCGCAGGCCCAGCCGACGGTGTTCTACGAGCCCGACCGCGACGGCAACATGGCGATCTACGGCACGGGCGGGTCGGGCAAGAGCGCGACGCTGCGGACGATCGCGGTCTCGGCCGCCATCACCGCGCGCGGCGGCCCCGTCCAGGTCTACGCGATCGACGCGGGCGCGAGCGGCCTGCGGATGCTCGAGGACCTGCCGCACGTCGGCGCCGTCATCTCGGGCGACGACGAGGAGCGCGTCCAGCGCCTGCTGCGCACCCTGCGCGACCTCGTCGACGAGCGGTCCGCCCGCTACGCCGCCGTCCGCGCCGGCAGCCTGGACGAGTACCGTCGGCTCGCGAACGCGCCCGACGAGCCGCGCATCCTGCTCCTGGTCGACGGCATCGGTGCGTTCCGCGAGTCGTACGAGTTCCGGCCCGCGCACGCGTTCCCGGTGTGGGGCGCGTTCACGGCCGTCGCGACCGACGGGCGCCAGGTCGGCGTCCACGTCGTCGTCGCGGGCGACCGCGCGGCGTCGGTCCCGACGTCGCTCGGCTCGACGATCCAGAAGCGGCTCGTGCTGCGCCTCGCGAGCGAGGACGACTACCTGACGCTCGGCGTCCCGAAGGACGTGCTGTCGCTGACGTCCCCGCCCGGGCGCGGCGTCCTCGACGAGAACGAGGTCCAGGTCGCGGTGCTCGGCGGCGACCCGAACGTCGCGCTCCAGGCGCGCGAGCTCGGCAAGCTCCGCGACGCGATGACGCGGCTCGGCATCCCGCAGGCGCCGGGTGTGGAGCGGCTGCCGGACGGCTTCGCGCTCGAGTCGCTGCCCGAGGTCACGGGCGGGCGTCCGACGATCGGTCTCGACGACCTCGACATCGCGCCCGTCGGGCTCCCCGCGCGCGGCACGTTCATGCTCTCCGGCCCTCCCGGGGGCGGGCGCACGACGGCGCTCGTCACCATCGCGCAGGCCGTGCGCCGGGCGCGCGCGGGCCGGGTCGTGTACCTCTCGCCGCGCCGCACGAGCATCTCGGCGCTCGACGCGTGGGACACCGTCGCGACGTCGCCCGAGGAGGTCGTGACGCTCCTCGAGACGCTCACGCAGGCGATCGAGAGCGGGTCGCTGCGCCCGGGCACGCTCACCGTGCTCATCGAGTCGGTCACCGAGCTCACCGGCACCCCCGCCGAGCAGCCCCTCGTCGCGTTCGTGCGGGCCGCCACGCGGGCCGAGCAGCTCGTCGTGGGCGAGGCGGAGTCCTCGACGTGGGGCCAGGCGTGGGCGATCGCGCAGCCGTTCAAGGCGGGGCGCACCGGTCTGCTCCTGACGCCCGGCGACCTCGACGGCGACACGCTGCTCGGGACGGGCCTGGGCCGGATCCGCCGCGCGGACTTCCCGCCGGGACGCGGCTTCCTCGTGGTCTCGGGGAGGGCGCGCAAGCTGCACGTCGCGCTCCCGCGGTAGCGACGTGACGACCACGGGCACCTCATGGGGACACCTCCCCATCGACGGCGTTCGTGGGCCGATGGTTGAGTACTGCCATCGACAACGGGACGACGTCCACGCAGGGTGGGGGTCGAGACACAGAAGGAGAACACCATGGCTGGTGGCATGTGGGGCGCGAACGTCGAGGAGCTCCGTGGGCTCGGTCAGACGCTGCAGCAGAAGGCGGACGAGATCCGGACGACGATGCAGAACCTGAACTCCCAGATCCAGAGCGTGCCGTGGGAGGGCCCCGACGCCCAGCAGTTCAAGGGCAGCGACTGGCCGGCCGCGCAGACGCAGCTCAACAACGTCGCGCAGACGCTGACCGACGCGGGCCAGAAGGCCACGCAGAACGCGCAGCAGCAGGAGCAGGCTTCGAACAGCTGATCCGGCTGAGCTCCGCCGAGGGCGCGGGACCCCGAGAGGGTCCCGCGCCCTCGGCGTGTCCGCGACCGGCCCCGGGTGCGAGACTGCTGACGCGCCCCGCGGCGCCCACCCCGACGAGAGGACCTGACGCATGACCGAGCTGCGCTACCCGAGCGACGACTTCCCCGCCCCGGTGGGGGTGCGCGTCGTCGCGCCGGAGCGGTGGGTCCCGCTGCCGCACGTCGGGCTGCCGCTCGCGCTCGGCCGCGAGGTCGACCCGGGGGAGTTCAACCCGAACGTCATCGTCACGGTGTCGCGGATCCGGGCGGAGCAGACGCTCGACGACGCGCACGCCGAGGTGCTCCGCAAGCTCCGGCCGATGCCGCGCCTGCGCGAGCTCGACGGCGGCGAGGTGGACGTCGACGGCCTGCCGGGGCGCTGGCTGGAGGCGTCGTTCAAGGGCGGCGGGGGGACGGTCCTCGTGCAGGCGGTGCGCACGGTCGTGGTCCCGCGCGGCCCCGTGGCCGACCTCGTGCAGACGACGGGGACGTGCACGCTGACGCAGCACCCGTGGGCCGCGGGGGAGATCCGCGCGGTCCAGGGGAGCCTCCGCGTCGACCGCTGACCCCCGGCGTTACATTCGCCCGGACCGCAAGACGGGGTATCCAGCAGGCGAGACCGGTGTCAGGCTGGTCACGGAGGAGAGGGTCCGAGTGAGGCAACCCTCACCCCAGTCGTACAATCGAGAGGTCTCCTGCGGCCGGTACCCACCGGTCGACGCGGAACGGCCCGTCGGCCGCGCGGGAGAGACCCCCGTCCTCGACCGGAAGGCGCCCTGTCCTGTGAGCAGCATCCGTCCACTGCGCGTCGCGATCGTCGGCGCTGGTCCCGCCGGGATCTACGCCGCGGACATCCTGTCCAAGACCGACCTCGACGTGAGCATCGACCTGTTCGAGCGCCTGCCCGCGCCGTTCGGCCTCGTGCGCTACGGCGTCGCGCCGGACCACCCGCGCATCAAGCAGATCATCGTGGCGCTCCACAAGGTGCTGAGCCGCGGCGACATCCGCCTGCTCGCGAACGTGGACTACGGCGTCGACCTCAAGCTGGACGACCTGCGCCAGTACTACGACGCGGTGATCTTCTCGACCGGCTCCATCCGCGACGCGGCGCTCCCGATCGAGGGCATCGACCTCCCGGGTTCGTACGGCGCGGCCGACTTCGTGTCCTGGTACGACGGCCACCCCGACGTCCCGCGCACGTGGCCGCTCGAGGCGCAGCAGGTCGCCGTCCTCGGCGCGGGGAACGTCGCGCTCGACGTCGCGCGCGTCCTGGCGAAGCACGCCGACGACCTGCTCCCGACCGAGGTCCCGCAGAACGTCTACGAGGCGCTCAAGGCCTCGCCGGTCACCGACGTGCACGTCTTCGCCCGCCGCGGTCCGGCGCAGGCCAAGTTCTCGCCGCTCGAGCTGCGCGAGCTCGGCCACGTCCCGGACGTCGACGTGATCGTCTACCCGGAGGACTTCGAGTTCGACGAGGGCTCGATGGCCGCCATCAGCTCCTCGAACCAGACGAAGCAGGTCGTCAAGACCCTCACCGACTGGACGCTCAAGGACCCGAGCCAGAACACGGCGTCGCGCCGCCTGCACCTGCACTTCCTCCACGCGCCGTCGGCCGTCCTCGGCGACGGCAAGGTCGAGGCGCTGCGGACCGAGCGCACGCGTCTCAACGGCGACGGCACGGTCTCCGGCACGGGCGAGTTCCACGAGTGGCCCGTCCAGGCCGTGTACCGCGCGGTCGGCTACTTCGGCTCGCCGCTCCCGGAGATCCCCTTCGACGAGCTCAAGGGCGTCATCCCCAACCGCGAGGGCCGCGTCGTCGACATCGACGGCGAGCACCTCCCCGGCGTCTATGCGACGGGCTGGATCAAGCGCGGACCCGTGGGCCTCATCGGGCACACGAAGTCCGACGCGTCCGAGACCGTCCGGCACCTCGTCGAGGACGTCACGGGCGCGGGCGACGGCGGCGACGCCGCGGCCGACCTCACGGCGGGCCGGGTCGCTCCGCTCGGCGAGCCCGAGGCCGTCCTGGACTTCCTGCGCGAGCGCGGCGTGGACCCGATCGAGTGGTCCGGCTGGGAGCTTCTCGACGCGTACGAGCGCTCGCTCGGCGAGCCGCACGGGCGCGAGCGCATCAAGGTCGTCCCGCGCGAGGACATGATCCGCGTCGCGCGCGGCCAGTCGCAGGCCGGCTGACCGTCCCCCTGCCGCACGCCGACGGCGTCCCACCCGCACCGGGTGGGGCGCCGTCGTCGTCCCGGGGGTGGTGCCGGGCCTTCCTCGCCGCGGGTGCCCGACGCCGTCGGCCGGCCCGGGAACGGGACGGTCGCCTCGGGCGTTCATCCAGGTGGGCGTCGGCAGGGTCGGCGCCCGTCGGGCGCCCGGCACTCCGCGCGGGGCCCCCGGGGCGCGGAAGGGAGCACAGCGTGGGGCGTCAGCACTTCAACGGTCTCAAGACGGCGGGCCTGTTCGGCGTCATGTGGGCCATCGTCCTGGGCCTGTGGGCCCTGTTCGGCGCGCGCGCGAACCTGCTGTGGCTGTTCGTCGGCATCGGCCTCGTCACGACGTTCTACGGCTACTGGAACTCCGACAAGATCGCGATCCGTGCGATGCACGCGCGCCCGGTGAGCGAGCTCGAGCAGCCCGCCATGTACCGGATCGTGCGCGAGCTCTCCACGGAGGCGCGCCAGCCGATGCCGCGCCTGTACGTGTCGCCCACCCAGGCGCCCAACGCGTTCGCGACGGGTCGCAACCCGAAGAACGCGGCCGTGTGCTGCACGGAGGGCATCCTGCGCCTCCTCGACGAGCGTGAGCTGCGCGGCGTCCTCGGCCACGAGCTCATGCACGTGTACAACCGCGACATCCTCACGTCGTCGGTCGCGGGCGCGCTCGCCGGGGTCATCACGTCGCTCGCGCAGTTCCTGCTGATCTTCGGCGGCGACCGGGACCGCGGCGGCAACCCGCTCGCGGCGATCGCCATGGTGGTCCTCGCGCCGATCGCGGCGATGCTCGTGCAGCTCGCGATCTCACGCACGCGGGAGTACGACGCGGACGAGGACGGTGCGAAGCTCACCGGCGACCCCCTCGCGCTCGCGTCGGCGCTGCGCAAGCTCGACGCCGGGACGCAGCGCGCGCCCCTGCCGCAGAACCGCGACCTCGTCGACGTCTCGCACCTGATGATCGCCAACCCCTTCCGCGGTGCGGGCGTCGGCAAGATGTTCGCGACGCACCCGCCGATGGCGGAGCGCATCAAGCGCCTCGAGGCGATGGCCGGCCACGGCCCGGGCTACGGCGGCATCACGTACCACTGAGGCCCCCCGCCGACCCCGGGTGAGAGCGCTGACCCCGGGTCGGGCGCCGGTGCTCCGCGGCGTCGGGTCGACGTGTGACCGAGCAGCGTGACCGGCGTGCGTGACCCAGCGGCGTGACCCAGGAGCGTGACCGGGGAGCGTGACGTACCGGCCGCGTGAGCCACCTCACGACCCGGACCATGGTCGCCGCCGTCGACCTAGCGTGGAGGGCAGGCCTGAGCCCCTCGGGCCCGTCTCCGCGGCCGGAGCGCCGCGAGGACCCGCGGTGCTCCGACGGAGGTCTCCCCATGCAGTCGAGTCATCGGCGTCTCGCCACGAACGTCCTGGTCGTCGGGACGGGGGGCGCGGGGCTGCGCGCCTCGATCGAGCTTGCGGAACGGGGTGTCGACGTCCTCGCGGTGGGCAAGCGCCGCCGTCACGACGCGCACACGAGCCTGGCGGCGGGCGGCATCAACGCCGCTCTGGGGACGATGGACCCCGAGGACTCGTGGCAGCAGCACGCGGCCGACACCCTCACGGAGTCCTACCTCCTCGCCGACCCCGAGGTCGTGCAGGTCGTCACGCGGAACGCGGCGCGAGGGATCGAGGACCTCGTGCGCTGGGGGATGCCGTTCGCGCGCGAGGCGGACGGGCGCATCAGCCAGCGCTTCTTCGGGGCGCACACCTACCGCCGCACGGCGTTCGCCGGCGACTACACGGGCCTGGAGATCCAGCGCACGCTCGTGCGGCGCGCGAACGAGCTGCACGTGCCGGTGCTCGACACGGTCTACGTGACGCGTCTGCTCACGGCGGGCGGGCGCGTCTTCGGCGCCTACGGGTTCGACGTGACGGACGGCACGCGCGTGACCGTCCACGCCGACGCGGTGATCCTCGCGGCGGGCGGCCACACGCGCATCTGGCGCCGGACGTCGTCGCGGCGCGACGAGAACACGGGCGACTCCTGGCGCCTCGCCGTCGACGCGGGAGCGCGCCTGCGCGACGCGGAGCTCGTCCAGTTCCACCCCTCGGGGATCCTCGAGCCCGACGACGCGGCCGGCACCCTCGTCTCCGAGGCCGCACGCGGGGAGGGCGGGATCCTGCGCAACGCGCTCGGCGAACGCTTCATGGAGCGCTACGACCCCGAGCGGCTCGAGCTCTCGACGCGCGACCGCGTCGCGCTCGCGAGCTTCACGGAGATCGCGGAGGGGCGCGGGACGCCGAAGGGCGGCGTGCACCTCGACGTCTCGCACCTGCCCCGCGAGCAGGTGCTCCAGCGGCTGCCGCGCGTCTACCGCATGATGCTCGACCTGCAGATGCTCGACATCACGACGACGCCCATGGAGGTCGCCCCGACGGCGCACTACTCGATGGGTGGGGTCCGGGTCGAGGCCGCCGACCATGCGACCGAGGTCGAGGGCCTCTACGTGATCGGCGAGGCGGCGAGCGGCCTGCACGGTGCCAACCGCCTCGGCGGGAACTCGCTCGTCGAGCTGCTCGTGTACGGGCGGCTCACGGGGGCGGCCGCCGCGGACTTCGCGATCGGGTCCGACGCGCCCCGGCGCGACCGCGACGCGGTCGCGGCCGCTGCCCACGAGGTCGACCTCGCCCTCGGGCTCGGCACCGCCGTCGGCGCCGAGCCGGCGGCGCAGGAGAACGCGCGGCGGCTGCAGCGCGCCGTGCGTGACGTCATGACCGAGCACGCGGGCGTGGTGCGGTCCGCCGACGGGCTCACCGAAGGGCTGCGGCGACTGGACGAGGTGGAGGACCGGGCGCGGGCCGTCGTCGCGCACCCCGACATCGCCGGGTACGACGACCTCGCGCACGTGCTCGACCTGAAAGGGTCCTTGCTCGCCGCGCGTGCGACGCTCGACTCGGCCCTCGCCCGTCGCGAGACGCGCGGGTGCCACAACCGCTCCGACTTTCCCGACACCGACCCGGCGCTGCAGGTGAACCTCGTGTGGTCGCCCCGGGAAGGCGTCACGGCCGAGGAGATCCCGCCCGTGCCCGCCGAGATCGCGTCACTCGTGCGCCACGACGACTCCGTGGTGGGCAAGCTCGTCGAGTAGGACGCGCGCGACGCCGTCGTCGTCGTTCGAGGCCGCGCCGTCGGTCGCCGCCGCGACCACGTCGGGGTGCGCGTTCGCGACGGCGAACGAGCGCCCCGCCCAGCGCAGCATCGGCAGGTCGTTGGGCATGTCGCCGAACGCCCAGACGTCGGCGGCGTCGACGCCGAGGCGTGCGCACCAGCGCGCGAGCGCGGCGTCCTTGGTGACCGTGGGGGCGAGCAGCTCCGCGAGCCCCGCCGCACCGGAGTAGGCGAGGTGGGCGCGGTCCCCGACGGCGTCGCGCACGCGCGCGAAGAACGACTCCTGCGCCGTCGTCTGGCCCTCCGCGACGACGACGGGTTGCGTCGCGGGGGCGTCCTCGACGGGGACGGCGGGGTCGCGCGCGAGGATCTTGCCGACCGGCTGCCGCACCGGGCCGTCGGGCGCGGTGCCGCGGCGGAGCGTGGTCTCGACCGCGGCGACGACGTCGGCGTCGTCGTCCGGGGTGGAGCGGAAGCCCGGGTCGAACGTCGGGCCGTCGACGCGCTCGAACGCGAGCGCGACTCCCGGGACGGTGGCCCGCAGGTCCGCGACGAGCGTCGAGGCCTCGCTGTCCGTGAAGCCGCACACGTCGAGCGGGCTCGCGGTCGCGAGGTCCCAGACGGCGGCCCCGCCGAGGCAGATGACGTGCCCGTGCCCACCCACGACGTCGGCCAGCGCGCCGAGCCAGCGCGGCGGCCGGGCGGTGACGAACACCACCTCGACGCCCGCGCGCTCGGCCGCGAGCAGCGCGGAGCGGGTGCGCGCCGAGACGGTGCCGTCGGAGCGCAGGAGCGTGCCGTCGAGGTCCGTCGCGACGACGCGCGGGAGCCCGCTCGACGACGCGGCGGGACGGCCCGGCGCGACCGGGCGCGGGCCGCCGTCGGGCAGGGTCACGGCGGGCTACCGGTAGTTGACGAACTGCAGCGCGACGTCGAGGTCGGCGCCCTTGAGCAGCGCGATGACGGTCTGGAGGTCGTCGCGCGACTTGCTCGTCACACGCACCTCGTCGCCCGTGATCTGGGTCTTCACGGCCTTGGGGCCCTCGTCGCGGATGATCTTGGTGATCTTCTTCGCGTTCTCGCTCGACAGGCCCTCCTTGAGGGTCGCGACGAGGCGGTACTCCTTGCCCGACGCCTTGGGCTCCTTGTCGCCCGTGTCGAGGGACTTGAGAGAGATGCCGCGCTTGATGAGCTTGGTCTCGAACACGTCGAGGATCGCGAGCACGCGCTCGGCCGAGTTGGCGACCATGACGATGGTCTCGCCGCTCCAGGCGATGGACGCGCCGACGTTGCGGAAGTCGTAGCGCTGCGAGACCTCCTTGGCGGCCTGGTTCAGCGCGTTGTCGACCTCCTGGCGGTCGACCTTGCTGACGATGTCGAACGACGAGTCGGCCATGGGTGGTCCTCTCTCGGGCCGGGAAGGGTGCTGGGTCCCACCGTAGTCGAGCGGGCTCAGGGACGGGCTGCGAGGCGCGTCGCCCGGGCGGTGCGCAGGCCGTCGACCGAGAGGACGACGAGCGCGAGCCAGACGAGCCCGAAGCCCGCCCAGCGCGTCGGCGACATGGGCTCGTGGAACACGAGCAGGCCGAACAGGAACTGCAGCGCCGGGCCCAGGTACTGCAGGAGCCCGACGACGCTGAGCGGCAGCCGCCGGGCGGCCGCGCTGAACAGCAGCAGCGGCAGGGCCGTGACGATCCCCGCGGAGGCGAGCAGCAGCGCGTGGCCCACGCCCTCGGTGCCGAACGTGCCGGCTCCCGTGGCGCCCAGCCACACCAGGTACCCGAGCGCGACGGGTGTGAGCACCGCCGTCTCGACGGCGAGCCCCGGGAGCGCCTCGACGGTGCGGCCCACGCGGTTCTTCACCAGGCCGTAGAGGCCGAACGAGCCCGCGAGGACGAGCGCGATCCACGGCAGTCCGCCGGCGCCGGTGCTGATGACGACGACGGCGGCCCCGCCGACGCCGACCGCGACCCACTGCGCGGGCCGCAGCCGCTCGCGCAGCACGGCGACGGCGAGGAGCACGGTGACGAGCGGGTTGATGAAGTACCCGAGCGCGGCGTCGAGCACGTGCCCGGAGAGGACGCCGTACACGTAGACCGTCCAGTTCGTCACGATGAGGACGGCGGCGACGGCGAGCGTCCCGAGCGTGCGGGGCGACCGGAGGGCGGCGACGAAGCCGCCGAGCTGGCGCGTCGCGGCGAGCAGCACGAGGCAGAAGAGCAGGCTCCACACGACGCGGTGGGCGATGATCTCGAGCGGTGCGGCCGGCTCCAGGAGCGGGAAGTACAGGGGCATCGCGCCCCAGAGGAAGAACGCGCCGGCACCGAGCAGCAGGCCCCAGCGGTCCGTCGGGGCGGGTGCGCCGCGGCCCGTGCTCGACGGCGCGGGTGCCGCGGCGTCGGACGGTGCGGCGGGGACGGACGGGGCGTCGGGGGGTGCGGGCGTCCCGGTGCCGGGGAGGTGGTCCGGCGCGGGGGAGGGGTGGGTCACCGCACCACTGTACGGAGGGGCGCCCACACGCGGATTTCGCACCTGGTCCGGTCGGGCTGTATCGTTGGCTCGCCCGCACGGCAGGGGCTGCACCTGGTGCAGCGTCCTGGCGAGCGACAACTCCACACGGCAGGTTGCCCGAGCGGCCAAAGGGATCTGACTGTAAATCAGACGGCTCAGCCTTCGGGGGTTCGAATCCCTCACCTGCCACCGGAGCGACGGGGCGTCACCCACGGGTGGCGCCCCGTCGTCGTGCCGGTCCGGTGCGTGGGGAGTGCCCGTGAGGGCGTCGTCGGGCACGGTCCGACGGCCCGGAAACGGCGGAACGACGCCGATTTCTCTCGGCGCCGTGTTCCGTGTAGAGTTTTCCGCGCTGCCCCGATAGCTCAGTCGGCAGAGCGTCTCCATGGTAAGGAGAAGGTCAAGGGTTCGATTCCCTTTCGGGGCTCTGTGGTGACGCGGGGTCGTCTTGCTGGAATACTGCAAGGCGACCTCGCGTTCAGTCACGCGGCGGGGTAGCTCAGATGGTTAGAGCGCACGACTCATAATCGTGAGGTCGCGGGTTCGATCCCCGCCTCCGCTACCACTTTCGACAACCTCGCACGGCGGCCGGCGTCGTGCGACCTGCACAGCACATGCGCCCTCCGGAGGCGCGAGAGGTGGCTCACTACCGTGGCAAGCAAGAGCGCTGACGTTCGCCCCAAGATCACGCTGGCCTGCGTGGACTGCAAGGAGCGCAACTACATCACGAAGAAGAACCGTCGCAACGACCCGGACCGCCTGGAGCTCGCGAAGTTCTGCCCGCGCTGCGGCAAGCACACCGCGCACCGCGAGACCCGCTGAGCCTCCGGCTCCGCACCCGCGTCCCGCAGTGAGCGTCAACCTGGCCTACGTCGGCCGCGAGTACCCCGCCAACGCGCCGTACTCGGTGGGGCGCGAGAAGCTGCGCGAGTTCGCGGGCGCCGTCGGCGCCACCCACCCCGTGCACCACGACCTCGTGGCGGCGCGGGGTGCTGGCTATCCGGACCTCGTCGCACCTCCGACCTTCGCGGTCGTCGTCGCCCAGCGGGCGGAGGGGCAGCTCGTCGAGGACCCGGAGGCGGGCATCGACTTCTCGCGCGTCGTCCACGCCGACGAGCGCTTCACGCACCACCGGCCGATCGTCGCGGGCGACGAGCTCGTCACCGTGCTGCACGTGGACTCGATCGTCGAGCGAGCCGGCCTCGCGATGGTCACCACGCGCTGCGAGATCGCCGCGACCCTGGCCGACGGCGGCACCGAGCCGGTCGCGACCGTCACCTCGACGCTCGCCGTCCGCGGGGAGGGCGCATGAGCTCCGACGACACCCGTCCCGTCCTCGCGGACCTGGCCGTCGGCGACGTGGTCGACACGCGCACGGTCGAGGTCGACCGCGCCCGCCTCGTGCGGTACGCCGGGGCGAGCGGCGACTTCAACCCCATCCACTGGAACGACGCGTTCGCGGCCGAGGTCGGCCTGCCGGGCGTCATCGCGCACGGCATGTTCACCATGGGTGCCGCCGTCGCGCTGGTGGAGGACTGGGCCGGGGGCCCGGGTGCGGTCGTCGACTACCAGACCCGGTTCACACGTCCGGTGCCCGTGCCGAACCCCGGTGTCGCGACGCTCGAGGTGACCGCTACCGTCGGCGCCATCGACGCCGAGGCGGGCACCGTCCGCGTCGACCTCACGGTCACGTTCGAGGGCGCGCGCGTGCTCGGCAAGACCCAGGCGGTCGTCCGCCTCTGACCTGCGGTCGCCCCGGGCGACCACGTGCTCCTGACGCCACGAGGGCGCCGCACCCGACCGGGTGCGGCGCCCTCGTCGTCGGCAGCGACTCCCCGAGCGGACCGGGCCGAGGGCCTCGGCACCTTCGGCGCGTGTCGTGGCAGACGACGGGCAGGCGACGGGCTGAGCCTCCACGCCGCCAGCGCGGCACCCCTTCCGTCGTGAGAGCGCTCCCACTAGGGTGGGTCGCGCCACTCACGACGTCGAAGGAGACGCTCATGACCCAGCACGGCGGCCGCTCTGGACGGCCCGACCTCCCCGCGCACGACCCCGGTCCCGCTCGTGGCGTCGACCGACGCACCGTCCTCGCCCTCGGCGGCGCGCTCGCGCTCGCAGGGCTGACGGCCGCCCCGGCCGCGGCGACGAGCACCGGCCCGCTGCCCGCCGCGGGTGCGCTCGAGCGTGGCGGGCGCGGCGGCCCGTCCCGCGACCGGGCGGCGTCGGTCCGGCGCGCGCACGACTTCCTCACGGCGGCGACGGACGCGTACCCGGCCGAGAACCCCGGTCCCCGCCTCGCGCAGTCCTACGCCGACCAGCTCGGGCTGTTCTCGACGGCGTTCGTCTACGACAACGCCCTCGCGATCCTCGCGACGCTCACCGCGGGGCGCCGCTACCTCGACCGCGCCCGGGCGCTCGGCGACGGGCTCGTGTTCGCGCTCGAGCACGACCCCGACCACGACGACGGCCGGCTCCGGCAGGCGTACAACGTCGGGCCCTACACCTTCTACGACGGCACACCGCAGGAGCACGGGCTCGTGCTCCCCGACGGCACGGCGAACGTCGGGTGGCAGTTCGGGTTCCTCGGGACGGCGGTCGGGGACATGGCCTGGCCGGGCATCGCGCTGCTGCACCTGCACGCGGCGACACGTGACCGGCGCTACCTGGACGCCGCCCGGCGGATCGGCGAGTGGATCGTCGCGAACACGTGGTCGCGGGCACCTCTCGGCGGGTTCTCGTTCGGCGTGGACGGCACGAACACCCCGGTCCCCAACGGCTCGACCGAGCACAACGTCGACTGCGTCGCGTTCTTCCGCCAGCTCGGGTCCGTGACGCGCGACCGGCGCTGGAGCCGTGCCGCCGAGCACGCGCGCGCGTTCGTCGACCGCATGTGGGAGCCCGACGGCGGCTACCTCTACACCGGCACGAACGACGGCACGGAGATCAACCGGGACCCGCTCCCGCTGGACCCGCAGACCTGGGGGTGGCTCGCGCTGCGCGAGCGGCGCTACGCCCGCGCGCTGGACTGGGCGGACGACGCGCTGGCCGCGCGCGACGTCGCGGGGGAGGGGGTGTCCCAGCTCCCGGCGGGCACGGTCGTCGAGGGCGTGACGTTCTCGAGCGCGAGCCTCACGTCGACCGCGTCGTACAACGGGCTGCCGGTGCACCAGCAGGGCGTGTGGCTCGAGGGGACGGCGCAGCTCGCGTCGGCGCTCGCGGACCGTGGGGCGCGCGGGCGGGGGAACCGCGACGACCGGCGGCGCGGTCGCCGAGGCTGCGAGCGCGACGACGACCGGGTGCGCGCCGAGGGCCTGCTGCGCGAGGTGCAGGGGGCGCAGGAGGCGGTCGGTGCCGGCCAGACGATGGGGGGCGCTCCGCTGCCCGAGCGTGCGGGCGTGGTCGCGGCGTCGAGCCTCCTCGACTCGGGCTTCGGGTTCGGGTACTTCCAGGTCCAGCACGTCGGGGCGACGTCCTGGTACCTGCTCGCCGCGGCCCGCGCGAACCCGTTGCAGCCGGGCCGCCTGGGCTGACGCGGGGCGTCAGGTGGTGGGGGCGGGGCCCGTCGTCGTCCCCACCACCAGCTCGACGTCGAGCTCGACCGTGGTGGGCGCCTCGCCCGCGAGCTGGCGGATGACGGCCAGCCCCAGCTCCGCGCCCTTGCGGGCGAGCGGCTGGTGCACGCTCGTCAGCACGTCGGGTGCCAGCCAGGGGAGGTCGAGCCCGTCGAAGCCCGCGACCGAGACGTCGTCGGGCACGCGCAGCCCGAGCTCGCGCGCGGCGAGCAGCGCGCCGGCCGCGAGGAGGTCGGAGTGGGCGATGACGGCGGTCGGCCGGGTCGCGGGATCGGCCGGCTCGGTCGTGCCGTCGGCTGCGGGGCGGCCGAGCAGGGCGAGCGTCGCGGAACGGCCGTGCTCGACGAGCGAGGCCTCGGTCTCCCAGCTCGCGACGGGCTCGACGACGTCGCGCACGCCCGCGAGGCGGTTGGCCGTCGGGGTCCGGTCCACCTGGGCCAGCCGCGCGGCGTCGAGCGGTCCGCTGCGGTCCGAGGTGTCGAGGGGGAGCGAGACCTCGGCGATGCGCGTGTGCCCGAGCTCGACCAGGTGCCGCACGGCGTCCGCGGTGCCGACGCGGTCGTGGATGAGGACGAGCGGGGCGCCCTCGACGGGCCGGCCCTCGCCGACGACGACGGGCACGCCGCGCCGCTGGAGCGCGGCGAGCGTCGCGTCGTCCGTGCCGACCCCCCACACGAGCACCGCGACGTCCATGGCGGCGCTCTCGACGAGCGGGTCGACGGCGCGCGCGGGGTCGTCGGACGGGATGCCGGGGATGAGCAGCACGCCGAGGCCGTTCTCGCCCAGGGTCGAGACGAGGCCGTCGAGCACCTGGACGGCGACGGGGTCGCGGAACGCGCGGCGGAGCTGGTCGCCGACGACGACGCCCACGACTCCCGACCGGCCCGAGCGGAGCTGGCGGCCCAGCGGGTTCGGTCCCGTGTACCCGAGCTCCTTCGCCGCGTCGAGGACGCGCGCGCGGGTCTCCGGGGTGATCGGGCCGGCGCCGGAGAACGCGAGCGACGCCGTCGAGACGGAGACCCCCGCGAGCTCGGCGACCTTGGCGAGCGTGGGCCGGTGAGCCGGCGCGGCGGGCGCCGCGGGCTCCCGGTTCCCGGGGGTGTCGCTCATCACGCTCCCTGCCTCCCGCGTGCGCGGGATTCTCGATTGACGCGCGGCCAGCGTACCCGCACACTGGTGACCATGCCTCGAATCGATTCGAAGCGCACTCTCGTCCGTCGGATCGAATCGATTCGAGGAGGTGCTGCGCAGTTCTCGTCCGGCCCCGCGTCCGACGCCCGCGCCCTGGCCAGGGCCCGCTGGGTGCTCCTCGGGGTGTTCGCGCTCAACGGCGTCATGATGTCGAGCTGGCTCGCGCGCCTCCCGTCCGTGCGCGACGCGCTCGGCCTCGGCCCCGCGGACCTCGGCGTCGTGCTCCTCGCGGGCGCCGTCGGTGCGCTCCTCACGGTCACCGCGGCCGGGCCCTTCGTCACGCGGTTCGGCGGCCGGGTCGCGTTCGCCGTCTCGGCGGGCCTGTTCGGCGTCGCGTTCCTCCTGCTGGGGCTCGGCCCCGTGACCGGGTCGGTCGCGCTCCTCGCCGCGGGCATCTTCGTCAACGGCATGGCGTTCTCGCTCGGCAACGTGCCGATGAACGTGGAGAGCGCGGGCATCGAGCGTCGCGTCGGGCGCACGATCCTTCCCCAGTTCCACGCCGCGTTCTCCGTCGGCGCCGTCGTGGGCTCGCTGGTCGGTGCGGCCTGCGCCCACGCCGAGGTGCCTGTCGTCGTGCAGTTCGTCGCGACCGGGGTCGTGGCCACGGTGTGGCGGCTCGCCGCGATCCCCGCCACGGTCCACGACACGCTCCCACTGCGGACCCCCGCGCCCGGCACCGCGGCGCCGGACCCGGTCGACGCGCTCGGCGACGCCGTCGTCGACGTCGAGACGGCGGGCCTGCGCGCGCGCCTCGCCCGGCGCGGTGCCCGGCTCGGCGCCGCGCTGTCGGCGTGGCGCGAGCCCCGCACCCTGCTCATCGGGCTCGTCATCCTCTCGGCCGCGCTCTCCGAGGGCTCCGCCAACGACTGGCTGTCGCTCGCCGTCGTGGACGGGTTCGCGCAGACCGAGGCCGTCGGCGCCGTCGTGTTCGGCACGTTCGTCGCCGCCATGACCGTCATGCGTCTCGCGGGCACGCGTCTCATCGACCGGTTCGGCCGCGTCACCGTGCTCCGCGCGTCGGGCGTCGCGTCGATCGCCGGGCTCGTGCTCTTCGGGTTCGCGCCGACGCTCCAGCTCGCGGGAGTCGGGGTCGTCCTGTGGGGCTTCGGAGCCGCCCTCGCGGTGCCCGTCGGGATCGCCGCGGCGTCCGACGAGCCGCTGCGGGCCGCGAGCCGGGTCTCGGTCGTCTCGGCGTTCTCCTCGATGGCGTCGCTCGCCGCGCCGCCGCTCCTCGGCCTCGCCGCCGAGGCGATGGGCGCGCGCCACGCGCTCGTCCTCATCGTCGCCGCGATGGTCCTCAGCGTCCTGCTGGCCCGCCAGGTCGCGCCCCTGGGCACCGCCGCCGCCCGCGCGGCGCGCCCGGTGCGCGGCACGGACGACGCCGGACCCGTCGCGGTGCAGGATGGTCCGGTGGACGTCCCGACCGGCGGCGCGCACGTCACGTCCGACGAGGGCACGCCCCGTCCTCGGCGGCCCCGCCGACCGTGGCGGAGCGTCAGCGCCGGGACCCCCACCGCCCACCGGGCCGCGCGCGCCGCGTCCCGCCGCCCCCGCAACCGCCCGGCGCACCGCCGCGAGGAGACCTCCGCATGACCACCGCCCGTCCTGACCGCCGTGTCGTCGCCCTCGCGACGTGGGCTGTATTCGCCGTCTTCTTCCTCAACGGCTTCAACTTCGCGACGTGGGCCTCCCGCCTGCCCGCGGTGCGGGACTCGCTCGGCTTCACCGAGGCGCAGATGGGTCTCCTGCTGCTCTTCATGGCCGTCGGGTCGCTGCTCGCGCTGCCCCTGTCCGGTATGGTCGTCCAGCGCCTCGGCGCCTCGAAGGCCGTCACGGTCTTCGCCGTCGCCAACGTCGTCGGGCTCGTCACCGCGGTCACGGGCGTCGCGACGGGGGAGGACGTCGTCGTGCGCGTCGGGCTGTTCCTCGCGGGGATCGGCACGGGCGTGTGGGACGCGGCGATGAACCTCGAGGGCGCCGCCGTCGAGCAGCGGCTCGGCAAGGCGATCATGCCGCGCTTCCACGCCGGGTTCTCGTTCGGCACCATGGCCGGCGCCGGCGTCGGCGCGCTCATGGCCGCTTTCCACGTGCCGGTCCAGGCGCACCTCACCGCCGCCGTCGTGCTGAGCCTCGTCGGCGTCCTGTGGTGCGTGCGGTTCTTCCTCCCGGCGGGCCAGGTGGACCACGCGGTCGCCGACTCCGTCGAGGACGCGACCGGCGCCGACCCCGCCGCCGCGGCCGGGAGCGGGTCGTCGCACGGCAGCGGCAAGGACCCGCGCGGGGCCCTCAGCGCGTGGACCGAGCCGCGCACGCTCCTCATCGGCCTCGTCGTGCTCGCCGCCGCGCTCACCGAGGGCGCGGCGAACGACTGGGTGAGCCTCGCCGTCGTCGACGGCTTCGGCACGTCCGACGCGATGGGCGCCGTCGGCCTCGCCGTCTTCCTCACCGCCATGACCGGGATGCGCCTGCTCGGGACCGGGCTGCTCGACCGCTACGGCCGCGTCGCCGTCCTGCGCCTCGGTGCGGGGCTCGCGCTGCTGGGCCTGCTCGTGTTCACGCTGTCCCCGAACCTCTGGGTCGCGCTCGTCGGCGTCGTGGCGTGGGGCATGGGCGCCGCGCTCGGGTTCCCCGTGGGGATGAGCGCCGCGTCCGACGACCCGGCACGCGCCGCGGTGCGCGTGAGCGTCGTCGCGACCATCGGGTACTCCGCGTTCTTCATGGGCCCGCCGCTCATCGGCTTCCTCGCCGAGCACGTCGGCTACCGCGGCGCGCTCCTCGTGATCGCGGTGCCCGTCGTCGTCGGCCTGCTCGTCGTCGGCGCGACCCGCCCGCTCCCCACGGCCGCGGGCACCGCGGGCCGGCAGGCCACGCAGCGCACCGACCGCGCCGGGCGCGCCGACTGAGGGTCGTCCCGGCCCTCCGGGCGGCGCCCGGTCGACCGCCGTTCTCGCTCGGCGCAGCGGGCGAGCGCGGGAGGCGCGGCCCGGGCCGGGGAACCCGAACTACGCTGGACGCGTGACCTGTGAACCCGCCGCCCCCGTGGACCGTGACCTGCCCGAGATCGTCGGGACCGCTCCGGGGCTGCGCCCCGAGGCCGTCGGGACGCCGTCGCTCGCCGAGCTGACGACGCTGCGCGTGGGCGGCCCGGCGGACCGCTACCTCGAGGCGCACAGCGAGGCCGAGCTGCTGGAGATCGTGCGGGCCGCCGACGAGGCGGGGGAGCCGCTCCTCGTCGTCGGAGGGGGCTCGAACCTGCTCGTGGGCGACGAGGGGTTCGGCGGTGTCGTCGTGCGCGACCTGCGGCGCGGGATCACCGTCGACGCGGAGGACTCGTGCGGTGGCGCGAGCTTCCACGCCCCGGCGGGCCAGGACTGGGACGAGCTCGTGGCACGCGCGGTCGCGGAGGAGTGGGTCGGGGTCGAGGCGCTGTCGGGCATCCCCGGCACCGTGGGCGCGGCGCCGGTCCAGAACATCGGCGCGTACGGGCAGGACGTCGCGGGCGTGATCTCGACGGTCCGGGTCTGGGACCGCGCGCGCTCGCGCGTGCGCACGCTCGCCCTGGGCGAGCTCGCGTTCGGCTACCGGACGTCGCTGCTCAAGCGCAGCATGCACGTGGACGCCGGCGCCGGGTCGGACGACGACGGCCCCTGGTACCCGTCACCGCGCTACGTCGTGCTGGACGTCGGCTTCCAGGCGCGCCTGGGGTCGCTGTCGGCGCCGGTCGCGTACCCGGAGCTCGCCCGCACGCTCGACGTCCAGGTCGGGGACCGCGCACCGAGCGCTGACGTGCGCGCCGCGGTGCTCGCCCTGCGTGCGCGCAAGGGCATGCTGCTCGACGGCGTCGGCCCCGACGGCGACCCCGCGGCGGGGCCCGACCACGACCGCTGGAGCGCGGGGTCGTTCTTCACCAACCCCGTCGTCCCGGCCGAGCAGGCGGACCTGCTCCCGGCCGAGGCCCCGCGGTACCCGGTCCGCACGGCGACCCCGACCCGGACCACCGGCCCGAGCCTGGGCGAGATCGACCCGACGCTCGTGAAGACGTCGGCCGCGTGGCTCATCGAGCACGCGGGCTTCACCAAGGGGTTCGGCGTGCACGGCCCGTCGAGCCTCGCGCGGCTGTCCACGAAGCACACCCTCGCGCTGACGAACCGCGGCGGGGCGAGCGCGGAGGACGTCGTCGAGCTCGCGCGCGCGGTGCGTGACGGCGTCGTCGAGGCGTTCGGCGTCGAGCTCGTGCCGGAGCCGGTGCTCGTGGGCGTCGCGCTCTGACTCAGCGAGGGGCCGGGCTCAGTAGACGAGGACCGTCGTGCCGGGGTCGGCGCGCCAGGTGTCCCAGAGCCAGTTCATCGCCGAGTTCGCGACGCGGACGCACCCGTGCGACGCGGGCCACGGCGGGATCGACCCCGACCCGTGCACCGCGATCCCCCCGGTGAAGAACTTGGGGCGCCACATGTCGCCGAGCTCGAGGCTCGACGAGTGGTTCCCGTCGACCTGCCGGCCCACCTGGAACGTGCCGCGTGGCGTGCTGGCGCGGTAGGTGCGCCCCTTCGCCTCGTACGACTCCCCGTTCCCGGACGACGCGTTGACCACCGTGACGACGCGACCGTCCTCGACGGCGAGCAGGAGCTGGCGGTCGAGGTCGATCTCGACGACCTTGCCCGACCCGCTGCGCGGCTGCGGCGTGACGCCCTCGTCGAGCGCGGCCTGGGTCGCGGGCCCGACGACGCCGTCGCGCGAGAGGCCCGCCGCCTTCTGCAGGGCCCACACGGCCTGCTGGGTGCCGCCGCCGAAGTCGCCGTCGGGTGCGCCGATGAAGTAGCCGAGGTCGGCCAGGCGCTGCTGGAGCGCGACGACACGCTCGCCGGTCGCCCCGCGCGCCAGCTCGACCGGCTCCGGCGGTGCCTCGGGCGTCGGCTCCGGCGCGGGCTCGGCGGCGGGCGGCGGCGTGCTGGGCTCGGGCGTCTCGGTGGGCGTCGGCTCGGGCTCGGGCGTCTCGGTGGGGGTGGGCTCCGGCGTCGTGGTCGGCGCGGACGGGCTCGGGCTCGTCGGCTCCGGCGACGCCGGGCTCTCCGAGGCCGACGGCGTCCGGCCGGGCTCCATGTCGGGCAGGCCCGCCTGGCAGCCCGCGAGGGCCAGCGCGGCGGCGAGCGCGGGCACGACGGCGCGCGCGACCACCCGCCGGACGGGGCCGCGACGGCGTGCTGCCGCCGCCGGCCGCGTCCCGGGCGCGGTCGCCACCGGGGTCGCCGCCGCGGTCGCCACCGCGGTCGAGCGGACGGTTCGCTGCTCCACCTGGTCCCCCTTCGTCTGGCGCGGCGTCGCCGCGGAGTCCATCATGCGCCGTGCACCGCGCCCCGACGGGCGACGGTACCGGTTCGCGGTGGATCGTGACCCGGTCGTGACGCACGGACCGCGGCGCCGGTCGGCCGGGGCCAGGTCAGTGCGGTGCGGCCCGGTCCGTCCCGGGCTCGCCGAGCAGCGCCCCGCGCAGGACGTCGACGATCGCGTCGTCGGACAGCCCGGCCTCGCGGCCGGCGCGCACGAGCTCGTGCGCGGCGTGGCGCGCGGCGACGTCCGTGGGGGAGACGCCGTCGGCCACGACGGTCCCGGCGCGGCGACGCGTCGTGACGACCCCCGCCGCCTCGAGCTCCCGGTACGCGCGGGCCACCGTCCCGGGGGCGAGCCCGAGGTCGGTCGCGAGCGCGCGGATCGTCGGGAGGCGGTCGCCGACGCGCAGGCGCCCGGCGGCGACGTGCGCGACGACCTGGCTCCGGATCTGCTCGTAGGGGGCCAGGCCGGTGCGCAGGTCGATCTCGACGCGGAGCTCACCCATCGCCACGCCCGTGCCCCGCGGACGCCGGGGCGGCGGCCTCCGCGTCGGGGTCGGGGGCGGGCCGCACGCCGACGGCGATCGCCACGAGGGCGATCGCGACGGCGACGGCCACGAGCACGGCCGCCCCGGGGTAGCCCGCCCGGGCTGCGGCGTTCGCGCCGTAGGCGAGCGTTCCGGCCGCGGTGAGCCCGAGCGCGAGCTGGGTGCCGCGCAGGACGCGGTGCGCGGACGCGCGGCGCAACGCGACGTCCCACCCCGGCTCGACGCGCGGGACAGCGGGGCGGCGCGCGACCAGCCGGAGCACCCCCTCCGCGCCGGCCACGAGCAGCACCGCGCCGGCCGCGAGCCAGACCCCGTAGAACCACCCGGGGTAGGGGCTCGTCGTCGAGGTGACGTCGCCGAGCACGCGCGTCACGGACCGCCCGTCCGCCCCGGCGGTGAGGCCGCCGACCGCGGTGAGCACGAGCACGAGGGCACCGAGGGCCCAGGTGAGGCGGCGCAGGCCGCGCGGCGCGACGTCGGCCACGGTGCGGGGCCGCAGCGTGGCCGCCCGGACCGCCGTGCGCTGGCGCGGCCACGTGCGCTCGCCCACGGCGTGCGCCCCGAGGAACGCCAGGCCGACGAGCGCGGGGGAGAGCCCCACGAGCACGCCCTCCGCGAGTCCGCCGACGGCGGTCGTCACGGCCTGCACGAGGACGACCCCGACGAGCGCGGCGGCGGTCGCCGCGGCGACGCTCACGGTCGTCGCGTGCCGTCGCGCGGCGCGACGCACCGGGTCCCCGTCGGCGAGCCCGTGCAGCGCGGGCGCCGGCTCGCGCGTCAGTGCGCGCACGACGAGCACCACGAGAGCTCCGACGCCCGCGAGCGCGGCGAGGGCGACGACGCTCCAGACCAGGTCGTACCCGGCAGGGAGGAACAGCGCGACCCCGCCCGGCTCCTCCGTCACGTTTTGTGTCAACACAACGGTACATTCGCACGCCGGCCGCGCCCGGGTCAAGGGTGTGCCGCTCCGGGCCCGTCCTTCGGCGTTCGGGATGAGAGGACTCTCATCGGGCTCTCACCCCGGGCACACGCGCGCACGATGCCCTGGGCCCATGACGATCGCCCTCGCCGCCCCCGACCAGCGCGCCTGGCTCGACCTGCTCACCGGGCCCGAGGCGGAAGGGCTGCTCGCCGCGGCGCTCGGGGCCGACGGCGCCGGGCTCGGCACGTGGCGCGTCCACCAGGTGCACGCGCGCCCCGGTGCGGAGGTCACCGTCGGGTACGACGTCGTCGCCCGCCGCAGGCTCCCGGCCCGGCCCGGCGGGGCGGTGGCGTCCGTCGACGCGACCGCGTACCTGCTCGCGACGACCGCGCCCCTCCCGCCCGACGCCGTCGGGCCGGGCGTCGCGCGCCTGGACGACGGGCCGCGCGTCGTGCACGTGTGGCGGCACCCGGCCGACCCGTTGCTGCCCGCGCTCGCGGCGGCGTGCGACGCGCCCGGGCTCACGCGCCGCCTGGACGACGCCGGCGTGCTCGCCCCGGGCGAGGTCGTCGAGTCCGTCGCGATGGTCGCCTACCGGCCGCTGCGCCGCGCGGTCCTCCGCGCCCGGACGCCCGTGCGGACGCTCTACGTCAAGGTCGTCCGGCCCGGCCGGGCACGCGCGCTCGCGCGCCGCCACGACCTCTTCGAGGACGGGGCCGTGCGTGCCCCGCGGTGCCTCGCCCGGGACGACGACGGACTCGTGGTCCTCGAGGAGGCGCGCGGCCCGTCGCTCGCGCAGCACCTCGCGGCGTCGGGTCCGGCCGCGCAGCCGGGGGCGATCGACCCGCGCGAGCTGCTCCGCGCGCTCGACGCGCTGCCCGCGCGTGCGACGACGCTGCGCCGCCGGCCCGCGTGGGCGGAGCGCGTGGAGCACTACGCGACGTCGGCGCTCGCGGTCCACGGCCTCGACGCCGAGCGTGTGCGGCGCGTCGCGCGCGCCGTCGGCGACGCGGTCGCGACGCGGGACCCGGGCCCCGTGGTCGCGACGCACGGCGACTTCTACGAGGCGAACGTCCTGCTCGCCGCGGGCTCGGACGCCGACGACGGCCCGGGGACGACGGCCCGGCCGCGCGTGGCCGTGCTGCTCGACGTGGACACGCTCGGGCCGGGCCACCGCGTGGACGACCTCGCGTGCCTCGTCGGGCACCTCGCCGTCCTGCCCGCGCTGGCGCCGGCCGTGTACGGGGGCGTGGGCGATCTCGTCGAGCGGTGCCTCGCGGTGTTCGGCGCCGCCGTCGACCCGGTGGGCCTGCGCGCCCGGGCCGCGGGCGTCGTGCTGTCCCTCGTGCCGGGCGCCGGTTCGCGCGAGCTCGCGGAGGCCTGGCTCGCGGTCGCCGAAGGGCTGCTCCCGCTTCCTGAGAGCACTCTCATGACGGCCTCCTCGGTCTCTCACGCGTGAGCGGGAGGCTCGAGACCTGCACGGCCGAGGGGTCGTGCGCACCATCGGACGAAGGAGAAGCACCATGAAGGCACGCAGCGCATGGATCGTCACCGGGGCGCTCGGCGCGGTCGGTCTCGGGGCGACGATGGCCGCCGCCCACGGCGCGCTCGACGCCCCCGACGGGGCGGTGGTCTCCCCGTCGGTCGAGGTGACGACGTCCGACGTCGCGACGGCAGCCACGACCGCGGCGGCCACCCCGAGCCCGACGGACGTCCAGAACGGGACGTCGATCACGACCGTCACCGCGAACACGTCCGGGTCGCCCGCGACCGCGGCCTCCGCCACCACGGCCCAGACCGCGAACAGCCCGGCGAGCGCGAACACCGCCCCGACGGCGAACACCGCCCCGACCGCGCAGACGGCGAGCACGCCGGCCAGCCCGGTGACGCCGCCGTCGCCGCAGTCCGCGGCCTGACCGGGGTCGGGCCTCGCCGCCCGCACCCGCGCGACGCCCGTCCCGGTCCCCCGGGGCGGGCGTCGTCGTCGGTTCAGGAGCGCCGCGACGCGTCCGCGAGGCGGTAGCCCATCCCGCGCACGGTGACGAAGTGCTCCGCGCCGAGCTTGTTGCGCAGGTACCGCACGTACACGTCCACGACGTTGGAGCCGGGGTCGAAGTCGTAGCCCCACACGCGCGACAGGAGCTGCTCGCGGGAGAGGACCTGCCCGGGGTTGCGCAGGAACGCCTCGGCGAGCGCGAACTCCCGCGCCGAGAGGTCCACCTCGCGGTCGGACGTCCGGGCCCGCCGCGTGCGCAGGTCCAGGCTCAGCGCGCCGTGCGTGAGCACCGTGACCTCGCCCGCCGGCTCGCTGCGCAGCCGGAGCCGGATGCGCGCGAGGAGCTCCTCGAAGCGGAACGGCTTGGCCATGTAGTCGTCGGCGCCGCCCTCGAGACCGGCCACGGTGTCCGTGACGGACGTGCGCGCCGTGAGGATGATGACGGGGATCGCGTTCCCGGTCTCCCGCAGCCGGCGCAGCACGGTGAAGCCGTCCTGGTCCGGCAGGCCGAGGTCGAGCACGAGGAGCGCGAAGTCGCCGCTGCTCGCGAGGTCGAACGCCTCGCGGCCCGTCGCGACCGTGGTGCTCGCGTAGCCCGCGGCGCGCAGCCCCTTGGCCACGAACGAGGCGATGCGGGTCTCGTCCTCGGCGACGAGGATCTGGCTCACCGGGTGGTCCTTCCGTCGGGGTCCGTGCCGGTCTCGGTGCCGGTCTCTGTTCTCGTCTGAGCGCCGTTCCCGGCGGGGGTGCCGTTCTCGGAGCCCGCCGCCGCGCTGGTCGGCTGCGCGCCCGGGGCGTCCGGGGGCAGCTCGGGGGTCGCGGCGGACGGCGCGGTGGGCGCGGTCGGCGCGGTGGCCCCGTAGGGGGTCGCGGCGTCGGCGGCCGTCGTGGGGTCCGCCCCGGGGACCGGGACGAGCGGCAGGTCGAGCGTGAACGTCGACCCGACGCCGGGCGTCGAGTCCACGTGGACGCGGCCGCCGTGGCCGTCGGCGATCGCGGCGACGATCGCGAGTCCCAGCCCGGCGCCCTCGGGGTGCGCCGCCCCCGGCGTCGTCGCCTGTGCGAACCGCTCGAAGACGCGGTCCTGCTGCTCGGGAGCGATCCCCACGCCCTCGTCGCGGACCCAGACGCGCACGCGCGCGCCGTCGTCGGACACGGCCGAGCCGAGCGCGACGGCCGAGCCGGGCGCCGAGAACTTCACCGCGTTGGCCGCGAGCTGGAGCAGCGCCTGCGTGAGGCGCTGCGCGTCCGCCCGGACCGTGACGTCGGCGCGCGCGTCGACGAGCCAGCGCCGGTCGCCGAGCGTGCGGACCTTGTCGTGCACGTCGTCGAGCAGGCGCCCGAGGTCCGTGTCGAGCGGGCGCACGAAGTCCGGGCGGCCGGCGGTCGCGAGCGTCACGAGGTCGTCCACGAGGCGGTTCATGCGGTCGAGCTCGTCGAGCGCGAGGTCGCGCGTCTCGGTGGTGTCGGTCGGGTCGTGCGGGTCCATGAGCTCGAGATGGCCCCGCACCACGGTGAGGGGCGTGCGCAGCTCGTGCCCGACGTCGTCGATGAGCCGGCGCTGCGAGTCGAACGCGCCCTCGAGCCGGTCGAGCATGCCGTTCACGGTGCGGGACAGGTCGGAGAGGTCGTCGTTGCCCGTGACCGGGATCCGCGCGGAGAGGTCGGTCTCGCCGATGCGCTGCGCGGTGCGCGAGAGCGTGCGGATCGGGAGCAGGAGCCGGCCGGCCACGACCCAGCCCACGACGCCGATGAGCACGAGCGCGCCGAGCGCGACGACGGCGTACGTGCGGAAGACCTGGGCGAACTCGGCGTGCTCCGCCGAGCGGTCGTAGGCGAGCACGAGCGCCGCGGGAGACCCGGCGTCCGCCCCGGTCGCGCGCACGGGCGCGACGAGCGCGCGGTAGTCCGCCGTCGCCGTCCGGACCGAGCGCAGCACCACGTGGTCGCCCGTCACGAGGGGCGACAGCGCGGCGACGAGCTCGGCGTCCTCCTCCAGGCGCAGGCGCACGTCCTGCTGCGACACGAGCGGCGCCCGACCCTCGCGGAGCCCGAGCACGCCCTCGTTGTGGGCGGGCACGGTGAGCTGGATCGACGCGACCACGACGTCGTCGGCGGACCGGAACGGCTCGCCCGTCACGGGGTTCACGCCGGAGCCCGCGACCCGCCGGAGCTCGTTCGCGCTCCGGGTGAGGCTCTCGTCGATGCGCGCGTCGAGCTGGCCGCGCTGCAGGAACCACGCGGCGCCGCCCGCGAGGAGCAGCGCCAGGGCGGACAGGCCGAGGAACGCCGCGAGCATGCGGGTGCGGACCGTCAGTCCCGCGCCGCGCGTCCGGCGCCTCACCCGTCGTCCTGGTCGTCGGTCGCGTCGTCGTCCGGGTCGTCGTCCGAGTCGGACGGGTCGTCGTCCGGGTCGTCGTCGCTCGACGGCGGGGCGGGCGTGACGCGGTCGTCGTCGTCCGCGTCGTCGTCACCGTCGTCCGTCGGGCCGGGCGCCGGGTCGGGCGTCGTCGGGGTCGTGGCCGGGGGAGCGGGCGTCACGACGACGGCGACGCCGACGTCGCGGTCCTGCGGGCGCGCGGCGAGCGCGCCGACGGCGGCGCCGGCGAGGACGACGACGAGCGCCCCCACGAGCCACGCGACGGTCCGGCGAGTCATGGACCCAGTATCGGAGAGCCGGATGAGACGCACATGAGAAGCCCGCGCGACGCACCGTGATCCCATGTATCTTGATGTCAAGATTGTTGACGTCTAGACACTACGACCGGACGGAGCCGTGATGCCCCGCGACTGGGACCCTGCCCTCTACCTCCGCCACGCCGACGAGCGCACGCGCCCGATGGCCGACCTCGTGGCGCGCGTCGCCGTCGACGCGCGCACGGTCGTCGACCTCGGGTCCGGCCCCGGCCACCTGACCCCGCTGCTGCACGCGCGCTGGCCCGAGGCCTCGATCACCGGGATCGACGCCTCGCCGGCCATGGTCGACACGGCCCGGCGCGACGCGTCCGCCCCGTGGGTGCGGTACGAGCTCGCGGACGTGCGCTCGTGGTCGCCGCCCGCGCCCGCCGACGTCCTCGTGAGCAACGCGACGCTCCAGTGGGTGCCCGACCACCTCGGCCTGCTCTCCCGGCTCGCCGACCACGTCGCCCCGGACGGCGCGCTCGCGTTCTCCGTCCCCGGCAACCACGACGCGCCGAGCCACCGGCTCCTGCGCGAGCTCGCCGCCCGGCCCCCGTTCGCCGCGCACACCGCGGGCGTCGAGCGCCCCGCGGCCCACGACCCCGAGGTCTACCTCGACGCGCTCGCGGCTCTCGGCTGGACCGTCGACGCGTGGGAGACGACGTACCTCCACGTGCTCCACGGACCGGACCCCGTGCTGCGCTGGGTCTCCGCGACGGGCGCTCGCCCCGTGCTCCAGGCGCTCCCCGACGACCTGCGGGAGGCGTTCGTCGCGCAGTACGGCGCTGCGCTGCGGGACGCGTACCCGGAGCGCGGCGCGGGCACGCTGCTGCCGTTCCGTCGCGTCTTCGTCGTCGCGACGCGCGCGTGACCCCCGCGGCGCGCCCCCGCCCTCCGGCGGCCGGCGCGCCCGCCGGCGTCAGCCCGCCGCGAGCCAGTCGTCCACGCCCGCGAGGAGCCGCCGCTTGGTGCCCGACGACGCCCGGCTCGCCCGGATCGACGACCGCGCGAGGTCGGCGAGCTCCGCGTCCGAGAATCCGTGCTCGCGCCGCGCGGTCTCGTACTGCCCGACGAGCCGGGACCCGAACAGCAGCGGGTCGTCGGCGCCGAGCGCGACCTGCGCGCCCGCGTCGACGAGCGCGCCGAGCGGCACCTGCCCCGCCTCCTCGTAGACGCCGAGCGAGACGTTCGACGCCGGGCACACCTCGAGCGCGATCCCGCGGTCCACGACGTCGTCGAGGACGCGCCGGTCCTCCGCCGACCGCACCCCGTGGCCCAGGCGGTCCGGGACCAGCTCGCGCACGACCTCGTGCACGTGGCCCGGTCCCAGGAGCTCGCCGCCGTGCGGCACCGATGCGAGCCCCGCCCGGCGCGCGATCGCGAACGCGCGCGCGAACTCGGCGGTGTCCCCGCGCCGCTCGTCGTTGCTCAGGCCGAACCCCACGACCTCGCCCGCGCCCTCGCCCGCGTACTGCGCCGCGAGCCGCGCGAGGGTCCGCGCGTCGAGCGGGTGCCGCGTGCGCGACGCCGCGACGACCACCGCGACCTCGGTCCCCGTCGCGGCGCTCGCGGACCGGGCGGCGTCGAGCACGATCTCCACGGCCGGGGTGATGCCCCCGACGAACGGCGCGTACGACGTCGGGTCCACCTGGATCTCGAGCCGCCCCGACCCCTCCGCGGCGTCGTCCTGCGCCGCCTCGAGCACGATGCGCCGCATGTCGGCCTCCGACCGCACGCACGCGCGCGCCGCGTCGTACAGCCGCTGGAACCGGAACCAGCCGCGCTCGGTCGGCGGCAGGCGCAGCGGGTCGCCGTCGACGAGCGCGTGGGGGAGCCGCACGTCGTACTGCGCGGCGAGGTCGCGCAGCGTGTCGGGTCGCATGGACCCCGTGAAGTGCAGGTGCAGGTGGGCCTTGGGGAGCGTCGCGAGGTCTCGCACAGCGGGAGTCTGTCACGGGCGCCCGGCGCCCGCCGTCGGACACCGCCCGGTCCCGCCGCAGGTCGCGCCGCAGGTCTGGGCCGCAGGTCCGGGCGTCGGTGACGCCCCCGCGCGTCACACGCCGGGGAGGAATCCGCGCTGCATCGCGACCGTCACGGCGGCGGTGCGGTCGTCCACGCCGAGCTTGGCGAAGGCCCGCAGCAGGTGCGTCTTCACGGTCGCCTCGGCGATGAACAGCTCGCGCCCGACGGCCGCGTTCGACAGCCCGCGGGCCACGAGCCGCAGCACCTCGACCTCGCGGTCCGTGAGCCGCTCCGTCCCGCGCACCGAGGTCACGAGGCGCGTCGCGACGCTCGGCGCCAGCACGGTCTGACCCCGCGCCGCGGCCCGCACGCCCGCCACGAGCTCGTCGCGCGGCGTGTCCTTGAGCAGGTAGCCCGTGGCGCCCGCCTCGACGGCCCGCAGGATGTCGGCGTCGGTCTCGTACGTCGTGAGCACGACGACGCGCGGCCCCTCGCCACCGCGCGCGTGCCCGCGGCCCGGGGCGCCGAGGATCGCCGCGGTCGCGCCGACGCCGTCGAGCACGGGCATCCGCAGGTCCATGAGCACGACGTCGGGCGCCAGCTCGCGCGCGAGCTCCACCGCCTGCGCGCCGTCGCCCGCCTCCCCGACCACCGCGAGGTCGGGCTCCGCGGCGAGCATCCCCACGATGCCCGAGCGCACGACCGGGTGGTCGTCCACCACGAGCACGCGCACCGCGCCGGCCCCGCCCGTCGTCCCCGTCACCGCACCGCTCCTCGCCTCGTCGGGGCCGCCCGGCCCGCGCCCGCGACCGCCGCGGGCAGCCGTACCGCGACGCGCGTGCCCCTGCCCGGCGCCGGGCCCACCTCGAGGCTGCCGCCCTCCGCGGCGACGCGCTCGCGCATGCCCCGCAGACCGTAGCCCTCGGCCGCGTCGCCGGGCAGCCCGCGGCCGTCGTCGCACACCTCGAGGAGGGTCCCGTCCGCGTCGTGGCGCAGCCCGACCCGCACCGCGCCCGCCCCGGCGTGGCGCCGCACGTTCGTCAGCGCCTCCTGCGCCGAGCGCAGCAGGACGACCTCCTCGGCGCTCGACAGCCCCGGGGCGTCGTCGGCCGCGAGGTCCACGGGCGTCCCCGTCTCCTCGGCGAACCGCACCGCGAGGCGGCGCAGCGCCTCCCCGAGCGTGCTGCCCTGCAACGGGGCCGGCGCGGAGGCCGCGACGAGCGCCCGGGCCTCGGCGAGGTTGTCGCGTGCCGTCGACTCGACGAGCGCGAGACGTTCGCGTGCTGCGTCCGGGGCGCCCCGGTCGAGGTCGGCGCTCGCGGCCTGCGCGAGCATGACGACGCTCGTGAACCCTTGGGCGAGCGTGTCGTGGATCTCCTGGGCGACCCGTTCACGCTCCGCGAGCACGCCCGCCTCGTGGTGCGAGCGCGCGAGCTCGGCCTGCGTCGCGCGCAGCGCGTCGACGAGGCGCGCGTGCCGCTCGGACTGGCGCATCGTGTGCGCCGTCCACAGCCCGAGGCTCAGCGCGAACGCGAGCGCGACGCCCATCTGCGGCGCGGCGCTCGCCAGCTCGTCGGGCTCGACGCGCCCCGTCGTCGGGTCGAACGCGAGCGCGAGCGCGGTGCCGGCCGCGAGCGCGACGCACAGCACGACCTGCGCCCCGAGGTGCTCCGAAAGCATCCAGATCTGCGTGAAGACGGCGAACAGCAGGAGCGTGCCGAGCGCGTCCTGCCCGACGACGACCAGCGTGCCCGCGATCGCGACGAGGAGGTAGAGGTGCGCCGGCACCTGCGCGCGCGTGCGCGCCGCGCGCCGCCCCCACGCGAGGTAGGCCAGGAGGATCGTCCCGAGCGCCGCGAGCGACACGAGCAGGGCCGTGCCGTCGACGCCCGCCGTGAGCAGCGCGAGCGCGCTGAGCACGACGATGACGTAGAACGCCACGTCCCACCAGCGCACGTCGCGCGCCCACGTGCCGTCGAGCTGGTCCGTGGCCGTGCCGTCCTCGTCTCGGGCCCCGGCCCCGGCCCCGGGCGCCGGGAGCCCGCCCGCGGGCGACGGCGGGTCAGCCGTCGTCACGGCGCCGCCACCGGAACGTCCGCGCGCCCACCACGAGCCCCACGACCAGCCATGCGACCAGTACAGCAGCGGTCGCCCCGTGCTGCCACGACCCGGACGGCTCGAGCGCCGCGGCCTGCTCGGGGAGGAAGACCGAGCGCATGCCCTGCGCCATCCACTTGAGCGGGAACACGGACGCGACGGTCTGCATCCACGTCGGCAGCGCGAAGAACGCGAAGAACACCCCAGAGATGAACTGCAGCACGAGCACGACGGGCGTGACGACCGCCGTCGCGGAGCGGCCCGACCGCGGCAGCGACGAGAACGCGACCCCGCACACGGCGCCCGCGGCGCACCCGAGCACGAACACCCAGGCGAACGTCGTGAGCCGGGTCGCGGCGTCGGGCATGTCCCACGGCATGGGGACGTCGTACACGACGGCCGCGAGGAGCAGCAGGAGCGCGGTCTGCACGAGCGAGGTCGCGAGGACCAGGCCCACCTTGCCGTAGAAGTACGCCGACGCCGGCAGCGGGGTCGCGCGCAGGCGCTTGAGCGTGCCGTCGTCACGCTCGACCGCGATCGAGATCGCGAGCGACTGGAAGCTCGTGAGCATGACGCCCGTGGCGATCATGCCCGGCAGGAAGTACTGCGCGAAGGGCACGGAGTAGCCCGCGGCGCCCTGGTCCTGGCCGTCGAAGACGGTCGCGAAGATCGCCAGCATGATGAGCGGGTAGGTGAAGATGAACACGACCGCGTCGCGCTCGCGGAAGAACCCGCGCAGCTCGGCGCGCGTGCGCTCGATGCCGAGACGGCCGGGGCCGGGCAGGGTGGCGCGCGGGGCGCGCGCGGTCGGGGCAGCGGTCACGGTCGGGCCTCCTCGGGGACGACGACGGTCGCGTCGTCGGGCGTGCGGGCAGCGGCGGGTGCGCTCGGGTCGGGTGCGGGCGACGGGTCGCCCGGAACGGCCGGCTCGCCGATGAGCTCGAGGTAGACGTCCTCGAGGCTCGGGCGCGTCACCTCGAGCCCGGGCACCTCGCCGTCCGCGTACCGCGCGGCGAGCGCCGCGACGACCGCGGTGGGGGAGTCGGTGCGCTCGGAGCGCCGGGTGCCGCCGTCGAGCCACCGCACGACCGGGCGGCGCGCCTCCGCGCCCCCGAGGCGGTCGGGCGCGTCGAGCGCGACGACCCGGCCCGCGCGCACGACCGCGGCGCGGTCGGCGAGGTGCGCCGCCTCGTCGAGGTAGTGCGTGGTGAGCAGGATCGTGGTGCCGTCCTCGCGCAGCGACCGGACGAGCGCCCAGAACGCGCGGCGGGCCTGGGGGTCGAACCCCGTCGTGGGCTCGTCGAGGAACAGCAGCTCCGGCCGCCCGACGATCCCCAGCGCGACGTCGAGCCGTCGGCGCTGCCCGCCGGACAGCTGGCGCGTGCGCGTGCGCGCCTTCTCCCGCAGCCCGACGGCGTCGATCACCTCGTCGGGGTCTCGCGACGTCGGGTAGAACGTCGCGAAGTGCCGGACGAGCTCGGTGACCGTGAGCTCGGCCTGGTCCCGCGAGTCCTGGAGGACGACGCCGATGCGCGAGCGCCAGGCGCGGCCTGCGATCTGGGGGTCCTCGCCGAGCACACGGACCTCGCCCGCGTCCCGGCGGCGGAAGCCCTCGAGGATCTCGACCGTGGTGGTCTTCCCGGCGCCGTTGGGGCCGAGGACCGCGAAGATCTCGCCGCGCTCGACGCGCAGGTCGATGCCGTCCACGGCCTGCTTGGGGCCGTAGCGCTTGCGCAGGCCGCGCACGTCCACGGCCGGTCCGTCCTGACCGGCGCCGGGGCCGGAGGCGGCCCCGCGGGGGCCTGCGGGGAGGGGTGTCGTCGTCATGGGACCAGCCTGTCGGCGCGGGGCCTCGGGCCGCGACGCCCGTTCGTCCGGACCTCGCGTCCACCGATCGGTGGACGGTGGTTCGACCAGGGGCGCCGCGTCGCGTACAGTGATCCCTCGGTGGTTGACGCCCGCCACGCTGGTCCGCGCCCGTGAGACGACTTTCGTCCGGGGAGCGAGGCCGTGCGGGGCGCCGTCGGCTCGAAGGGTAGTGGCGCAATTGGTAGCGCAGCGGTCTCCAAAACCGCAGGTTGCAGGTTCGAGTCCTGTCTACCCTGCACGGCGTGGCTCTCGTGGGACCTTCCCGGGATCCGCGCGCGGCCCGGCACCGGGTCGCACCGAGGGTTCGAGCAAGTCCCGTACGTGAGCGATGGGGAAGATCGAGTGAGCGAATCGCCGTCAGAGGCCGTGGGTGCAGGCGGTGCCCGCGCCGACGAGGTGAAGAAGAAGGGCGGTCCGTCCGCGGACAAGAAGCCCAACCTCTTCGCGCGCATCGCCCTGTTCGTGCGCCAGGTGGTGGCCGAGCTCCGCAAGGTCGTGACGCCGACGCGCTCCGAGCTCATCACCTACACGACGGTGGTCCTCGTCTTCGTCGTCGTGGTCATGGCGTTCGTGACCGTCCTCGACCTGGGGATCGGCCAGGCCGTCCGGTGGGTCTTCGGCTAGCGCACGACCTTCCCCGGCCAGGCCGGGTCAGCACGGCAGCCGGCGCCTCTCGGGGCGCCGTCGGCGCTTCCAGAAGAAGTCTTCGAGCAGTTCGTTGAGAAAGCAGGTTCGTTCGTGTCCCAGGAGTCGCTGGACCAGACGGAGAACGTCGACCCGACGCAGCCCGAGGGTGCCCAGGACGACGTCGACGAGACCACGGACGTCCCGGCGGTCGACGGAGCCGACGAGGCCCTCGACGCCGCTGACGAGACCGACGACGACGCGACGGACGGGGCCGACGACGCGACCGCCGACGACGCGACCGCCGACGACGCGGCGGGCGACGACGAGACGGACGAGGTCCGCCCGGCCGACGAGGACGGCGACGTCATCGAGGACCCGGTCGCGGAGTTCAAGCGCACGCTGCGCTCGCAGCCGGGCGACTGGTACGTCATCCACTCCTACGCGGGCTACGAGAACCGTGTGAAGGCCAACCTGGAGAACCGCATCCAGAGCCTGAACATGGAGGACTACATCTTCCAGATCGAGGTCCCCATGGAGGAGGTGGCCGAGATCAAGAACGCGCAGAAGAAGATCGTCCGACGCGTGCGCATCCCCGGCTACGTCCTCGTCCGGATGGACCTCACCGACGAGTCGTGGGGCGCCGTGCGCCACACGCCCGGTGTCACCGGCTTCGTCGGCCACACCCACCAGCCGGTGCCGCTGACGCTCGACGAGGTCTTCTCGATGCTCGCGCCGATGCTCACCCCCGCCCCGGAGGCCGGCAAGCCCGCGCAGGCCGCGGCGAAGGCTCCCGTCGAGGTCGACTTCACGGTCGGCGAGTCGGTCACCGTCACGGACGGCCCGTTCGACACGCTGCCCGCCACGATCTCCGAGATCAACGTCGAGAACCAGAAGCTCAAGGTGCTCGTCTCCATCTTCGGCCGGGAGACCCCGGTCGAGCTGTCGTTCAACCAGGTCGCGAAGATCTGACGCGCGGGCGGCCCGAGCCGCCCCGCGTGAGCGCAGTACTGCAACCGGGTCATCGCCCACGGCGTCGGCCCACGAGAAGAAAGCCAGGGAAGAGTCATGCCTCCCAAGAAGAAGGTCTCCGGCCTCATCAAGCTCCAGATCCAGGCCGGTGCGGCGACGCCCGCGCCGCCGATCGGCCCCGCGCTCGGTCAGCACGGTGTGAACATCATGGAGTTCTGCAAGGCCTACAACGCGGCGACCGAGTCGCAGCGCGGCAACGTCATCCCCGTCGAGATCACGGTCTACGAGGACCGCTCGTTCACCTTCGTGACGAAGACCCCGCCGGCGGCGGAGCTCATCAAGAAGGCCGCGGGCGTCCAGAAGGGCTCGGCGACGCCGCACACCACCAAGGTCGCGAAGATCACCGCCGACCAGGTGCGCGAGATCGCCCAGACCAAGCTCGAGGACCTCAACGCGAACGACCTCGACGCCGCGTCGAAGATCATCGCCGGCACGGCCCGCTCGATGGGTATCACCGTCGAGGGCTGACGAATGACCGAGGCCTGACCTGTGTGACGGCCTCGTCCACGACGTCGCTCCGCACCCCGCGGGCGACGGTGGCAGGGTCCGCGCGGACCCGCTGACCACGACTGCAGAAGGAGAAGCAGATGGCAACGCGCAGCAAGGCGTACCGCAACGCCGAGGAGAAGATCGACCGCGAGCGTCTCTACGCGCCGCTCGAGGCGATCCGTCTCGCCAAGGAGACGTCGACCGTGAAGTACGACGCGACCGTCGAGGTCGCGTTCCGCCTCGGTGTCGACCCGCGCAAGGCGGACCAGATGGTCCGTGGCACGGTCAACCTCCCGCACGGCACGGGCAAGACCGCCCGCGTCATCGTCTTCGCGAACGCGGCGAAGGCGGAGGAGGCCCGTGCGGCCGGTGCCGACGAGGTCGGCGGCGACGACCTCATCGAGAAGGTCGCCGGTGGGTACACCGACTTCGACGCCGCTGTGGCGACGCCGGACCTCATGGGCAAGGTCGGTCGTCTGGGCAAGGTGCTGGGCCCCCGCGGTCTCATGCCGAACCCGAAGACCGGCACCGTGACGATGGACGTGGCGAAGGCCGTGTCCGACATCAAGGGCGGCAAGATCGAGTTCCGTGTCGACAAGCACGGCAACCTGCACTTCATCATCGGCAAGGTCTCGTTCGACGAGAAGGCGCTCGTGGAGAACTACGCGGCGGCCCTCGAAGAGGTCCTGCGTCTCAAGCCGTCGTCCTCGAAGGGCCGGTACATCACCAAGGCCACGCTGACGACGACGATGGGCCCCGGCATCCCGCTGGACCAGTCCAAGACGACGAAGCTGCTCGAGGACGACGCCGCCTGACGGCTGTCCTCCCCGCGGACGGTCCTCCGTCCGCACCACGTACGACGGCGCGGCACCCGACCAGGGTGCCGCGCCGTCGTCGTCTCAGCAGGTCGCCCGAGGGCGTGCCGACCGGGTCAGCAGGCGCCGAGGTCCTTCCAGACGCCCCACTGCCCGCTCTGGGCGGGGTTCTCGTTGGTGGTCCACCACTTGGCCTCGTAGGTGCGGCCCTGGTACGAGACGCGGGCGCCCCCGGTGTAGACGGCGGAGGCCGACCACGCGGTCGCGGTGCAGGTGCCGGGGTTGGTGGGGTTGGTGGGGTTGGTCGGGTTCGTGGGGTTCGTGGGGTTCGTGGGGTTGGTCGGCTCGGTGGGCGTGGTCGGCCCGCTCGCGAGACGGCCGCCGATCACGGACGCGACCTGGTAGCCGTTGGTCTTGTCCCAGTTGATCGACCAGGTCATGACGCCGCCGATCTTGCCGTACGGCTTCGCCGGCTTGAAGGCGCCGCACCCGGTGCCGACCTCGAGGCAGTCGACGGCCTTGACGACGTTCGCGAGCGGCTGGTAGCCGCCGCCAGCTGCGCGCGGCACGGCCGGGACGCCGATGCCGACCTGGTCGGGGCGCAGGCCCATCTCGAGCTGGATGCAGGTGAGCGCGGTGAGGAAGTCGACCGTGCCCTGCGAGTAGACCTGCTGGTTGCAGCCCATCATCGAGCCCGAGTTGTAGTACTGGGTGTTGACGATCGTGAGGATGTCCTTGATCGCGAGGGTCAGCTGGTAGTACCCCATGCTCGTCGCCTGGTAGTCGATCGTCTGCGGCGCCATGGTGAGGATCAGGCTCGGACCGACCTTCGCCGCGAGCTGGTGGAGGGCGCTCGACATGTACGTGGCGTTGATGCCGTGCTCGAGGTCGATGTCGACGCCGTCGAACCCGTACTTCTGCATGAGGGCGTACGTGGTGTCGGCGAAGTTCTTCGCCTCGGTCGCGTTCGAGACGATGACGTTCCCCTTCTCGCCGCCCACGGAGATCACGACCTTGCGGCCCTGCGCCCGGATGGCCGCGACGTCGGCCGTGAACTGGGCCTCGGTGTAGCCGCCGAGCTCCGCGCTCGCGAGGTTGAACGTGATGCCGCCGGGGGTGCCGGCGAGGTTGTCCGCGAACGCGACGGCGACGAGGTTGTAGGCCTGGGGGATCTCGGACAGGCGCATCGTCACGGAGCCGTTGTCGAAGTTGTGCCAGTAGCCGGTGAGCCACTGCGTGCTGCCCGACGGCGCGGCGGCGCTCAGGGGAGCGGCGGCCGGTGCCGTGGTCGGTGCCGCGGCGGTCGCGGGGGCGGCGGCGAGCGCGCCGCCCGCGACGACGGTCGCCGCGGCGACCGCGGACGCGAGGGCGCGCAGCGCGCGCCCGGTGAGGCCGCGCGTGCGGCCGGTGAGGACTGTTCTCACGGAGGTGCTCCTCGTGCTCGGGCGGGGCGCGTCGTCGCGCCTCGCCGGTCCGCACCCGCGGTGTGGGTGCAGGGGTCGTTCCCGACGCTAGGCCTGGTGCCCGCCGTGCGGCATGAGGGATTCCCCGGAACTTCACGACCGTGGGTTACGGGAGAACGCGTACCCGCCAGGGGCGCCACGGCGGGTCCCCGGCCCCGCCGTCGGCGCGCTCACGGCTGGTCGAGGGAGCCACCGGCGTGCCCTGGGCCGTGACCCGGCAGGTCCCCCAGGGCGGGCAGGTGCGACCCGTGCGGCACGGCGCGCTGCGCGGCGTCGGTCCCGCCGAGGCCGAACGTCGCGACGGCGGCGACCACGACGGACACCGAGAACAGCGCGACGAGCCGCGCCCCGGCGCGCGCCGGCGGGCCGTCGGCGGGGACGCGCGCCGGGCGGGCGAGGACGCACGCCGTCGCGACCCGCAGGGCAGCCGCTGCGGTCGCACCCGCCGAGAGCGGCACGCCGGACGTGACGGGCACGACCACCCCGGCGACGGTCGCGACGAGGAGCAGGGCGATCCCGACGCGCGGCACCGCCGTCGGGCGCCCGGGCCGCGGCCCGCGGGCGAGGAGCACGAGCGCGGCGGAGAGCTCCGCGGCACCGGTGGCCAGCGCGAGCAGGCCCGCCGGCGCCGGGAACGCGCCCCGGACCAGCCCGAGGTCGACGATCCCGGCACCGAGCAGCGCGAGCGCGGCGCCGGCGCGCCGGGTGGGGACGGGGGCGGTCATGCCGTGACGGTGCGGCCCGCGTCCTCGCGGTCCGCGGCGAGCCCGACGCCGAGGAGCAGCAGCGCGCTGGCGAGGTGCAGCACGTTGTCGGCACCGTTGAGCGCGATGATGTTGGCGCCGGTGTCGACGAGGAACAGCCCCACCACGCCGACGAGGAGGTACACCGCGCCGATCGCGACGTTCGTGCCGCGCGCTGCCCGGACGCTGCGCGACGCGAGCAGGAGCGCTGCGCCGATGCCGAGGTGGACGATGTTGTGCAGGGGGTTCACCTCGAACAGCAGGAGGTCGCGGCCCTCGGTGGCGGCGAAGCCGACTCCCGACGTCACGACGAAGCCGGCGAGGCCGACCAGCAGGTAGACGGCGCCGAAGACGGCCGCGAGGAGGCGGTTCGGGGACGAGGTCATGGTGGTCTCCGCTCTGTGGTCGCGCGGGCTGTCCGCGCGTCGACCCTGGTTCGGAGCGGTGCGTGGCCCGGACGGGTCGCCCGGGACAGAACACGCGTGGACGGGATGTATCAGACGGGCGGTCCGCCCCTCTCGTCCGGGTGGAGGAGCGCCGACCAGACGCTCCCGCCCGTGTGCCGGAGGGACGAGATGGGACGCAACCGCACGAGCCGGGAGGGGTGTGACCAGTGACGATGGTTGTCGACCCCACCGGCCCGGCCGTAGAATCAGGCGCTTCCGGGGACCCCCCGCTGATGCCTGACCGGACGAGTGTGCCGAGGACAGTGCGCCCCATGACCAGAACGACCGACGAGGTGGCCGACACCGGCGAACCGGGCCTCAGCCTGGGGGACCGGGGCGCGTTCGCGCTCCTGGAGTATCGCGACGGCCGTCCGGAGGCTCTCGGGGACTTCGTCCGCGAGGCGTCGCCCCTCCTGTGGCACACGGTGCGCGCGCAAGGCGTGGAGCGCGAGCAGGCCGACGACATCGTCCAGACGGTGTGGGTCGCGCTCGTGCGCAACGCCATGACCATCAAGGAGCCGCACGCCGTCCTGAAGTGGCTGCTCATCACGGCCAAGCGCGCGGCCTGGGAGGCCGTGCGCAAGCACCGCGACGAGGCCCGACGGCGCACCGAGCTCCCGGACGACACCGACGAGGGCATCCCCGAGCTCCCGTCGGGCGACCCGACGCCGGACGTCGAGGTGCTCCGCAACGAACGTGACCGCTCCCTCTGGGCCGCGCTCGACCGGCTGCCGGAACGCTGCCGCCGGCTCCTGCACCTCGTGTCGCTCGCCGACCGTCCGGACTACAAGGCCATCTCGGCCGCCATCGGCATGCCCGTCGGGAGCATCGGCTCCACGCGGGGCCGCTGCCTCGCCAAGCTGCGCGACATCATCGACGACCAGGGGGAACCGTGGGAAGCATCATGAGCACCGAGCCGACGCACAGCCCCGACGAGCCGCTCGACGCCGTCGACCTCGCCCTCCTGGCCGACCTCGCGCGGATCGCGGAGGAGATCGACCCCGTCCCCGACGGCCTCGTCGAGCGGTCGCTCTTCGCGATCACGCTCGCCGGGCTCGAGGCCGAGGTCATGGAGCTGGAGTACGTCCAGGCCCCCGCGACGTCCGTGCGCGGCGACGCGCCGCCCGTCGAGGCGCGCACGATCACGTTCACGTCCGAGTCCGTCACGGTGATGATCTCGCTGTCCCCGACGGACGACGGCCGCATCCGCATCGACGGCTGGGCGGCGCCGGCGACAGCGCTGCGCGTCGAGCTCCACCGCCCCGGCGTGGTGAGCGAGACGACGAGCGACGACGACGGCCGCTTCGTCTTCGAGGCCGTCGACCGCGGCCCGGCGAGCCTCGTGGTCCGCCGCGCCGACGGCGCCGGCGGCGCCGTGAGCACGCCGGTCGTCGAGCTCTAGCGCCCGGGGGGCCGCGGGCGACGCCCGCGGCCCACCGACCGCACCACCACCAGCAACCCTTCCCCGCGCAGCGGTGCGCGGGCGGCCGCCCGTCGACGACGACGCGTGCGGCACCGGACGAACGTCATCTCCCGAGGAGGAGCACGTGAGCGAGACCCCTGAACCCCCCGTCGGAGCCGCAGACCTCGGTTTCTTCGGCGACCGGCCGAGCCGGCTCCAGTGGCGCACCCGCACGATCGACCCGGTCGCCGCGCAGCGTCGCGCCGGGCAGCAGTCCCCGCACCCCACCTGGTACGTGGGCGACCGCATCCTCATCCCCGAGTCGCCGTTCGACCGTGAGGGGAACCGCTCGCTGCGGTGGCTCGAACGCGCGGCCGAGCGTCTCGGGCTCCGCGTGGAGGTGCAGCAGGAGAGCATCGAAGACGCCGAGCTGGTGCGCGAGGCCGACCTCGACCCGGAGACGACGACCGACCTGCTCCGCACGTTCGGCTACTCCGTGCGCCTGCGCTACCGCGACGACGAGCAGGGGCAGCTTCCCGACGCCTGGCACCTCGTCGAGGAGCTGCGCGGACGGCTGTGCCCGGACGACCGGCACAGCCCGCGGCTCGCGCTCGACCACATGGTCGCGCCGACCCCGTTCATCGGCGGCCAGCCGTACACGCAGCCGTTCCCGTACACGCAGCCGCACCCGTACACCCAGCCGCACCCCTACACGCAGCCGCACCCGTACACCCAGCCGCACCCCTACACGCAGCCGCACCCCTTCGCGGGCACCGCGGAGTACTCCCTGCCGGGCTCGGGCGGCCGCACGCCCGTGAGCTGGATCGGCCCCGTGCCGCGCCGCGCGCTGCCCGCGGGGGAGACGCCGTGGATCGCGGGCGACGGCGTCCGTCGCCCCGTCGTCGCCGTGCTCGACACCGGTGTCGGCGAGCACCCGTGGTTCGACGACGACCTCGAGACGCGCGGGACGATCGTCGTGCGCGACCCCGAGCTGCTCGGTCAGCCGCTGTCGACCCTGCCGCCGACGGAGTACCCGTACGAGGACCCGGAGATCGGCGGCGTCTCCGTCTCGCCCCTGACGGGTCCGCTCGACCCGGTCGCGGGCCACGGGACCTTCATCGCGGGCCTCGTGCACCAGCTGTGCCCGGACGCCGTCATCCTCGCCCCGCGCCTCTACGGCGGGTCGGGCATCGTGCCGGAGCGCGACCTGCTGCGGACCCTGCGTCGCGTGCTCCTGTGGCACGTGCTCGGCCTGGCCGGGCGCGACGGCTACGCGCCGATCGACGTCCTCGTGCTCTCGCTCGGCTACTACCACGAGCGCCCGGAGGACGCGGACTTCGACGCCCCGTTCGGGGCGCTGATCCGCGCCCTGCGCCGGTACGGCGTCGTCGTCGTCGTGTCGTCGGGCAACGACGGCCAGACGCGCCCGACCTACCCCGCGGCGTTCGCTCCGCGGATCAACCGGAAGACGGAGCCCCCTGTCCCGCTGGAGGGGGTGACGCTGCTCCTCGAGGAGCCGCCGGTCCTCACGGTCGGCGCGGAGAACCCCGACGGGACGGTCTCGCTCTTCAGCAACGACGGCCCGTGGATCACGTGCACCCGCCCGGGCGCGGCGCTCGTGTCGACGATCCCGCGCACGATCGACGGCGCCGTCGCGCCCTCGCGTCACGTCCCGGAGCTCTGGGGACCGGGCTTCCGCGCCACGATCGACCCCGAGGGTTTCCAGGGCGGTTTCGCGACGTGGAGCGGGACGTCGTTCGCGGCGCCCGTCCTCGCGGGCGAGCTCGCAGCGTCCCTGCTCGAGCGGATCGGCGACGACCCGACGGACCCGGGCGTCCTGGAGCCCGGCCAGGGCGCGCCGGACCGCTGCGCCTGGCTGTGGCCGTCCATTACCCTGGCGACGGGTCTGGTCCCGACCCCGGGTGACGACGCATGAGGTGATGAGCGGTGGTGCGCAGCAGCCGGGAGGTGCTCGAGGCCCGGCTGGCTGCTGCGCAGGCCGTGAACGCCCGCGGCCAGCACCGCCGCGCGAGCCGCGCGTTCGCGCAGATCGTCCACGACGTCGATGCCGCCGGCGAGGGCGCGAGCCGGGACGACGCCTACCTCGCGGCGCGCGCGCTGCTGGGGCTCGCGCTCGCGGAGTTCGAGCTGACGGGGGACGTGGACGGCGCGTACGAACGGCTCGCCGAGGTCGAGGCGCGCGGCACCGCGCTGGCCATGCGCGACCTCGCCCTCGTCGTGCGGTCCCAGCGCGGGCTCCTGCGGCTGCGGACCGGCGACGTCTCGGCCGCGCTGGACGAGATGGAGACGGCGGCCGAGGTCATCGACGACGCACGCCCCCTCGACGCCGCCGTCCTGCTGCTCAACCTCGGGTCGCTGCGCCTCGAGCTGGGTGACGCCGAGAGGGCGAGCCGCGACCTCGACGACGCCGTCCGCCGGGCCACCGCGCTCGGGGACGAGCTCCTCGTCTCCAAGGCACGGCACAACCTCGGGTACGCCGAGTACCTGCGTGGCGACCTCCCGGTCGCCCTGCGCGCCATGGACGAGGCCGCGGCGCAGGCACCGGACCGGCACGCGGCCGTCGGGCTCATCGACCGCGCGCAGGTGCTGCTCGACGCCGGGCTGCTGACCGAGGCCGACGAGGCGCTGAGCGAGGCGCGCGAGCACCTCTCCCGCTACCGCATGCTGCGCGACCTCGCGGAGGTCGAGCTGGTCCGGTCGCGCGTCGTGCTCGGCCTGCGGCGGTACGCCGAGGCGCGACGGCTCGCCCGCTCGGCGTCGCGCCGGTTCGACCGCCTCGGGAACACGCCGTGGATGCTGCGCGCTCGCGTCGCGGAGCTCCAGGCGGCTCTCACCGAGCACCGGGCGACGCCGGTCGGCCCGGCGCGCGCCCGTCGCCACGCGACCTGGGCGCTCGACCTCGCGCGCGACGGCGAGTCGCTGGATGGCCTCGCCGGGCTCGGGGTCACGGTCCCCGCGCGGCTGCTCGCCGTCGAGTGGCTCGTGTCCGCGGGCGACGTGCGCGGGGCGCAGGAGGTCCTCCGGGCGGTGCCCCCGCGCCTCGGCCGCGCACCGCTGCCCGTCCGGCTCCAGCACGAGGCGGTCCTCGCGCAGCTCGCGTTCGTGGCGGGGGACCGGCGTGCCGGCGTCCGCGCCGTGCGGCGCGGCCAGGCGGCGCTCGCGGACCACCGCGCGCGGCTCGGGTCCGTGGACGCCGTGACGGCGTCCGCGGTGCACGGGGTGCGCCTCGGCAACGTCGACGTCGAGGCGGCGCTGCGCACCCGGCGTCCCGGCACGATCTTCGACGCCGTCGAGCGCGGCCGCGCGGCGTTCGCCGGGACGGGCCGCGTGCGCCCGCCCACCGACCCGGTCCTCGCGGACCTCCTCGCCTCGGCGCGGCGCGAGGTCGAGGCCGCCCGCGCGCTGGGGGCGCCCTCGGACGCGGCCAGCCTCGCGCGCCGGCAGGACCACCTGCAGGCGGCGCGGCGCCTCCAGGACGACGCGCGGCGACGCTCCTGGCAGCACGGCGGTGGGGCCGCGGCCCCGGTCCCCGCGTCGGAGCGGCGGCTGCGCGCCACGCTGGCCGACGCCGGCTCCGACGCCGTCGTGGCCGACCTCATGCTCGACGGCGACGACGTGCTCGCCGTCCGCCTCAGCGCGGAGGGCTCCCGGCTCGTGCGCCTCGCGTCGCGTGCGGCGGTCGCCGAGCAGGTGCGCCGTGCGCGCGCCGACTTCGCGGTCCTGTCGAACGTGCTCATCCCGGTCCCCATGCGCGAGGCCGCGGTCGGCTCGCTGTCCCGGACGCTGGCCGCGCTCGACGACGCGCTCGTCGCCCCGCTCGAGGCGGACGGCGACCTCCACGTCGCGGCGCGCGACCTGCTCCTCGCGCTGCCCTGGGCCTCGTTGCCCTCGCGGCGCGGGCTGCGCACGTGGGCGAACTCGTGGGTGGACCTGCGCGTCGGCGAGCCGGTGCGCCGCGCGGACGAGGCGCTCGTCGTCGCCGGGCCCGGCCTGCGCTTCTCCGGCGCCGAGGCGAAGCTCGTCGCGTCCGTCTGGGAAGGGGCGGAGGCGCTCGCGGGGGAGGAGGCGACGTGCGAGGCCGTGGTCGACGGGCTGCGCACCGCGGGGGTCGTGCACCTGGCCGCGCACGGGACGCACGAGACCGACAACCCGTTGTTCTCGTCGCTGCGCCTCGCCGACGGCCCGCTGTTCGCGCACGAGCTCGACGGGACCGACCTGCACGGCGTGGTCGTCGTGCTGTCGGCGTGCGAGGTGGGGCTGTCGACGCCGCGGATCGGCGGCGAGTCGCTCGGCCTGACGAGCGTCCTGCTGCGGCTCGGTGCCCGTGCGGTGATCGCGAGCGTGGCCCCGCTGCGCGACGACGTCGCGGCGCGCGTCATGCCGTCGCTCCACGCCGAGCTGCGCGACGGCGCGATGCCGGGGACGGCGCTCGCCCGGGCCGTGGCCGACGAGCCCGAGCCGGTGCCGCTGGTCTGCTTCGGTCCGCTGGCGCTCTGACGGCACGGGCCGCGGTTTGGAGCACCCGCCGTCGTCCCGTACGATGAGCGTGTACCCAAGACCGCCGGTCGTCCGACGCTGCCCGCAGACTCCGTCTGCAGGACGCGACGGACCGAAGTCCCACCCACGAGGTGGAGGCCAGCGCAGGTAGCGAATCGACGACGTCCGCCCGGCCCCGCCGCGCGTGCGACTGCGAGCCCCGCGCCTGCGCGGGGCTCTTCTCGTTCCGGGACGGACGCCGGTGGTACCACCACCGGAAGGATTGCCATGGCGAGGCCGGACAAGGCAGCCGCAGTCGCCGAGATCTCGGAGAAGTTCCGCGACTCGAACGCTGCCGTGCTGACCGAGTACCGCGGGCTCACCGTCGCGCAGCTCAAGCAGCTGCGTCGGTCGCTCAGCGGCAACGCAACCTACGCCGTGGTGAAGAACACGCTGACCGCCATCGCGGCCAAGGAGGCCGGTGTCGAGGGACTCGACGCCGACCTGCAGGGTCCTTCGGCCATCGCCTTCGTCACCGGGGACCCGGTCGAGGCAGCCAAGGGTCTGCGTGACTTCGCCAAGGCGAACCCCGCGCTGGTCATCAAGGGCGGTGTCCTCGACGGGCGCCCCCTGACCGCTGCGGAGGTCACGAAGCTCGCGGACCTCGAGTCCCGCGAGGTCCTGCTGGCCAAGGCGGCCGGCGCGATGAAGGCCAAGCTCTTCCAGGCTGCCTACGTCTTCACCGCGAACACCGCCCAGGCCGCCCGCGTCATCGATGCCCTGCGTCAGAAGCAGGAATCGGAGGGCGCTGCCGCCTGATCCCGTGACCGGGCCCGCCCGGTCTCGCGATCGACGCAGCGCAAGCACAACACCCCGCTTCTGGCAGGCCCGCACCGGGCCGCTGCCGAGCACCGACCGAAAGGAACGCCATCATGGCGAAGCTCAGCACCGACGAGCTCATCGAGCAGTTCAAGGGCCTCACCCTCATCGAGCTCAACGAGTTCGTGAAGGCCTTCGAGGAGACCTTCGAGGTCACCGCCGCCGCCCCCGCCGCCGTCGCGGTGGCCGCCCCCGCGGGTGGCGCCGGTGGCGACGCCCCGGCCGAGGAGGAGAAGGACGAGTTCGACGTCATCCTCGAGGCTGCCGGCGACAAGAAGATCCAGGTCATCAAGGAGGTGCGCGCGCTCACGTCCCTCGGCCTGAAGGAGGCCAAGGACCTCGTGGACGGTGCCCCGAAGCCGGTCCTGGAGGGCGCGAACAAGGAGACGGCCGAGAAGGCGAAGGCTGCCCTCGAGGGCGCCGGCGCCACGGTCACCCTCAAGTGATCGCACCGGTCCCGTCCTGACGGGACCGGTCGCACGCCGCACGAGGCCCGCACCCCGCCCGGGGTGCGGGCCTCGTCGTCGTCCGGGCCGGTCGGGTCCCGGGCCGGCGGCCTTCCGAGCGGCCCGGAGGCTCCCGGGCACCCCGCGGCGCCGTCGGGTCGGCGCACCGGCTTCACGGAACGGCCACGAGTGTGCCACCATGTGCGGGTCGACGACGCAGGACAGCGAGGTCGACAGCAGCAGGTTCGAGGCCCGCACGGCGGGCCGGAGGGCGGGCGACGAGGCCCGTGCGAGTACCGGCGAGGCGCCCAGCGCCCAGGCCGGGCGGGGGAGTGTGCCCCGGGGTTGTGTAGCGACGCCTTCTTGGGGTATGCTCACGCTTTGCGCTGTCCTGTGCCCCCGATCTCATATACCCCCGACCCCCTCGCCGACGTACGTGCGCGTCCGCGAGGTGTCGTGGCGGCGGTGATCGTGTCCAGCCCGGCCGGTGCAGCGTTCTTTCGATCTGCAGGGAAGGACCCCTCTTGGCTGCCTCGCGCACCCCTTCTGCTCCGTCCGCCGACGCCATCGCGAACCGCACCGCATCGCGTCGCCTCTCCTTCGCCAAGATCTTCGAGCCGCTCGAGGTCCCCGACCTGCTGGGCCTCCAGACCGAGAGCTTCGACTGGCTGCTCGGCAACGAGGCGTGGCAGGCGCGCGTCGCCGCCGCGGCCGAGGCCGGGCGCCAGGACGTGCCCTCGACGTCGGGCCTCGAGGAGATCTTCGAGGAGATCTCCCCGATCGAGGACTTCGGGTCCTCGATGTCGCTGTCGTTCTCCAACCACCGCTTCGAGCCGCCGAAGTACACGGCCGACGAGTGCAAGGAGAAGGACTTCACGTACGCCGCGCCGCTGTTCGTCACCGCGGAGTTCGTCAACTACAACACCGGTGAGATCAAGAGCCAGACGGTCTTCATGGGCGACTTCCCGCTCATGACCGAGCGCGGCACGTTCATCATCAACGGCACCGAGCGCGTCGTCGTCTCGCAGCTCGTCCGCTCGCCCGGCGTCTACTTCGAGCGCGCTGCCGACAAGACGAGCGACAAGGACATCTTCTCCGCGAAGATCATCCCGTCGCGCGGTGCCTGGCTCGAGTTCGAGATCGACAAGCGCGACGCCGTCGGCGTGCGCGTCGACCGCAAGCGCAAGCAGTCCGTGACCGTGCTGCTCAAGGCGCTCGGCCTCACGGAGTCCGAGATCCGCGAGCAGTTCGCGGACTTCCCGTCCGTGCTCGACACGCTCGAGAAGGACCACGTCCACACGCAGGACGAGGCGCTCGTCGACCTCTACCGCAAGATCCGCCCGGGCGAGCCGCCGACGGTCGAGGCCGGCCGCGCGCTCCTCGAGAACTTCTACTTCAACCCGAAGCGCTACGACCTCGCCAAGGTCGGCCGCTACAAGGCGAACAAGAAGCTCGGCATCGACGCGCCGCTCAGCGACTCCACGCTGTCGGTCTCGGACGTCGTCGCGACGATCAAGTACCTCGCGGCGCTGCACGCGGACCACGCGAGCATCCCGGGCACGCGCAACGGTGAGGCCGTCGAGGTGCGCGTCGAGACGGACGACATCGACCACTTCGGCAACCGCCGCATCCGCGCCGTCGGCGAGCTCATCCAGAACCAGGTCCGCACGGGCCTGTCCCGGATGGAGCGCGTCGTGCGCGAGCGCATGACGACGCAGGACGTCGAGGCGATCACGCCGCAGACGCTCATCAACATCCGCCCGGTCGTGGCGTCCATCCGCGAGTTCTTCGGCACGTCGCAGCTCTCGCAGTTCATGGACCAGAACAACCCGCTCGCGGGCCTGACGCACAAGCGTCGTCTCTCGGCCCTCGGCCCGGGTGGTCTCTCGCGCGACCGCGCCGGCATGGAGGTCCGTGACGTCCACCCGTCGCACTACGGCCGCATGTGCCCGATCGAGACCCCTGAGGGTCCGAACATCGGTCTGATCGGCTCGCTCGCGTCGTACGGGCGCATCAACCCGTTCGGCTTCATCGAGACGCCGTACCGCAAGGTGACCGCGGGCAAGGTGACCGACGAGGTCGTCTACCTCACGGCCGACGACGAGGACCGCCACGTCATCGCGCAGGCGAACCAGACGCTCAACGCCGACGGCTCCTTCGCGGACGAGCGCGTGCTCGTGCGCACCAAGGGCGGCGAGGTCGAGATCGTCCCCGGCGCGCAGGTCGACTACATGGACGTCTCGCCGCGCCAGATGGTCTCGGTCGCGACGGCGCTCATCCCGTTCCTCGAGCACGACGACGCGAACCGCGCCCTCATGGGTGCGAACATGCAGCGCCAGGCCGTGCCGCTGGTCCGCTCCGAGGCCCCGCTCGTCGGGACCGGCATGGAGTGGCGCGCGGCCGTCGACGCGGGCGACGTCGTCGTCGCGACGAAGCCCGGTGTCGTCACCGAGGTCTCGGCCGACCTCGTGCTCGTCGCGAACGACGACGGCACGACCGGCAGCTACCGCATCGCGAAGTTCCGCCGCTCGAACCAGGGCACGAGCTACAACCAGCGCGTGCTCGTCGACGAGGGTCAGCGCGTCGAGCCCGGCTCCGTCCTCGCGGACGGCCCGGCGACCGACGAGGGCGAGCTCGCGCTCGGCCGCAACCTCCTCGTGGCGTTCATGTCCTGGGAGGGCCACAACTACGAGGACGCGATCATCCTCAGCCAGCGTCTCGTGCAGGACGACGTGCTCTCCTCGATCCACATCGAGGAGCACGAGGTCGACGCGCGCGACACCAAGCTCGGCCCCGAGGAGATCACGCGGGACATCCCGAACGTCTCCGAGGACGTCCTCGCGGACCTCGACGAGCGCGGCATCATCCGCATCGGTGCCGAGGTCGGCGCGGGCGACGTCCTGGTCGGCAAGGTCACGCCGAAGGGCGAGACCGAGCTGACCCCGGAGGAGCGCCTCCTGCGCGCGATCTTCGGCGAGAAGGCGCGCGAGGTGCGCGACACGTCGCTCAAGGTGCCTCACGGCGAGTCCGGCACGGTCATCGGCGTGCGCGAGTTCAACCGCGAGGACGGCGACGAGCTGCCCGCGGGCGTGAACCAGCTCGTGCGCGTCTACATCGCGCAGCGCCGCAAGATCACGGACGGCGACAAGCTCGCCGGCCGTCACGGCAACAAGGGCGTCATCTCCAAGATCCTGCCCGTCGAGGACATGCCGTTCCTCGAGGACGGGACGCCGGTCGACGTCGTCCTCAACCCGCTGGGCGTCCCCGGCCGTATGAACGTGGGCCAGGTCCTCGAGACGCACCTCGGGTGGGTCGCGAAGCAGGGCTGGGACATCACGCTCGCCGAGGGCAAGGACCTCTCCTGGAAGGAGAACGTCCCCGAGATCGCCGCGACGTCCGAGCCGGGCCGTCCCGTCGCCACCCCGGTGTTCGACGGCGTCCACGAGGACGCGCTCACGGGCCTGCTCTCGACGACGATCCCGAACCGCGACGGCGACCGCATGGTCGGCGCCGACGGCAAGGCGCGCCTCTTCGACGGCCGCTCCGGCGAGCCGTTCCCCGAGGCCGTGTCGGTGGGCTACATGTACATCCTCAAGCTCCACCACCTGGTCGACGACAAGATCCACGCGCGCTCGACCGGCCCGTACTCGATGATCACCCAGCAGCCGCTCGGTGGTAAGGCGCAGTTCGGCGGCCAGCGCTTCGGCGAGATGGAGGTGTGGGCCCTCGAGGCGTACGGCGCGGCCTACACGCTGCAGGAGCTCCTCACGATCAAGTCGGACGACGTGCCCGGTCGCGTCAAGGTCTACGAGGCGATCGTCAAGGGCGAGAACATCCCCGACTCGGGCATCCCGGAGTCCTTCAAGGTCCTCCTCAAGGAGATGCAGTCGCTGTGCCTGAACGTCGAGGTGCTCTCGAGCGACGGCGTGTCCATCGAGATGCGGGAGTCGGACGACGACGTGTACCGCGCAGCCGAAGAGCTCGGCATCGACCTGTCGCGCCGCCCCAACGCGGCGTCCAGCGTCGACGAGATCTGATCTCGGGCAGGTGGGAGCGGGTCACCCCGCTCCCACCGACGACCCCCACACCAACCGTCTTTTTGGCGTCGGGGCCGGCCACGGCCGGTCCCGGCAGGCGAAGGAAGTAGGACAACTTGCTCGACGTCAACGTCTTCGACGAGCTGCGTATCGGCCTGGCCACGGCCGACGACATCCGTGCGTGGTCGCACGGTGAGGTGAAGAAGCCCGAGACCATCAACTACCGCACCCTCAAGCCCGAGAAGGACGGACTCTTCTGCGAGAAGATCTTCGGCCCGACCCGGGACTGGGAGTGCTACTGCGGCAAGTACAAGCGCGTGCGCTTCAAGGGCATCATCTGCGAGCGCTGCGGCGTCGAGGTGACGCGCTCGAAGGTGCGTCGTGAGCGCATGGGCCACATCGAGCTCGCCGCGCCGGTCACGCACATCTGGTTCTTCAAGGGCGTGCCCTCGCGCCTCGGCTACCTGCTCGACCTCGCGCCGAAGGACCTCGAGAAGGTCATCTACTTCGCGGCGTACATGATCACCTCGGTCGACGAGGAGGGCCGCCAGGAGGACCTCCCGAACCTCCAGAACGAGATCGACCTGGAGAAGAAGGAGATCGCGGACGCCCGCGACAACGACATCAACTCCCGCGCCCAGAAGCTCGAGGCCGACCTGGCCGAGCTCGAGGCCGAGGGTGCCAAGGCCGACGCGCGCCGCAAGGTCCGCGACTCGGCCGAGCGCGAGATGGCGCAGATCCGCAAGCGCGCCGACGCCCAGCTCGACCGTCTCGAGCAGGTGTGGGACCGCTTCAAGAACCTCAAGGTCGCCGACCTCGAGGGCGACGAGATGCTGTACCGCGCCCTCCAGGACCGCTACGGCACCTACTTCGAGGGCTCGATGGGCGCCGCGGCGATCCAGAAGCGTCTCCAGGACTTCGACCTGGAGGCGGAGGCCGAGTCCCTGCGCGAGACCATCCGCTCGGGCAAGGGCCAGCGCAAGACGCGTGCCCTCAAGCGCCTCAAGGTCGTCAACGCGTTCCTCACCACGACCAACTCGCCCACGGGCATGGTGCTCGACGCCGTCCCGGTCATCCCGCCGGACCTGCGCCCGATGGTGCAGCTCGACGGTGGCCGCTTCGCGACGAGCGACCTCAACGACCTGTACCGCCGCGTGATCAACCGGAACAACCGCCTCAAGCGTCTGCTCGACCTGGGTGCGCCGGAGATCATCGTCAACAACGAGAAGCGGATGCTCCAGGAGGCCGTCGACTCGCTGTTCGACAACGGCCGCCGTGGTCGTCCGGTCACCGGCCCGGGCAACCGCCCGCTCAAGTCCATCTCGGACATGCTCAAGGGCAAGCAGGGTCGTTTCCGTCAGAACCTGCTCGGCAAGCGCGTCGACTACTCGGGCCGTTCGGTCATCGTCGTCGGCCCGCAGCTCAAGCTGCACCAGTGCGGCCTGCCGAAGCAGATGGCGCTCGAGCTGTTCAAGCCGTTCGTCATGAAGCGCCTCGTCGACCTCAACCACGCGCAGAACATCAAGAGCGCGAAGCGCATGGTCGAGCGTGCCCGCCCGGTCGTGTGGGACGTGCTCGAAGAGGTCATCACCGAGCACCCCGTGCTGCTCAACCGTGCACCGACGCTGCACCGCCTGGGCATCCAGGCGTTCGAGCCGCAGCTCGTCGAGGGCAAGGCGATCCACCTGCACCCGCTCGTCTGCGCCGCGTTCAACGCGGACTTCGACGGCGACCAGATGGCCGTCCACCTGCCCCTGAGCGCCGAGGCGCAGGCCGAGGCCCGCATCCTCATGCTCTCGAGCAACAACATCCTCAAGCCGTCGGACGGCCGTCCGGTGACCATGCCCTCGCAGGACATGATCATCGGTCTGTACCACCTGACGAGCGACCGCGACGGCGCCGAGGGCGAGGGTCGTGCGTTCGGCTCGGTGGCCGAGGCGATCATGGCGTTCGACCAGGGCACCCTGGACCTCAACGCCCGGGTGAAGATCCGCACGACGGACCTCGTCCCGCCGGTCTCCGGCTTCGAGGCTCCCGAGGGCTGGGAGGAGGGTCAGCCGATCCTCTTCGACACCACGCTCGGTCGCGCGCTGTTCAACGAGACGCTCCCCGTCGACTACCCGTACGTGAACTCGGTCGTCGACAAGAAGCGCCTCTCGGCGATCGTCAACGAGCTCGCGGAGCGCTACCCGAAGGTCGAGGTCGCGGCGTCGCTCGACGCGCTGAAGGCCGCCGGCTTCCGCTGGGCGACCCGCTCGGGCGTCACGATCGCGATCTCCGACGTGGCGACGCCCAAGGAGAAGGCCGTCATCCTCGAGCAGCACGAGGAGCGCGCGCTCAAGGTCCAGCAGCAGTACGACCGTGGTCTCATCACGGACGACGAGCGCCGTCAGGAGCTCATCGAGATCTGGACCCAGGCGACGGACAAGGTCGCGTCGGTCATGCGCGAGAACCTCGAGGCGAACGACCGCAACACCGTGTACCGCATGGTCGGTTCGGGTGCCCGTGGTAACTGGATGCAGGTCCGTCAGATCGCCGGTATGCGCGGTCTCGTGGCGAACCCGAAGGGCGAGATCATCCCGCGCCCGATCAAGTCCAACTACCGCGAGGGCCTGTCCGTCCTCGAGTACTTCATCGCGACGCACGGCGCCCGCAAGGGTCTGGCGGACACCGCGCTGCGGACCGCCGACTCGGGCTACCTCACGCGTCGTCTCGTGGACGTGTCGCAGGACGTCATCGTCCGCGAGGAGGACTGCGGCACCGAGCGCGGCCTGACGCTGCCGATCGCCGAGGAGCTCGCGGGCAAGCTCGTGCGCCACCCGAAGGTGGAGACGAGCGTCTACTCGCGCACCCTCGCGGCCGACCTGGTCGACCCCGACGGCAACGTCGTCGGCAAGGCCGGCGACGACGCGGGCGACGTCCTCATCGACGCCGCGGTCACCGCGGGCGTCCGTGAGGCCAAGGTCCGCTCGGTCCTCACGTGCGAGTCGCGCGTCGGCACGTGCGCCAAGTGCTACGGGCGGTCGCTCGCCACGGGCAAGCTCGTCGACATCGGCGAGGCGGTCGGCATCATCGCTGCCCAGTCGATCGGTGAGCCGGGCACGCAGCTGACGATGCGTACCTTCCACACCGGTGGTGTCGCCTCCGCGGACGACATCACGCAGGGTCTGCCGCGTGTCACGGAGCTCTTCGAGGCCCGCACCCCCAAGGGTGAGGCGCCCATCGCGGAGTTCTCGGGCCGCATCGCGATCGACGACTCGGAGCGCTCGCGCCGTCTGGTGCTCACGCCGGACGACGGCTCGGAGGAGATCGCCTACCCGGTGACCAAGCGTGCCCGCCTGCTCGTGCAGGACGGCGACCACGTGAACGTCGGCACGCAGCTCGTCCAGGGTGCGGTGGACCCGAAGAAGGTCCTGCGCATCCTCGGCCCGCGCGCCACGCAGAAGCACCTGGTGGACGAGGTCCAGGAGGTCTACCGCTCGCAGGGCGTGGACATCCACGACAAGCACATCGAGGTCATCGTTCGGCAGATGCTGCGTCGCGTGACCGTGCTCGACTCGGGCGACTCGCACCTCCTGCCGGGCGAGCTCGCCGAGCGCGGCCGCTTCGAGGACGCGAACCGTCGCGCGGTGGCGGAGGGTGGCCAGCCGGCCTCCGGCCGTCCCGAGCTGATGGGCATCACGAAGGCGTCGCTCGCGACGGACTCGTGGCTCTCGGCCGCGTCGTTCCAGGAGACGACGCGCGTGCTCACCGAGGCGTCGATGAGCGGTCGTCGTGACCCGCTCCTCGGCCTCAAGGAGAACGTCATCATCGGTAAGCTCATCCCGGCCGGTACCGGTCTTCCGCGGTACACCAAGGTCCAGGTCGAGCCGACCGAGCAGGCGAAGACGGAGCTCTACCCGAGCTTCGGCTACGACGAGATCGACTTCCCGGCGCTCGGCATGGGCTCCGGCGAGGCGATCCCGCTCGAGGACCTGGACTTCGGCGACTACCGCTGACGTCCCCCGACGGGTGCCCGTCGGCCCGCCGCACCTCGTGTGCGGCGGCCGGCGGGCACCCGTCGTCGTCCCTCCTGCGGGACGACGACGCAGCCCGGGGGAGCGTCCGCGGTCGCGACCTGCTCCTTTGACTCCTTGCCGGGTGGCAGGTAACCTGGTAAACCGTGCCCGCGCCGTCGGGCCCTCCGTGATGTCCCTGGCGGGACGGTGCGGGCGAGAGATCGTCGCACACCGCCGCGTGGCGGTCTCCGGACGGGCCGATGTGAGTGCCCGGGCACTCCGGATCCCGGTCCTGGTGGCGCCGTCGCGCCCACGGTCGGGAGACGGACCATCGAGCCGGTGGTAGGTGGCTGCTGCAGCGTCTCTCGCGCTGCGGGTGCCTCGTGCGATCGGCTCCAGCAGCCAGCACGACCACCATCGGGGATAGCCCCGGTAGCTCGAGAAGACACGGAGACGTAGTGCCTACGATCCAGCAGCTCGTCCGCAAGGGGCGGACCTCGAAGGTGGGGAAGTCCAAGACTCCCGCCCTCAAGGGCTCCCCGCAGCGGCGCGGTGTGTGCACGCGCGTGTACACCACCACCCCGAAGAAGCCGAACTCCGCGCTGCGCAAGGTCGCTCGCGTGAAGCTCTCCTCCCAGGTCGAGGTCACGGCCTACATCCCCGGCGTCGGCCACAACCTCCAGGAGCACTCCATCGTGCTCGTGCGCGGCGGTCGTGTGAAGGACCTCCCGGGTGTGCGCTACAAGATCGTGCGCGGCGCGCTCGACACGCAGGGCGTGAAGAACCGCAAGCAGGCCCGCAGCCGCTACGGCGCCAAGAAGGAGAAGAGCTGATGCCTCGCAAGGGCCCGGCCCCGAAGCGGCCGCTCATCGTCGACCCGGTCTACGGGTCTCCCGTCGTCACGCAGCTCATCAACAAGGTGCTGCTCGACGGCAAGAAGTCCACCGCCGAGTCGATCGTCTACGGCGCCCTCGAGGGCGTCCGGGCGAAGACGGACGGCGACCCGGTCGTGGTGCTCAAGCGCGCGCTCGAGAACGTCCGCCCGGCGCTCGAGGTCCGCTCGCGCCGCGTCGGTGGTGCGACCTACCAGGTCCCGGTCGAGGTGCGCCCCGCGCGTGCGACGACCCTCGCGCTGCGCTGGCTCACGGACTACTCGCGCGCCCGTCGCGAGAAGACCATGACGGAGCGCCTCATGAACGAGATCCTCGACGCGAGCAACGGCCTCGGCGCCGCGGTCAAGCGCCGTGAGGACATGCACAAGATGGCGGAGTCCAACAAGGCCTTCGCCCACTACCGCTGGTAGTCCGCACGACGGGCCCCGGGGACCGGAGCGTCCCCGGGGCCGTCGGCGGGTCGAGGCCGGTCACCCCGGTCCGAGCAGCGCCCCCGACTCAACCCATCTAACGAGGGAAGCAGACCGTGGCACTTGACGTGCTGACCGACCTGAGCAAGGTCCGCAACATCGGCATCATGGCCCACATCGATGCCGGGAAGACCACGACCACCGAGCGCATCCTGTTCTACACGGGTGTGAACTACAAGCTCGGCGAGACGCACGACGGCGCGTCCACGACCGACTGGATGGAGCAGGAGAAGGAGCGCGGCATCACGATCACGTCCGCCGCCGTCTCGTGCTACTGGAACAAGAACCAGATCAACATCATCGACACGCCCGGCCACGTCGACTTCACGGTCGAGGTCGAGCGCTCCCTGCGCGTCCTCGACGGCGCCGTCGCCGTCTTCGACGGCAAGGAGGGTGTCGAGCCGCAGTCGGAGACGGTGTGGCGCCAGGCGGACAAGTACAACGTCCCCCGCATCTGCTTCGTCAACAAGATGGACAAGCTCGGCGCGGACTTCTACTTCACCGTCGACACGATCATCAACCGCCTCAAGGCGAAGCCGCTGGTCATCCAGCTCCCGATCGGTGCCGAGAGCGAGTTCACCGGCGTCGTCGACCTGCTCGAGATGAAGGCGCTCGTCTGGCACGGGGAGACCCAGCTCGGCGAGGCGTACGACACCGAGGAGATCCCCGCGGACCTGGTCGAGAAGGCCCAGCAGTACCGCAGCGAGCTCGTCGAGGCCGTCGCCGAGGCCGACGAGGAGCTGCTCGAGAAGTACCTCGGTGGCGAGGAGCTGACGATCGCCGAGCTCAAGGCCGGCATCCGCAAGCTCGTCATCGCGGGCGAGGCGTTCCCGGTCCTGTGCGGCTCCGCGTTCAAGAACAAGGGCGTCCAGCCCATGCTCGACGCGGTCATCGACTACCTGCCGTCGCCCCTCGACGTGCCGGCGATCGACGGTCACGACCCGAAGGACGAGGAGAAGGTCATCCAGCGTCACCCCGACGCCTCGGAGCCGTTCTCCGCGCTCGCCTTCAAGGTCGCGGCGCACCCGTTCTTCGGCAAGCTCACCTACGTCCGCGTGTACTCCGGTCGTGTCGAGCCCGGCCAGCAGGTCGCGAACTCGACCAAGGGCAAGAAGGAGCGCGTCGGCAAGATCTTCCAGATGCACTCCAACAAGGAGAACCCGGTCGACGAGGCGAGCGCCGGTCACATCTACGCGGTCATCGGCCTCAAGGACACCACGACCGGTGACACGCTGAGCGACATGGCGAACCCGGTGATCCTCGAGTCGATGAGCTTCCCCGAGCCCGTCATCGACGTCGCGATCGAGCCGAAGACGAAGGCCGACCAGGAGAAGCTCTCCACGGCGATCCAGAAGCTCGCCGAGGAGGACCCGACCTTCCGCGTGAAGCTGGACGACGAGACCGGCCAGACCGTCATCGGCGGCATGGGCGAGCTCCACCTCGACATCCTCGTCGACCGCATGCGTCGCGAGTTCAAGGTCGAGGCGAACGTCGGCAAGCCGCAGGTCGCGTACCGCGAGACGATCCGCCGCAAGGCCGAGAAGATCGAGTACACGCACAAGAAGCAGACCGGTGGGTCCGGGCAGTTCGCGAAGGTCCAGGTGACCTTCGAGCCGCTCGACACGTCCGAGGGCGAGCTCTACGAGTTCTCCAACGCGGTCACCGGTGGTCGCATCCCGCGCGAGTACATCCCCAGCGTCGACGCCGGCATCCAGTCCGCGATGGAGCTCGGCGTGCTCGCCGGCTTCCCGCTGGTCGGGGTGAAGGCGATCCTGCTCGACGGCGCCTACCACGAGGTCGACTCCTCGGAGATGGCGTTCAAGATCGCCGGCTCGATGGTCCTCAAGGAGGGCGTCAAGCGGGCGGACCCGGTTCTGCTGGAGCCGGTGATGGCGGTCGAGGTGCGTACGCCCGAGGAGTACATGGGCGACGTCATCGGCGACCTGAACTCACGTCGTGGAATGATCCAGTCCATGGAGGACGCGACGGGTGTGAAGGTCGTCCGGGCCCACGTACCGTTGTCAGAGATGTTCGGGTACATCGGTGACCTCCGGTCCAAGACCCAGGGTCGTGCGGTGTACTCGATGCAGTTCGACAACTACGCCGAGGTTCCTCGGAACGTTGCCGAAGAGATCATCAAGAAGACCCGGGGCGAGTGAGTCCCCACAGGTCGAAGACCCGCACAACCATCAACCTGTAGGAAAACCGCAACGCCCCGCGGATGTAGGATCTCTCGGTCGACATTCGCAACGTTCGGCACATCTACCCAAGTCCCAGGAGGACCCCAGTGGCTAAGGCCAAGTTCGAGCGGACCAAGCCGCACGTCAACGTCGGCACCATCGGTCACGTCGACCACGGTAAGACGACGCTCACGGCGGCGATCTCGAAGACGCTCGCGGACACGTACCCGGACCTGCCGGCGAACACGCAGCGCAACTTCGACGAGATCGACGCGGCTCCCGAGGAGAAGCAGCGCGGTATCACGATCAACATCGCGCACATCGAGTACGAGACGCCGAAGCGCCACTACGCGCACGTCGACGCCCCGGGTCACGCCGACTACATCAAGAACATGATCACCGGTGCCGCCCAGATGGACGGCGCGATCCTGGTGGTCGCCGCGACCGACGGCCCGATGGCCCAGACGCGCGAGCACGTCCTGCTCGCCCGCCAGGTCGGCGTGCCGTACCTGCTCGTCGCGCTCAACAAGTCCGACATGGTCGACGACGAGGAGATCCTCGAGCTCGTCGAGATGGAGGTGCGCGAGCTCCTCTCCTCGCAGGAGTTCGACGGTGACAACGCGCCGGTCGTGCGCGTCTCCGGTCTCAAGGCGCTCGAGGGCGACCCCGAGTGGACCGCGAAGATCCTCGAGCTCATGGAGGCCGTGGACGAGAACGTGCCCGAGCCCGTCCGCGAGCTCGACAAGCCGTTCCTCATGCCCGTCGAGGACGTCTTCACGATCACCGGTCGTGGCACCGTCGTCACCGGCAAGGTGGAGCGTGGCACGCTCGACCTCAACTCGGACGTCGAGATCGTCGGCATCCGCGCGCCCCAGAAGACCACGGTCACGGGCATCGAGACGTTCCACAAGCAGATGGACCAGGCTCAGGCCGGCGACAACACCGGTCTGCTCCTGCGCGGCATCAAGCGCGAGGACGTCGAGCGCGGCCAGGTCGTCGTGAAGCCGGGCTCGATCACCCCGCACACGCAGTTCGAGGCGCAGGTCTACATCCTGGGCAAGGACGAGGGCGGCCGTCACAACCCGTTCTACTCGAACTACCGTCCGCAGTTCTACTTCCGCACGACGGACGTCACCGGCGTCATCACGCTGCCCGAGGGCACCGAGATGGTCATGCCCGGCGACAACACCGAGATGACGGTCGAGCTGATCCAGCCGATCGCCATGGAGGAGGGCCTCGGCTTCGCCATCCGTGAGGGTGGCCGCACCGTCGGCTCGGGCCGCGTCACCAAGATCCTCAAGTGATCTGACGCTGCCTCCGCAGCATCTCGTCGAAGGCCCGGTCCCGTCCGCGGGGCCGGGCCTTCGGCCTGCGGTCACCGTCACAGCGACGTCGTGCCGTCCCGACTTGGACGACGGCACCTTCGTGTGGCAGACTGTTCAGGTTGCCTGTTACGGGTGCGCTCTTTCACGTGTCGAACAGTGTGTTGAACCGGTCCTCTCGCCGAGGGCCAGGACCCCGGGACATCTCCCGGGTCTGCGGGTTGAGCTCTCTGTGTCGCCATGGATCGAGTACCCCGCGGAACACACGTTCCGACAGGCTCGCACAAACGTTGTGGTCCGGTTCGCGGAGCCGTGCGTCAGCACGGAGCCCGGCGGGAGTCCACATATCCAACGGCCCTGCGCCTCTCGGCGTGTGCGCCCAGGTGCGTCGCGACTACGCGACACGCCCGAGCGCGGGGGTCGGACAGCTAGCGGTTCGAGAGAGAGAGTCAGACGACGCCATGGCGGGACAGAAGATCCGCATCCGGCTCAAGTCCTACGACCACGAGGTCATCGACAGCTCGGCGCGCAAGATCGTCGACACGGTGACGCGCGCTGGTGCAACGGTCGTGGGTCCGGTGCCGCTGCCGACGGAGAAGAACGTCTTCTGCGTCATCCGGTCGCCTCACAAGTACAAGGACAGCCGCGAGCACTTCGAGATGCGCACGCACAAGCGGCTGATCGACATCATCGATCCCACGCCGAAGGCGGTCGACTCGCTCATGCGTCTCGACCTGCCGGCTGACGTGAACATCGAGATCAAGCTCTGAGGCTGGAGGACATCATGACTACCCCCCAGCAGAACGCGCGCCCGGTCACCGCGGTGCTCGGCACGAAGCTCGGGATGACGCAGCTCTGGGACGAGGCCGGGCGCCTCGTGCCCGTGACCGTCGTCGCGGTCGGCACGAACGTCGTGACGCAGGTGCGCACGTCGGACGCCGACGGCTACGCCGCCGTGCAGCTCGCCTACGGCCAGATCGACCCGCGCAAGGTCACGAAGCCGCTCAAGGGCCACTTCGAGAAGGCCGGCGTCACGCCGCGTCGTCACGTCGCCGAGGTCCGCACCACCGACGCCACCGAGTACTCGCTCGGCCAGGAGATCACCGCGGAGGCCTTCGAGGCCGGCGCCGTGGTCGACGTCGTGGGCACGACCAAGGGCAAGGGCACCGCCGGTGTCATGAAGCGTCACGGCTTCTCCGGCGTGGGTGCCTCCCACGGCTCGCACCGTAACCACCGCAAGCCCGGCTCGATCGGTGGGGCCTCGACCCCGTCGCGCGTCTTCAAGGGCCTGCGCATGGCCGGTCGGATGGGCAACGTCCGTCAGACCACCCAGAACCTGACCGTCCACGCGGTCGACGCCGAGAAGGGTCTGCTGCTCGTCAAGGGCGCGGTTCCCGGCCCCAAGGGCGGCGTCGTCCTCGTGCGCAGCGCCGCGAAGGGAGCGTGAACCCCATGTCCGCTCTGACCGTTGACGTGCTGGACCCCAAGGGCAAGAAGGCCGGCACCGCCGAGCTCCCCGCCGAGGTGTTCGACGTCGAGCTCAACGTCCCGCTGATCCACCAGGTCGTCGTCGCCCAGCGTGCCGCTGCACGCCAGGGCACCCACGACACCAAGTCCCGCGGCGAGGTCCGCGGTGGTGGTCGCAAGCCGTACAAGCAGAAGGGCACCGGCCGCGCCCGCCAGGGTTCGACCCGTGCGCCGCAGTTCGCCGGGGGTGGCGTCGTCCACGGCCCGACGCCGCGCTCGTACGACCAGCGGACGCCCAAGAAGATGAAGGCCGCCGCCCTCCGCGGTGCCCTCTCGGACCGCGCCCGCAACGGCCGTGTCCACGTGGTGACCGGCTTCGGCGTCGACGGCCTGCCGTCGACCAAGACCGCCGTCACGACGCTCGCCAAGCTCTCCGGGCGCAAGCACGTCCTCGTCGTCACCGAGCGTGGTGACGAGCTGACGATCAAGTCGCTGCGGAACGTCGAGCAGGTCCACCTCCTGGTGGCCGACCAGCTCAACACCTACGACGTGCTCGTCTCCGACGACGTCGTCTTCACGCAGGGCGCGCTCGACGCGTTCCTGACGGGCCCGGCCACGGGTCGCTCCGCGAAGGCCGTCGCCACCTCCACCGAGGCGGACGAGACTGCTGCCGAGGAGGCCGCGAAGTGACCACCGTGACCAAGGACCCCCGTGACGTGATCCTCGCGCCGGTCGTCTCCGAGAAGAGCTACGGCCTGCTCGACGAGGGCAAGTACACGTTCGTCGTCGACCCGCGGGCCAACAAGACCGAGATCAAGATCGCCGTCGAGCAGATCTTCTCGGTCAAGGTCGCCTCGGTGAACACGATCAACCGCAAGGGCAAGACGCGTCGCACGCGTTTCGGCCTGGGCAAGCGCAAGGACACCAAGCGTGCGATCGTCACCCTCCGCGAGGGCACGATCGACATCTTCGGCTGAGCCGACGAGAGCAGATTGAGGACAGATCCCCATGGGAATCCGTAAGTACAAGCCGACGACGCCCGGCCGCCGCGGCTCGAGCGTCGCCGACTTCGCCGAGATCACGCGCTCGCAGCCGGAGAAGTCTCTGGTCCGCCCGCTCTCCAAGAGCGGCGGCCGCAACAGCTCCGGTCGTATCACCACCCGTCACAAGGGTGGTGGCCACAAGCGTGCGTACCGCGTGATCGACTTCCGTCGTCACGACAAGGACGGCGTGCCGGCGAAGGTCGCGCACATCGAGTACGACCCCAACCGCACCGCGCGCATCGCGCTCCTGCACTACGCGGACGGCGAGAAGCGTTACATCGTCGCGCCGGCGAAGCTCAAGCAGGGCGACGTCGTCGAGGCGGGCGCGGGCGCGGACATCAAGCCCGGCAACAACCTGCCGCTGCGCAACATCCCGACCGGTACGGTCATCCACGCCATCGAGCTCAAGCCCGGTGGCGGCGCGAAGATCGCCCGTTCGGCCGGTGCGTCCGTGCAGCTCGTCGCCAAGGACGGGCCGTACGCGCAGCTGCGCATGCCCTCCGGCGAGATCCGCAACGTCGACCTGCGCTGCCGCGCGACGGTCGGCGAGGTCGGCAACGCCGAGCAGTCGAACATCAACTGGGGCAAGGCCGGCCGCATGCGCTGGAAGGGCAAGCGCCCGACCGTCCGCGGTGTCGCCATGAACCCGATCGACCACCCGCACGGTGGTGGTGAGGGCAAGACCTCCGGTGGTCGCCACCCGGTGAGCCCGTGGGGCCAGCCGGAGGGTCGTACCCGCCGTCCCAACAAGCCGAGCGACAAGCTGATCGTGCGTCGTCGCCGTACCGGCAAGAAGCGCTGATAGGAGCCTGGAGACATGCCTCGTAGCCTGAAGAAGGGCCCCTTCGTCGACGACCACCTGCAGAAGAAGGTGGACGCTCAGAACGAGAAGGGGACCAAGAACGTCATCAAGACCTGGTCCCGTCGGTCGGTCATCACGCCCGACTTCCTCGGTCACACGTTCGCCGTGCACGACGGTCGCAAGCACACGCCGGTGTTCGTCACCGAGTCGATGGTCGGCCACAAGCTCGGCGAGTTCGCTCCCACGCGGACCTTCCGCGGCCACGTGAAGGACGACAAGAAGGGTCGTCGCCGCTGACCCCCGGGTCAGTCTGGTGACGACCTGGACGGTCAAGAGACAAGAAGGCAGGACAGCAATGGAAGCCAAGGCGCAGGCGCGGTTCGTCCGTGTCACGCCCCAGAAGGCCCGGCGCGTCGTGGACCTCATCCGTGGCAAGCAGGCCTCCGAGGCCGTCGCGGTGCTGAAGTTCGCACCGCAGGCGGCGAGCGAGCCCGTCCGCAAGGTCGTGGAGAGCGCCATCGCCAACGCCCGGGTGAAGGCGGACCGCGCGAGCGAAGCGTTCGAGGAGCAGGAGCTCGTCGTGCGTGAGGCGTTCGTCGACGAGGGCCCGACCCTCAAGCGTTTCCGCCCCCGGGCCCAGGGCCGTGCGAACCGCATCCTCAAGCGCACCAGCCACATCACCGTGGTCGTCGCTCCGCGTGAGAACACGAAGGGAAGTGCCCGATAGTGGGACAGAAGGTTCACCCGCACGGGTACCGCCTCGGCATCACCACCGACCACCGGTCGCGCTGGTTCGCCGACAGCACCAAGCCCGGACAGCGGTACCGCGACTACGTCCGCGAGGACGTCCAGATCCGCAAGCTCATGAGCACGGGTCTCGAGCGCGCCGGCATCTCCAAGGTCGAGATCGAGCGCACCCGTGACCGCGTCCGCGTGGACATCCACACGGCGCGCCCGGGCATCGTCATCGGTCGCCGTGGCGCCGAGGCCGACCGCATCCGCGGCGAGCTCGAGAAGCTCACCGGCAAGCAGGTGCAGCTCAACATCCTCGAGGTGAAGAACGCCGAGACGGACGCGCAGCTCGTCGCCCAGGGGATCGCCGAGCAGCTCGCGAGCCGCGTCTCGTTCCGTCGTGCCATGCGCAAGGGCATCCAGTCCGCGCAGCGCGCCGGCGCGAAGGGCATCCGCGTGCAGGTCTCCGGCCGCCTCGGTGGCGCGGAGATGAGCCGGTCGGAGTTCTACCGCGAGGGTCGTGTGCCGCTGCACACGCTGCGCGCGTACATCGACTACGGCTTCTTCGAGGCCCGCACCACGTTCGGCCGCATCGGCGTGAAGGTGTGGATCTACAAGGGCGACGTCACCGAGAAGGAGTTCGCCGCGCAGCAGGCCACGGCCGCTCCGCGCCAGGGCCGTGGCGGCCCGCGCGGTGAGCGCGGCGGCGACCGTCGTGGTGGCGGCCGTCGTCCCGAGCGTTCGGCCGAGCGGACCCCCGCGTCCGAGTCGCCGGCGGCGCCCGAGCAGGCTGCTCCCGCCGCGGAGGCGAAGGCCCCTGAGACCGGAACGGAGGCCTGAGTCATGCTGATCCCGCGCAGGCTCAAGCACCGCAAGCAGCACCACCCGTCGCGCTCCGGCGCGGCGAAGGGTGGCACCCAGATCTCGTTCGGCGAGTACGGCATCCAGGCTCTCGAGCCGGCGTACGTGACGAACCGCCAGATCGAGGCTGCTCGTATCGCGATGACCCGCCACATCAAGCGTGGCGGCAAGGTCTGGATCAACATCTACCCGGACCGTCCCCTGACCAAGAAGCCTGCCGAGACCCGCATGGGCTCCGGTAAGGGTTCGCCCGAGTGGTGGGTCGCCAATGTCAAGCCCGGCCGGATCGTCTTCGAGCTGGCGGGTGTCCCGGAGGACCTGGCTCGTGAGGCCATGCGCCGCGCGATCCACAAGCTCCCGATGAAGTGCCGTTTCGTGGTGCGCGAGGGTGGTGGCAACTGATGGCAATCGGAACGAAGGGGCTCGCCCCCGTCGACCTCGACGCCATGGACGACGAGACGCTCGTCGCCGAGCTCAAGAAGGTCAAGGAGGAGCTCTTCAACCTCCGTTTCCAGTCGGCCACCGGCCAGCTGGAGAGCCACGGGCGCCTCAAGGCCGTCCGCCGCGACATCGCGCGGATCTACACGATCCTGCGTGAGCGCGAGCTCGGCATCCGTACCGCGCCGAGCGCCGAGTGAGTGAGGCTGGAATGAGCGAGAACGCAACGAACGCGCCCGAGGCAGCCGAGGAGCGCGCGCACCGCAAGACGCGCCGCGGCTACGTCGTGAGCGACAAGATGGACAAGACCGTGGTGGTCGAGGTCGAGGACCGGGTCAAGCACCCGCTCTACGGCAAGGTCATCCGCCGCACGAGCAAGGTCAAGGCGCACGACGAGCAGAACTCTGCCGGCGTGGGCGACCTGGTGCTCATCATGGAGACCCGCCCGCTGTCCGCGACCAAGCGGTGGCGCCTCGCGGAGATCCTCGAGAAGGCCAAGTGATCCACCGGTCGTGACGGGCGGGCCCCGGCTCGCTCGTCACGACCGCTCTCGTGCCGCACCGCGGTGCGGCAACCAGTGAGGACAGGACGGGCGGGTCCTCCGCCCCGCTCCTGGCCGGTTCACCCGCGAGGGACCCGGCACTGACAGCTATCCGTTCGGCAAGGCTCGCCCTCGGCGAGAACCGGCTCGACGACAGGAGTTCATTACATGATCCAGCAGGAGTCGCGACTTCGTGTCGCCGACAACACGGGTGCCAAGGAGATTCTCTGCATCCGTGTTCTCGGTGGCTCGGGCCGTCGCTACGCCGGAATCGGCGACGTCATCGTCGCAACCGTCAAGGACGCGATCCCGGGCGGCAACGTGAAGAAGGGCGACGTGGTCAAGGCCGTCGTCGTCCGTACCGCCAAGGAGCGCCGTCGTCCGGACGGTTCCTACATCAAGTTCGACGAGAACGCCGCCGTGATCCTCAAGAACGACGGCGAGCCGCGCGGCACGCGCATCTTCGGCCCGGTCGGGCGCGAGCTGCGCGACAAGCGGTTCATGAAGATCATCTCGCTGGCTCCGGAGGTGCTCTGACCATGGCCAAGATCAAGAAGGGCGACCTCGTCGTCGTCATCGCGGGCAAGGACAAGGGCAAGCAGGGGCGCGTCCTCGAGGTGCTCACCGACCGTGACCGCGTCATCGTCGAGGGTGTCCAGCGCGTCACCAAGCACACCAAGGTCGGCCAGTCGCAGCGCGGCACGCGGACCGGTGGGATCGAGACCGTCGAGGCCCCGATCCACATCAGCAACGTGATGGTCGTCGACCCGGAGACCAAGAAGGGCACCCGCGTCGGGTACCGCACCGAAGAGGTCGAGCGTGACGGCCGCAAGCGCACCGTGCGCGTGCGTGTCGCCAAGCGCTCCGGGAAGGACATCTGATGAGCACCGAGATCGTCGCCCCCGAGGTGCCCCGCCTGAAGCAGCGCTACCGCGAGGAGATCGTCGCCGGTCTGCGCGAGGAGTTCGGGCACGAGAACGTCAACCAGGTCGCCCGCGTCACGAAGATCGTCGTGAACATGGGTGTCGGTGACGCCGCCAAGGACTCGAAGCTCATCGAGGGCGCCATCCGCGACCTGTCCGCGATCACCGGCCAGAAGCCGCAGGTGACCAAGGCCCGCAAGTCCATCGCGCAGTTCAAGCTGCGCGAGGGCATGCCGATCGGCGCGCACGTCACGCTGCGCGGCGACCGCATGTGGGAGTTCCTGGACCGCCTGCTGTCGATCGCCCTGCCGCGCATCCGCGACTTCCGCGGCCTGTCGCCCAAGCAGTTCGACGGGCACGGCAACTACACGTTCGGTCTCACGGAGCAGTCGATGTTCCACGAGATCGACCAGGACAAGATCGACCGTGTCCGCGGTATGGACATCACGATCGTGACCACGGCGACGACCGATGACGAGGGCCGCTCCCTGCTGCGCCGTCTCGGCTTCCCCTTCAAGGAGAACTGACATGGCGAAGAAGGCCCTGATCAACAAGGCGGCCGCCAAGCCGAAGTTCGCGGTCCGCGCCTACACCCGGTGCCAGAAGTGCGGTCGCCCGCACTCGGTGTACCGCAAGTTCGGCCTGTGCCGCATCTGCGTGCGCGAGATGGCCCACCGTGGTGAGCTTCCGGGCGTCACCAAGAGCAGCTGGTAACAACTACGTCGTAGGTCCTGGCGGAGCGCGTCGCTCGACGCGCCCCGCCCGGATACCACGTCGAGGAAGGGCTAGAGCCCGATGACGATGACCGACCCGATCGCAGACATGCTGACGCGTCTGCGGAACGCGAACTCGGCTTACCACGAGACGGTGACCATGCCGTACTCGAAGCTGAAGTCGCACATTGCCGAGATCCTCCAGGCCGAGGGCTACATCTCCGGCTGGAGCGTCGAGGACGCGACGGTGGGCAAGAACCTCACCATCCAGCTCAAGTTCGGCCCGAACCGTGAGCGCAGCCTCGCCGGCGTGCGCCGCGTGTCGAAGCCCGGCCTGCGCAAGTACGTCAAGTCCACCGAGCTGCCGAAGGTTCTCGGCGGCCTGGGCGTGGCGATCCTGTCCACGTCCTCCGGCCTGCTCACCGACAAGCAGGCCGCCACGAAGGGCGTGGGCGGCGAAGTCCTCGCCTACGTCTGGTAACCCGGAAAGGAGATACGCCATGTCTCGAATCGGCAAGATCCCCGTTCCGGTTCCCGCCGGAGTGGACGTCACCATCAGCGGCGCGCTCGTGACCGTGAAGGGCCCCAAGGGCTCGCTCGAGCACCACGTGCCCGCCCCCATCCAGGTCGCTCAGGAGGACGGCACCCTCGTGGTGTCGCGCCCGAACGACGAGCGCGAGTCCCGCGCGCTGCACGGCCTGACCCGCACCCTCCTGGCGAACCTCGTCCAGGGCGTGACGCAGGGCTACGAGAAGAAGCTCGAGATCGTCGGCACCGGCTACCGCGTGACGGCCAAGGGCTCGGACCTCGAGTTCGCCCTCGGCTTCAGCCACCCGGTCGTCGTGACGCCGCCCGCGGGCATCACGTTCGCGGTCGAGAGCCCGACGAAGTTCTCGGTCTCCGGCATCGACAAGCAGCAGGTCGGCGAGATCGCAGCGAACATCCGCAAGATCCGCAAGCCCGAGCCGTACAAGGGCAAGGGTGTGCGTTACGCCGGCGAGGTCGTCCGCCGCAAGGCTGGAAAGGCTGGTAAGTAACGATGGCTCTGAAGGTTCTCGGCAAGGGCAAGGCCGTCGCGCGTCAGCGCCGGCACCTGCGCCTGCGCAAGAAGATCAAGGGGACCGCCGGTCGTCCGCGCCTCGTGGTGACGCGTTCCACGCGTCACATCACGGCTCAGGTCGTGGACGACACGATCGGTCAGACGCTCGCGTCGGCCTCGTCGCTCGAGGCGGACCTGCGTGCGCTCGACGGCGACAAGAGCGCCAAGGCCCGCAAGGTCGGCGAGCTCGTCGCCGAGCGTGCGAAGGCCAAGGGCGTCGACTCCGTCGTCTTCGACCGTGGTGGCAACAAGTACCACGGTCGGGTCGCTGCGGTCGCCGACGGCGCTCGCGAGGGCGGTCTGTCCCTGTGACGACGCCGACCATCCCCACACGGAAGCAAAGGATTCTCTGATGGCTGCAGGGCAGCGCAGCAACACCGGCGCCCCCACGGGTGCCGCCAACGAGTCGAGCGACCAGAACGCGCGCGGGGGGCGCCGCGACGACCGTCGCGGTGACCGTCGCGACGGTCGCCGTGGCGACGCAGCCGAGAAGAACGCCTTCGTCGAGCGCGTCGTCACCATCAACCGCGTCTCCAAGGTCGTCAAGGGCGGCCGCCGCTTCAGCTTCACCGCGCTGGTCGTGGTGGGCGACGGCGACGGCACCGTCGGCGTCGGCTACGGCAAGGCGAAGGAGGTGCCCGCGGCGATCGCCAAGGGTGTCGAGGAGGCCAAGAAGAACTTCTTCAAGGTCCCGCGCATCCAGGGCACCATCCCGCACCCCATCCAGGGTGAGGCCGCCGCCGGCGTCGTGTTCCTCCGTCCGGCCGCTCCGGGTACCGGTGTGATCGCCGGTGGTCCGGTGCGCGCCGTGCTGGAGTGCGCGGGCATCCACGACGTGCTGAGCAAGTCGCTCGGCTCGTCCAACGCGATCAACATCGTGCACGCGACCGTCGAGGCACTGCGCAACCTGGAGCAGCCTGAGGCTGTCGCCGCGCGCCGTGGTCTCCCGCTCGAGGACGTGGCCCCGGCCGCGCTCCTGCGTGCCCGTGCTGCGGGGGTGAACGCCTGATGGCCAGGCTCAAGGTGACCCAGACGAAGTCCGCCATCGGCGGCAAGCAGAACCAGCGCGACACGCTGCGCACTCTGGGCCTCAAGCGGATCGGCGACACCGCCGTGAAGGAGGACCGCCCGGAGATCCGCGGCATGGTCGCGACGGTGGCGCACCTCGTCACCGTTGAGGAGGTCGAGTGACCATGGCTGAGAAGGCCACCAAGGAGACCGCCGAGGCTCCGAAGAAGAAGACCGCTGCGAAGGCGTCGGCTCCGGCGAAGGCCGAGCAGACCCCCGCGCAGACCGAGGGTGCCGGCGGCACGCTCAAGGTCCACCACCTGCGTCCGGCTCCCGGCGCCAAGAAGGCCAAGACCCGCGTGGGTCGTGGTGAGGCGTCGAAGGGTAAGACGGCGGGCCGCGGTACCAAGGGTACGAAGGCTCGTTACCAGGTTCCCGAGCGCTTCGAGGGTGGGCAGATGCCTCTGCACATGCGCCTCCCGAAGCTGCGCGGCTTCAAGAACCCGTTCCGCACCGAGTACCAGGTCGTGAACCTGGACAAGCTCGCGGCGCTGTACCCCGAGGGTGGCCAGGTCACCGTCGAGGACCTCGTCGCGAAGGGCGCGGTCCGCAAGGGCCAGCTCGTCAAGGTGCTCGGCACGGGTGAGATCACCGTCAAGCTCGAGGTCGCGGTCGACGCCCTCTCGGGCGCGGCGCGCGAGAAGATCCTCGCGGCCGGCGGTTCGGTCTCGGAGGACTGACACCCCTGGACAGGGCCGGTGGCGCGTACGCGCCGTCGGCCCTGTCCGCGTCTGGGGCCGTCTCCCTGCACGACCCGTGGTCCGTCCGGCAGCGCACCACGGTCTAGACTCTCCGACGGCTGTCTCCCCGCACCCCGGGGGTGACCGCCGTCACTCCCAGGTCCACGGCCGGCCCGTCCGGTGATCGGGACCGACTTGCCGTTCGACGCGGCGCTACGGCTAGGGTGCCTCTTGGCGCCCGTGCCGTGCGTCACACCTCGCCGGGCCTCCCGGCGACACGACATCCCGCCTCGGCGGGCCAGGAGGATAGGTGCTCAGCGCATTCGCCCGGGCTTTCCGGACGCCCGACCTGCGGCGCAAGCTGCTGTTCACGATCGCGATCATGGCGATCTTCCGGGTGGGGTCGTTCATCCCCACGCCCGGCGTGGACTACCCCAACGTGCAGCAGTGCATCGCGGAGACCGCCGACGGCAACGACCTGCTCAGCCTGGTCAACCTCTTCAGCGGCGGCGCGCTGCTCCAGCTGTCGATCTTCGCGCTCGGCATCATGCCGTACATCACCGCGAGCATCATCGTCCAGCTGCTGCGCGTCGTGATCCCTCGCTTCGAGGCGCTCCACAAGGAGGGCCAGTCGGGCCAGTCGAAGCTGACGCAGTACACGCGCTACCTGACGATCGCGCTCGCCATCCTCCAGTCGACGACCGTCATCACGACGGCGCGCAACGGCCTGCTCTTCCAGGGCTGCTCCGTCGACGTCATCCCGGACGCCAGCTTCGTCACGATGGCCCTCATGGTGATCACCATGACCGCGGGCACCGGCCTCATCATGTGGCTCGGCGAGCTCATCACGGAGCGCGGCGTCGGCAACGGCATGTCGCTGCTCATCTTCACGTCGATCGCCGCGAGCTTCCCGACCGCCCTGTGGTCGATCGCCGGCGGCGCGAACGGCGCGACGAACTTCATCATCATGATCGCGGTCATCGTGCTCGTCATCGGGCTGGTCGTGTTCGTCGAGCAGTCGCAGCGCCGGGTGCCGGTGCAGTACGCCAAGCGCATGGTCGGGCGCCGCATGTACGGCGGCTCGAGCACCTACATCCCGATCAAGATCAACATGGCGGGCGTCATCCCGGTGATCTTCGCGGCCTCGCTGCTCGCGGTCCCGGGCCTCATCGCGCAGTTCGGCGACCAGAGCGCCGACTGGGTGATCTGGATCAGCACGAACCTGGCCGACCCGGCCGCGCCGCTGCACATCCTGCTGTACGTGCTGATGATCCTGTTCTTCTGCTTCTTCTACACGTCGATCACGTTCAACCCGGACGAGGTCGCGGACAACATGAAGAAGTACGGCGGCTTCATCCCGGGCATCCGCGCCGGCCGGCCCACCGCCGAGTACCTCGACTACGTCATCACCCGCATCACCTCCGCGGGTGCCATCTACCTCGCGCTCGTCGCACTGCTGCCGACGCTGGTCCTCATCGGGCTCGGCGTGAGCACGAACATCCCGTTCGGTGGCTCCTCGATCATCATCGTCGTCGGCGTCGGCCTGGAGACGGTCAAGCAGATCAACTCCCAGCTGCAGCAGCGCCACTACGAAGGGTTCCTCCGTTGAGCAACGCCACCGACGGCCAGTCCGCACCGCGCCCCGCGCGCCTCGTCATCATGGGCCCGCAGGGAGCGGGCAAGGGGACGCAGGCCGCCCGGCTCGCCGAGCGGCTGTCCATCCCGGCGATCTCGACCGGCGACATCTTCCGGGCGAACATCAAGGGCGGCACGGAGCTCGGTCGCCTCGCGCAGGAGTACACCGCGAAGGGCGACCTCGTCCCCGACTCGGTGACGAACGCGATGGTCCGCGACCGTCTCGCGCAGGACGACGCCGCGCAGGGGTTCATCCTCGACGGCTACCCGCGCAACGCGGCCCAGGTCGTCGAGCTCGACGCGATCCTCGCCGACCTGGGGGTCGCGCTCGACGGCGTCGTGGAGCTCACGGCGGACCGCGACGAGCTGCTCGGCCGCCTCGCGAAGCGCGCGGAGATCGAGGGTCGCGAGGACGACACGGAGGAGGCCATCGCGCGCCGCCTCGACATCTACGCCGAGCAGACGGCGCCGCTCACCTCCGCCTACGCCGACCGCGGTCTGCTGGTCCGCGTCGACGGCATCGGCGACATCGACGAGGTCACCGGCCGCATCGTGTCGGCGCTGACCGCGCTCGTCGGCTGAGCGCGCGTCCGTCCGTCCGTCGGTACTGAGGAGCAGCAGGGTGTTCGGTCGCGAGCGCATCGAGTACAAGACGCACGACCAGGTCCGGTCGATGCGCAGCGCCGGCCTCGTGGTGGCGCGTGCGCTCGGGACGGTGCGCGACGCCGTCCGCCCGGGCATGACGACGGCGGACCTCGACGCGCTCGCCGCGGCGGTCATCGCCGACGCCGGGGCGACGCCGTCGTTCCTCGGGTACGAGGGGTACCCGGCCTCGCTGTGCGTGTCGGTCAACGACGAGGTCGTCCACGGCATCCCGGGCCCGCGCGAGCTGCGCCCGGGGGACGTCGTCTCCGTCGACTGCGGGGCCGTCGTCGACGGCTGGCACGGCGACTCGGCGGTCTCGTTCGTCCTCGGCGAGGGCGACCCGCACGACGAGGCGCTGGTCGAGGCGACGCGTCGCGCCATGTGGGCGGGCATCGCCGCCCTCGCGACGAGCGAGCGGCTGTGCGACGTCGGGGCCGCCATCGAGGACTCGGTGCGCGCCTCGGGGGAGTCGGACGGCGTGACCTACGGCATCGTCGAGGACTACGTCGGCCACGGGATCGGGTCGGCGATGCACCAGCCCCCGGACGTCCCGAACTACCGCACACGTGACAAGGGCCCGCGGCTGCGCCCGGGCATGTGCCTCGCGATCGAGCCGATGCTCACGCGGGGCGAGCGGTTCACCGAGGTGTGCGAGGACGACTGGACGGTCGTGACGGACGACGGCACGCGCGCCGCGCACTGGGAGCACAGCGTCGCGATCCTCGACGAGGGCATCTGGGTGCTCACCGCGCCCGACGGCGGCGCCGCGGAGCTCGCGGAGCTCGGCGTCCGCGTCGCACCGCTCGCGGCCTGACCGCGCACCGGCCCGTCGCGGCCCGGCTCGCTCCCGTCCGGCAGCGCCCGACGGCACCCGTCGTGCGACGGGGGAGTGACGCGTCGCACCGCGTTCGTCCCCGCCACGGTTTCCCGTCTCTTGCCGGATGCCGTAGGATGGTCCGTCGGGTGTAGTCCGTGCACGTCGTTCATCCGGCCCCCGTCCCTCGGGACCCGGGCGACCGACCCCCGCACGCGGCTCCACGCACCTCCCACGATCGGACGACCCTCGGGTCGGGCGTGCGCGGGAGTCCTAGCAGTTCAGACGAGAGTTAGCGGAGGACATGGCAAAGAAGGACGGTGTCATCGAGATCGAGGGCAGCGTGGTCGAGGCCCTGCCGAACGCGATGTTCCGCGTGGAGCTGGCCAACGGGCACAAGGTTCTCGCGCACATCTCGGGCAAGATGCGCCAGCACTACATCCGGATCCTCCCCGAGGACCGGGTCGTGGTCGAGCTGAGCCCGTACGACCTGTCCCGCGGCCGCATCGTCTACCGCTACAAGTAGTCGTCACGCGTCCACCCACTCACCCGCCTCGCACCCGGGACCACCGGGGCCGCTCGTCGGTCGCGCCCGGAGCGGGGCACCACTGAGGGAACGAAGATGAAGGTCAAGCCCAGCGTCAAGAAGATCTGCGACAAGTGCAAGGTGATCCGCCGGCACGGTCGCGTCATGGTGATCTGCGAGAACCTGCGGCACAAGCAGCGCCAGGGCTGAGCCCTCACCTGCGCCACGGGTGACGGTCCTCCGGGACCGCGATCACCAGGCCGCCCGTCACGACGACGGCCGGCCACCAGCGCACCACCACGAACCTGCTCGGCACCCCGGACGCGAGTCCGGGAGGAGAGCGCCACAGGCAGGGGAACCCCCGGCTCGGAGGCCGGGGCCCACGGAGCTCCCCGTGGGAGGGCGGTGCGACAGACCTCCGACGAAGCACGAGGAGCCGAAAGGCACATGGCACGTCTCATCGGCGTCGACCTCCCCCGCGACAAGCGGCTCGAGGTCGCGCTCACCTACATCTACGGCGTCGGCCGTACCCGCGCCCAGCAGACGCTGGCCGCTACCGGCATCAGCCCGGACGCCCGCGTCAAGGACCTCGGCGACGCCGAGCTCGTCGCGCTCCGCGACTACCTCGAGGGCAACTACAAGCTCGAGGGTGACCTCCGTCGTGAGGTGGCCGCCGACATCCGCCGCAAGGTCGAGATCGGCACCTACCAGGGCCTGCGTCACCGCCGCGGCCTGCCCGTGCGCGGCCAGCGCACGAAGACCAACGCGCGTACGCGCAAGGGACCGAAGCGCACCGTGGCCGGCAAGAAGAAGGCCCGCTGAGCCAGTCCGCAGGGCGGGCCCTGCTCGCGCACTGACCCGGACCTCATGGTCCGTGCCGTGCCGGGTAGAGATCCCCGCGGTCAGACCACCTCAGACCAGGAGAGAAGAAGGACATGCCTCCCAAGACTCGCGCCGCCGCTGGGCGCAAGCCTCGTCGCAAGGACAAGAAGAACGTCCCCGCCGGCCAGGCGCACATCAAGAGCACGTTCAACAACACGATCGTGTCGATCACGGACCCGTCGGGCGCCGTGATCGCGTGGGCCTCCGGCGGCGACGTCGGCTTCAAGGGCTCCCGCAAGTCGACCCCCTTCGCCGCCGGCCTCGCGGCCGAGGCCGCTGCCCGCAAGGCGCAGGAGCACGGCATGAAGAAGGTCGACGTCTTCGTCAAGGGCCCGGGCTCGGGTCGTGAGACGGCGATCCGCTCGCTGCAGTCGGCCGGCCTCGAGGTCGGCTCGATCCAGGACGTGACGCCGCAGGCGCACAACGGGTGCCGGCCGCCCAAGCGCCGTCGCGTCTGACCCTCGTCGTCGGCGTGCCGTCGACGGGCCGCCCGGTCTTCGACCGGCCGAGCCCGTCGACGGCGCCCGTCACGGGGCAGCCGCCTCCTGACGGGGTCGACGCACCCTTCCCGGCCGGGTGGACAGAGTCCCGGCCGGGGCCGCGTGCCGCAGGCACGCACCTCGCCTTGAACCGTGCAGCGTCATATGGCGGACGCTCACCGAAAGGAAACCACCAGTGCTGATCGCACAGCGCCCCACCTTGACCGAAGAGGTCATCTCGGAGAACCGTTCGCGCTTCTCCATCGAGCCGCTGGAGCCCGGCTTCGGCTACACGCTCGGCAACTCGCTGCGTCGCACGCTGCTGTCGTCCATCCCGGGCGCGGCGGTCACCTCCATCCGCATCGACGGTGTGCTCCACGAGTTCACCACCGTGCCGGGTGTGAAGGAGGACGTGACCGAGGTCATCCTCAACATCAAGAACCTCGTCGTCTCCTCGGAGAACGACGAGCCCGTCGTGATGTACCTGCGCAAGCAGGGTGCTGGTGCGGTCACCGCGGCGGACATCGTCCCGCCCGCGGGTGTGGAGGTCCACAACCCCGAGCTGCACATCGCCACGCTCAACGACAAGGGCAAGCTCGAGATCGAGCTGACCGTCGAGCGCGGCCGTGGCTACGTCTCGGCCTCGCAGAACAAGTCGTTCGACGCCGAGATCGGCCGGATCCCGGTCGACTCGATCTACTCGCCGGTCCTCAAGGTGACCTACAAGGTCGAGGCGACGCGTGTCGAGCAGCGCACGGACTTCGACAAGCTGGTCGTGGACGTCGAGACGAAGCCGGCGATCTCGCCGCGCGACGCGCTCGCGTCGGCCGGCAAGACGCTGGTGGAGCTCTTCGGCCTCGCCCGCGAGCTCAACGTCGAGGCCGAGGGCATCGAGATCGGTCCGTCGCCGACGGACGCGGCCCTGGCCGCGGACCTGGCGCTGCCGATCGAGGAGCTCAACCTCACGATCCGCTCGTACAACTGCCTCAAGCGCGAGGGCATCCACCAGGTGGGCGAGCTCGTCGCACGCAGCGAGGCGGACCTGCTGGACATCCGCAACTTCGGTGCGAAGTCCATCAACGAGGTGAAGGAGAAGCTCGCCGAGCTCGGCCTGTCCCTCAAGGACTCGCCGCTCGACTTCGACCCGTCGGCCGCCGCGTACTACGAGGGCGACGACGACGAGGCGACGTTCTCGGACACCGAGCAGCAGTACTGAGCCTGCGGCTCTAGACACCTCAGCGCGTCCGGGTCCGCACCTGCGGCGCGATCACTTCCCAAGGAGCACATCCCATGCCTACCCCCGCCAAGGGCCCCCGGCTCGGCAGCGGACCGGCTCACGAGCGCCTGATGCTCGCGAACCTGTCCACCCAGCTCTTCGAGCACGGCCGCATCACGACCACCGAGACCAAGGCGAAGCGCCTGCGCCCGGTGGCCGAGCGCCTCATCACGTTCGCCAAGCGCGGCGACCTGCACGCGCGCCGTCGCGTCCTGCGCGTCGTCCGCGACAAGTCCGTGGTGCACACGCTGTTCACCGAGATCGCCCCGCAGATGGCGGAGCGTGAGGGTGGCTACACGCGCATCACGAAGGTCGGCACGCGCAAGGGCGACAACGCGCCCCTCGCGGTGATCGAGCTCGTGACCGAGCCCGTCAGCCCGAAGCAGGCCGTCGTCCGCGAGGCGGAGAAGGCTGCCGAGAAGGCGAGCAAGAAGAAGGCCGACAAGCCGTCCAAGAAGGCCGACAAGGTCGAGGACGCGCCCGTCGAGGACGCCGCCGTCGAGGACGCTCCCGTCGAGGACGTCCAGGACGCGCCCGTCGAGGACGCCGCGGAGGAGAAGAAGGAGGCCTGAGCCTCCTCTCCCCGCCGAGCCCGCCAGGGGTTCGTCGCGCAGGGCCCGGGACCGCACGGTCCCGGGCCCTGCCGCGTTCGGGGGACGGGGCGCCGTCGGGCACGGCGGGGCCGCCCGGTGAACGCCGAGATCGGCCCGAAGGGTGGAGATCGACCCTCGGGAGGTCGACGGCGCGACCTCCGGGTCGATCTCGCGTGGAGGAGGACCTACCGTCGAGACGTGACCTTCGTCGACGCGTCTCCCGGGACCGGGGCGTGGCCGCCCGTCGTCCTCGTGCACGGCTCGCGCACGTCGCGCTCGATGTGGCGCGACCAGCTCGCGGCGCTGCACCGCGCCGGGGTGCAGGCCGTCGCGGTGGACCTGCCGGGCCACGGCGTTCGGCGCGGCGAGGCGTTCACGCTCGACGGCGCGGTCGAGGCGGTCGCGGCCGGGATCGACGAGGTCGGCGGACGCGCGCTCGTCGTCGGGCTGTCCCTCGGGGGCTACGTCGCGATCGAGACGCGCGCGCGCCACCCGGAGCGCGTCGTGGGGCTGGTCGCCGCCGCGTGCTCGACGCCGCCGTCGACGCGTCTGCGCGGCGGCTGGCTCGTCCTCGCGCGCGGCATCGAGCGGCTCCCGGACGGGGGCGCCGGGCTGAACCAGGCGCTCGTCGACCGGGCGATGACGCCCCAGGCCGGCGCCGACCTCGCGGCGGGCGGGTTCGCCCTCGACGTCATGAGCGCGATCCTGCGCGAGGTGGGGGCGGTCGACCCGGTCCGCGCTCTCGCGGCGGCGGACTCGCCGGTCTGGCTCGTCAACGGCCGCTGGGACCACTTCCGGCTCGGGGAGCGCGGGTTCCTCGCCGCGGCGCGCGCGGGCGGGGCCTCGGCCCGGCTCGTCGTCGTCCCGGGAGCGCGGCACCTGGTGAGCCTGGACGCCCCGGTGGCGTTCAACCGCGTCCTGCTCGACGCCCACCGGACGCTGGCCGCGGGCGCGTCGCCCGGGGACGGGGGAGCGGACGCCGCGCCGGGCTCCTCCGAGCCCGTGGCGGGACTCCGCACCGCGGGAGCCGCGCCGGGTCCCCGCCCCGCCGAAGGGGCGCCCCAGCGCCGCACGGCCCGTCGCTGAGAAGGTGGCTGAGGGGTCAGGCGGGCGGGAGGTCCCATGCGCGAGCGCCCCCGACGAGCGCCGCCGAGTTCGGTACCACGACGACGTCGTCGCCGAGCCGGTCGAGGACGCTCGGCGTGATCCGCCGCGAGTTGCCCCCGCCCAGGTAGAGGCGGTCCCACCAGAACACGGGCCGCAGGCCCTCGACGACCGCGAGGACCCGCCGCGACCAGAGCCCGTCGCCGAGGCGACGACGCTCGGGCTCGCCGACGTACTCGTCGTACGTGGTGCCGCGACGCACGGGTGCCCGCGACCACTCGAGGTGCGGGGCGAGCCGGCCCCCGTGGAACAGCGCGGAGCCGAGCCCCGTCCCCAGCGTCAGCACGAGCTCCAGCCCGGACGCCGCGACGACGCCCGCGCCGTGCACCTCGGCGTCGTTGAGCACGAGCGCCGGGACGCCGAGCCGGTGCTCGACTGCGGCGCGGACGTCGAAGCTCGTCCACGCCTCGACGAGCGCGGGGTCCACGCGCGACCGCGGCCCGCTGCGCGTCACGTAGTGGGGCGTGTGCACGACGACGCCGCGCCGGATCATCCCGGGCATGCCCACCGTGACCCGGTCCGCGGGAGGCAGCGTGGCCGCGATGCCCGCGACCGTCTCGACGAGGAGGTCGGGCGGGAGGGGGTAGGGCGTGGGGACGCGCACGGCCGCGGCGTGCGCGGTGCCCGACGCGTCGAGCACGTTCGCCTTGATCCCGCCCCCGCCGCAGTCGACGGCGAGCGTGCGGACGTCGTGCGGGTCGCCGGTCATGGGCGGCAGCGTAGGCACGGTGGCGCGCGCGGCGCACGGGCGGGCGACTACGGTGATCTCCCGTGACCGCCGTCCCGCCCTCCGCCCCGCCGGCCCCCGACCCCCCGCGCCCCGACGGGCCGGACGACGTCGTGCGCGTGCGCCTGGACCTCGCCTACCAGGGGACGGCGTTCGCCGGCTGGGCCCGGCAGCCGACGCTGCGCACGGTGCAGGGGACGATCGAGGAGGGGCTCGCGACGATCCTGCGGGGCGCGGCTCCACGGCTCACGGTCGCGGGTCGCACGGACGCGGGCGTGCACGCGCGGGGCCAGGTCGCCCACGTCGACCTCGGGCGCGCGCAGTGGGAGGCGCTGCCCGGCCGGTCCGACCGCGCGCCGGGGGACGCGCTCGTCGCGCGGCTGGGCGGCGTGCTGCCGGGGGACGTCGTCGTGCACCGTGCGACGCGGGCACCGGTCGGGTTCGACGCCCGCTTCTCCGCACTGCACCGCGCGTACACCTACCGCGTGGCGGACGACCCGGCGCAGCGCGACCCGCTGCGCCGGGAGTGGGTGCTGTGGAACCGGCGGCCGCTCGACGTCGCGGCGATGGACGCGGCCGTGCGGCCGCTGCTCGGGGTGCGGGACTTCGCCGCGTTCTGCAAGCCACGACCCGGCGCGACGACGATCCGGGAGCTGCAGCACCTGTCGTGGTCGCGCCCGACGGACGGGCCCGACGCGGGTCTCGTCGTGGCGCACGTCCGCGCGGACGCGTTCTGCCACAACATGGTGCGCGCGCTCGTCGGCGCGTCGCTCGCCGTCGGGGAGGGGCGGCGCGGCGTGGGCTGGCCCGCCGAGCTCCTCGCGAGCCGGCGCCGGGACGCGGGGGCGGGCGTGGTGCCCGCGCACGGGCTCGTGCTGGAGGAGGTCACCTACCCGCCCGACGCCGAGCTCGCGGCGCGGGCCGACCGCATCCGCGCCGTGCGGAACGAGGAGGACGTCTGGGAGGACGCGCCGCCCCGCGGGCCGGCCTGAGCCGGCCGCGGGCGGTCGCTCGTCCTCGGTGCTCCCGAACTCAGGGCTGCTCGACCTCAGGGCTCCTCGACGACGTGGACGGCGGCCTCCTCGGCGCCGGCGGCGCCCCCGGAGATCCCCTCGTCGTCGGCGTACGTGTCGTTCTGGCGCCCGTCGAGGGCGTCGGGGTCCGCGACGAGGCGGCCCGCGCGGGTCTCGTCGGGGCGCTCGGACGGGTCGCGCTCCCACTCCTCCGGCTCCTCCTCGGCCAGGCGCTGGTCGAGCGTCTCGCCATGCACCTCTTCCCACGGCGTCTCGCCGAAGTGGTTCGAGCGAGGGCGCTCGGGCGGGGAGTAGCCCTCGTCGAGCACGTCGTCCACGCCGCGGTCGAGGAGCGTCTCCTCGGGCTGGAGCTGGTCGGTGTCGCCCTCGGCGCCCGTCTCCGGGTCGGGGCTCGTGGCGGTGGTGTCTTCGCTCATGCGTTCCACCCTGGCACCTCGCGGGGACGGACGCAGCCCCGGAGGCTCGTGCCTGCGAGGACGTCGCGCCGGGACTACGGTGGGGCCGCACCGCGCCCCCCGGCGCGCAACCCCTGGAACACCCCCGAACCGGAGGACGACCCCATGGCCGGCATCGACGACATCCTGTCCACCGTCCCGCTCGACCAGCTCGCCGGTCGGCTCGGCGTCGACGAGGCGACGGCGCAGCGCGCGGTCGACGCGGCGCTGCCCGCGCTGCTGGGCGGGCTGCGCGCGAACGCCCAGGACCCGGCGGGCGCGGCGTCGCTCGGCGAGGCCGTCGCGCAGCACGACCCCGCGCTCGTCGAGGGCGGGGTCGACCTCGACGACGTCGACACGGACGACGGCCGCAAGATCGTCGGGCACGTGTTCGGGCAGAACGAGCAGGCGGTCGTCGCGCAGCTCGCCGACTCGACGGGCACCGGCAAGGACCTGCTCGCGAAGGTGCTGCCCGCGCTCGCGCCGATCGCGCTGGCCTTCCTCGCGAAGCAGCTCGGCGGCGCCGGGTCGTCGGGCGGCGCCCCGACCGGCACCGGCACCGCGGCGGGGGAGGGCGCGGGCGAGCGGTCGGGCGCTCCGCAGACCGGCGGGGGCGGCCTGGGCGACGTCCTCGGCGGGCTGCTGGGCGGCGGCTCGGGCTCCGGGGGCGGTCTCGGGGACCTCCTGGGCGGGCTGGGCGGTCTCCTCGGGGGCGGCCGGCGCTGAGCCCTCCGGGCGGGCGCGCGCAAAGCGCGTGACCGCGCGGCCGACGTCGGGGACCATGACGGGGTGGGACACCTCGACCTCAGCGACGTCACGTATCACCTGCCCGACGGGCGCACCCTGCTCGACGGCGTCGACCTGCGGGTCGCGGACGGCGCGCGCGTCGCGCTCGTGGGGCCCAACGGCGTCGGGAAGTCGACGCTGCTGCGCATCGTCACCGGCGAGGTCGCACCGCACGGGGGCGCCGTCGTGCGCAGCGGCGGGCTCGGGGTCATGCGCCAGGACGTGGGCCGCATCGACGACGACCGCACGGTGCGCGACCTGCTCGTCGGGCTCGCGCCGACCGCCGTCCGCGAGGCGGCGCTCGAGCTCGCGGCCGCCGAGCACGACATCATGACGGTCGACGACGAGCCCGCCCAGCTCCGCTACGCGCAGGCCCTCGTGGACTGGGCGGACGTGGGCGGCTACGACGCCGAGGCCGGCTGGGACGAGGTGACCGACGAGGTGCTGTCGGTCCCGTTCGAGAAGGCGCAGTGGCGCGACGTGCGGTCGCTGTCCGGGGGCGAGCAGAAGCGGCTCGCGCTCACGGCGCTGCTGCGCGGACCGGAGGAGGTCCTGCTGCTCGACGAGCCGGACAACCACCTCGACGTGCCGACGAAGCGCTGGCTCGAGGAGCGGCTCGTCGCGTCGTCCAAGACGGTCCTCTTCGTGTCCCACGACCGCGAGCTGCTGTCGCGCACCGCGACCCAGGTCGCGACGCTCGAGCCGACGCCGGGCGGCGGCACGGTGTGGGTGCACGGCGGCGGCTTCGCGACGTACGCCCAGGCCCGTGCGGACCGGCGCGACCGGCTCGCCGAGCTCGCGCGCCGCTGGGACGAGGAGCACGCCAAGCTCCAGGAGCTCGTGCGGACGCTCAAGACGAAGGCCGCGTTCAACGACGGCCTCGCGAGCCGGTACCAGGCCGCGCGCACGCGCCTGCGCAAGTTCGAGGAGGCGGGGCGTCCCGAGGTGGTCGCGCGCGACCAGAACGTGACCGTGCGGCTCACGGGCGGGCGGACGGCCAAGCGCGCGGTGACGTGCGAGCGGCTCGAGCTCACGGGGCTCATGAAGCCGTTCGACGTCGAGGTGTTCTTCGGCGAGCGCGTCGCGGTGCTCGGCTCGAACGGCTCCGGGAAGTCGCACTTCCTGCGCCTCCTCGCCGCGGGCGGGAGCGACCCCGAGCCGGGCACCGTGCCCGACGACGTTGCCGGCGGCCCGGCGGCGCCCGCTCCCGTGGCGCACACGGGCCGGGCCGTGCTCGGGTCGCGGGTGCGGCCGGGGTGGTTCGCGCAGAACCACGACCACCCGGAGCTGCGCGGGCGCACGCTGCTGGAGATCCTCCACCGCGGCGAGGGGCACCGGGCGGGCATGGGGCGCGAGGGCGCGAGCCGGGCGCTCGACCGGTACGAGCTCGTGGGCCAGGCCGAGCAGCGCTTCGAGACGCTCTCCGGTGGCCAGCAGGCGCGCTTCCAGATCCTGCTCCTCGAGCTCGACGGCGCGACGCTCCTCCTGCTCGACGAGCCGACGGACAACCTCGACCTGCACTCGGCGGAGGCGCTCGAGGCGGGGCTCGCGGCCTTCCAGGGCACCGTGCTCGCGGTGACGCACGACCGGTGGTTCGCCCGCGGCTTCGACCGGTTCCTCGTGTTCCGCGAGGACGGTGAGGTCGTCGAGGCGCCGGAGCCGGTCTGGGACGTCGAGCGCGTCCGTCGGGCACGTTAGGCACGGACGCGACGACCCCAGAGAACTGGAGCGTCAGCAGGTCGGCCCCGACCGCTCCCCGGCCGACGACTCCCGACCACGATTCACGATCGCGCTCCGCGACGTCCCCGCCGTGCGACCACGGAGCCGCGCCCCAGAGGTCGCCAGACGCGACACGCGGTGTCACTCTGAATGCAGGCCGCGCCATCGGCGGTGTGGTAAGCGCGAGCGAAGTTGGCTCGTGGGAGACGACAGTCCGGCCGCAGGGGGAAGCAATGCGACAGGTACGTACCGTGAACTCGACCAGCTCCAGGAAGCGGCACACGGTGTCGGGGCTCACGGCCTCGCTGGCCGTCGCTTCCCTGATCGTGATCGGAGCGGTGGCCCCTGCGGGGGCGGACCCGGCACCCGCGGCGGAGTCGAGCAGCGCGAGCGCTGCGACGGACCCGACCCCCGCACCGGAGTGGACCCAGGCACCGACCGAACCCGCAGACCCTGCGGACCCGGACCCGGACCCCGGTGGTCAGCCGCCCGCCACGGACAGCCCGGCGCCCGGCGGCGAACCAGTCACGCCGCCGACGGAGCCCGGCCCGGCCGGGACGACGGACGCGCCGGGCGGGGCCGAGGTGCAGGAGGCTCCCACCCCGGAGGCCACCTCATCCGAGACGCCGGTCGAGGCCGAGGATCCCGGCAGCACACCGTTCCTGGTTCCTCCGGCGACCGGCAACAACGCGGTCATCACGGTCAAGGTGGGCGACGACCGCACCAGTCTGGTCGCGATCGGGCCGTTGGCCGGGGTCACCCTCCGGCTCTACGACGGCGGCAGCGCGCCTACGACCCCGGTCGCCGACGCATGGGCGACGTGCGTGTCCGACGCCGACGGCGACTGCTCGTTCGTCGTGCCGAGCACGCAGCTGGGCGGGGCGAACCGCGACCGCCGGTTCTGGGTGGTCCAGGACGGAGCGCCGACAGACTGGTACCAGAACCCGGAGCTCGGGACCGGGAGCGTCGGCGGGACCATCACGCCGTACGACTTCCGGACCGGGACCCAGCTCCGGGCCGGTACGACCTACACGTCGCAGGGGTCGTTCATGCTCGGCACGGGCAACACGAACAGCGCGGCCTCGGGCGGCATCTGGCAGAGCTCTCGTGTCAACCCGATCTTCCCCGCACAGTGCGGGATCGACGTGGCTCTCGTGCTCGACCTCTCCGGCTCCGTCGCCGGTAATCTCTCGCAGCTCAAGGCCGCGGCGAACCAGCTGGTGGATTCGCTGACCGGCACACCTTCGAACGTCGGACTCTTCACGTTCAGCTCTCTCGCGCCGGCGACGGGCAACCCGAACCTTGCGCTCACGCCGGTGTCGACCGCCACGAGCGCCCAAGGCGTGAAGAACCGGATCAACTCCTACACCGCGGGCGGCGGCACCAACTGGGACCGGGGGATCTATCAGGTGGCGGCCGACGCCAACACGTACGACGTCGCGGTCGTCCTGACCGACGGCAACCCGACCTTCTACGGCAACCAGGAGGGTCCGGGGAACTTCACGCGCCTGCGCGAGGTCGAGAACGGCGTCTTCAGCGCCAACGCGGTGAAGGCCAAGGGGACCCACCTGGTGGCCTTCGGTGTCGGGGACGGGATCGAGAACGCCGGCAGCGGCCTCAACCTGCGGGCCATCTCCGGAGAGCTCGCGGGGACGGACTACTACCAGACCGACGACTACCAGGAAGCGGGGAACCAGCTGCGCGATCTCGCCCTGGGCAGCTGCGAGGGGTCGGTCTCGGTCATCAAGCAGGTGATCCCCTCGAGCGCACCGGCAGGGTCGATCGAGGGTGCCGAGCCGGCAGGCGGGTGGCAGCTCACCGCGGAGGTGCAGGACGGGGACGTCAGCATCGTCCCGCCGACGACCGCGACCACGGATTCCGATACGGGCGCCGCGAACTTCGACCTCTCGTATCCCTCGTCGACCTCCTCGGGCGTGCTCGGCATCACCGAGACACCGCAGGGCGGCTACACCCTCCAACCGGTGGACGGCGACAACGCGGTCTGCACGAACATCGCGACCGGCGACCCCATCGCGGTGACGAACAGCGGGGAGGCAGGGTTCACGGTCCCCGTCGACCCGACAGCCGCCGTGACGTGCACGGTCTACAACCGGGCGCCGAACCCCGTCGCCTCGCTGACGCTCAGCAAGGAATGGGTCGTCAACGGTCAGACCTACGCGGACGGCGACCAGCCGCAGGGGCTCTCCGCGTCGGCGTCGATCGCCGGGACCCCCCAGGGGTGGGGCGTGCCGCGCACCGGTCTCCAGACGGGCCAGACCCCCAGGATCGGCGAGCAGACGACGGTGATCCTCACCCAGTGCACGCTCGACTCGACCGCGGTGACCGAATTCAACGGCACCGATATCTCGGAGCCGCTGCCGTACTCACCCACCCTCGTGACCGGGAGCAACACCGCCACGGTCACCAACACCGTCACGTGCACCAGCCGCCTCACGCTCGCCAAGCTCGTGGAGGGCGGGGACGGGGACGACGACCCGGCGCCCACGGACTGGACGCTCGACGCGGTCGCCCCCTCGGGGGCGCTCCCCGGCCCCAGTGGTGTCACCGGGTCGCCGGAGGCGACCGCGGAGGTCACGCCGGGTGTGGTCTACCCCCTGAACGAGTCCGGCGGTGATCCCAACTACGCCCAGTCGACCGAGCCCAACGCGGTCCCGATCCCCGGTTCGACGACGAGCTGGTCGTGCGTCGAGCTCGCCGCGGACGGCACCACGGTCATCCCGGGGTTCTCCGACGGCCTCAACGGTGGCGTCAACGTGCCTTTCGGGCGCTGGATCCGATGCACCGCCGTCAACCAGACCGCGACGCTCGAGCTTCGCAAGGTCGTCGAGAACTCCTACGGCGGGACGGCCGAGCCGGAGGACTGGAGCATCACGGCGACGCCCACCGGGACCTTCCCTGCCGGACTCCAGCCGCAGACCGTCACGGGCTCCACGGCCGGCACCACGATCAACGTGCGGCCCGGCGTGGCGTACGAGATCACGGAGTCGGGGGCACCTGTGGGCTATGTGCAGCAGGACACCAGCTGCGTCACCGACTCGGGTGGACCGCTCGACGGGACGACGATCACCCTCCAGGCGCTGGACACGGCGACGTGCACGTTCACCAACGCGGACACGCCGGCCCGGTTGACGCTCGTCAAGGAGGTCGAGGCCGGGACGACCAGAGCCACCGAGGTCCCCGCGAGCTGGACGCTCACCGCCTCACCGGACGGCATCGTCGGTCAGGGTGAGGTCTCCGGCAACGGCGACCCGACGAGCGCGGGTGGTATCGCCCAGGTCGAGGTCTTCGCCGGGACGTACGACCTCGCGGAGTCCGTGATCGCGGGCTACACGGCGGGGGCCTGGAGCTGTACCGGGGCGACGGTCACCGGCGCCGCCGTGTCGATCGAGCCGGGGGCGGACGTGACGTGCACGATCGTCAACCGCGCGCAGCAGTCGACCCTGACGCTCGTCAAGGACGTCGACAACGGGACGACCGGTGGGACGTACGAGCCGTCCGACTGGACGCTGACCGCGGCCGGCCCGACGGTCGTCTCGGGTGCGTCGGGCTCGGAGGCCGTGACCTCGGCCCCCGTCGCGATCGGCGACTACGTGCTCTCCGAGGAAGGCCCGGAAGGTTATACGGCCGACCCGTGGACCTGCACCGGGGGGACGCTGGAAGGATCGACCGTCACCGTCCCGCTCGGGGCGGACGTGACGTGCACGATCCTCAACACGGCCCTGCAGCCGTCGCTGACCCTGGTCAAGGAGGTCGTCAACGACGACGGCGGATCCGCGGAGCCCACCGACTGGACGCTCGAGGCCGACGGGCCCACGCCGCTCAGCGGCGTGAGCGGTGACCCTGCGGTCACGGGAGCGGACGTCGAGGTCGGCGCCTACGCGCTCTCCGAGACGGGCGGCCCGGCCGGGTACGAGGCGTCCGACTGGACGTGCGAGGTCCCCGGCGTCGACGGCGGGACCGCCACGCCCGTGGCTGTCTCCGACGGGACGGTCCAGGTCGACGTCGGGCAGACGGTCGTCTGCACCGTCGTGAACGACGACGTCCCGGCGCCGTTCACCGTCGTCAAGTCGAGCGAACCGGGCAGCGGCGCGACGGTCCTGCCGGGCGACGTGATCACGTACACCGTGACTGTGGCGACGGTCGGCGAGGGGTTCGACCCGGACGTCGTCATCACGGACGACCTTGCGGAGGTACTGAGCAACGCGACCTTGGTCGAGGGCACCGTCGAGCCCTCGACGGGCGGTGTCGTGCTCACGGGGACCACGCTCGTCTGGACCGTCGGGGACCTGGTCGGCACCGAGACCATCACGTACCAGGTGCGCGTCGACGACGGCGCGTACGGGGTCGCCCTGACCAACGTGGTCACGGCACCGGGCGCCGAGCCCTGCGTCGAGCCGGAACCGCCCGTCGAGCCTGAGGCGGCACCAGGGGGGTCCACCCGGGAGGCGACCACGCTCGCGGCCGGCGCGGCGGCGGCCGTGGCGGCCGCGCCTGACGCGCTCGCGGTCGTGGACCCGGCGGAGGCCTGCCGCACGACGTCCCATCTCACGCCCGCGTGGACGCTCGCGAAGACGAGCGACCCGACGACGGGCACGACGGTCCCGGCGGGCAGCGTCATCACCTACACGCTGACCGTGACGAGCACGACCGACGCCGTGGTCAGCGGGGCCGTCGTGACCGACGACCTGTCCCAGGTCCTGCAGCACGGGAGCCTGCTCTCGCAGCCTCTGGGGACCACGCTCTCCGGGACGACCCTCACCTGGACCGTGCCGGACCTCGGGCCCGCGGGAGCGACGTCCGAGATCTCCTACCAGGTCAGGCTCTCGCCGAGCGCTCACGACGTGACGGTCACCAACGTCGCGACGCCAGGCCCGGGGGGCGGGTGCGTCTCGTGCAGCACGACGCACAAGGTCCCGCCCGTGGCAGCGGCCGCGGCGGCGACAGGGCAGCCGGGTCTGCCGGCCACCGGAGCCGATGTCGCCGCCGTCCTCACGGGTGCGCTGCTCCTCGTGCTCCTCGGAGGGTCCCTCGTCACGGCGCGCCGACGCCGGGCGAACCCCGGGCTGTGATGTGCAGCGAGGGTCGTCGCCCGCTCGTCGGCGGCCGCTCGCCGATCCCGCTGCGAGGTCTGAGGTGGGCGTCGACAGGGAGGGCGGCGCGGAGGGAGGCACGCCCTGGCCGTCCCTATCCTGGTGGGCATGGCCGTCCACAAGATCGTGCTCTTCTACGCCTTCACGCCGTTGCCGGACCCGCGTGCCGTGCAGCTCTGGCAGCAGGCGCTGGGGGAGCGGTGGCACCTCACGGGTCGCGTGATCGTGTCGGAGCACGGGATCAACGCGACCCTCGGCGGGACGGTCGAGGACCTCAAGCAGTACGTGAAGACCACGCGCCGGTACCCGGGCTTCGAGGGCGTCGACGTGAAGTGGTCCGACGGCACGGGCCGCGACTTCCCGCGCCTGTCCGTCAAGGTGCGCCCCGAGCTCGTCGCGTTCGGGGTGCCGGACGAGGTCCGGGTCGACGAGCACGGCGTCGTCGGCGGCGGGGAGCGGCTGAGCCCGCAGGCCCTGCACGACCTCGTCGAGGAGCGCGGCGACGACGTCGTGATGCTCGACGGCCGCAACGCGTTCGAGGCGGCGATCGGTCGCTTCCGCGGGGCCGTCGTGCCCGACGTCGCGACCACGCGGGACTTCGTCGCCGAGATCGACTCGGGCCGCTACGACGACCTCAAGGGCCGGCCCGTCGTCACGTACTGCACGGGGGGCGTGCGGTGCGAGGTGCTGTCGGCGCTGCTGCGCGCCCGCGGGTTCGAGGAGGTCTACCAGCTCGACGGCGGCGTCGTGCGCTATGGCGAGGTGTTCGGCTCGCAGGGACTGTGGGAGGGGTCGCTCTACGTGTTCGACGAGCGCATGCACGTCGAGCTCGGCCCGGGGTCGACGCCGCTCGGCGCGTGCACGGCGTGCGGGGCGCCGACGGCGAAGTACGAGAACTGCGCCGACCCGAGCTGCCGGACCCTGCGCCTGTACTGCTCCGGCTGCGTCCACGAGGCCCGCTCGACGCGCTGCGAGACGTGCGTCCGGGAGCGCCCGGCCGCTTTGACCGGCGGCCTGCCTCGCGGGTAGTCTGGTGAGTCGTTGTGCTCATCTCACGACACCCGTGTCGCTAGCGCGCCCACTCGCTGCCGGCCAAGGAGCGGGTGTCGACCGAGCCCGCCGCGCAACGACCTGCCCTCTCGGCCGCACGCTTCAGCGGTCGAAGAAGACATCCTGAGACAGAAACGAAGGCTACGACCGTGCGTACGTACACCCCGAAGCCCGGCGACGTCCAGCGCGACTGGTACGTCATCGACGCGACCGACGTCGTCCTGGGCCGCCTGGCCACCCACGTGGCCACCCTGCTGCGCGGCAAGCACAAGCCGACCTTCGCTCCGCACGTCGACGGCGGTGACTTCGTCATCGTCATCAACGCCGGCAAGGTCGCCCTGAGCGGCAACAAGCGCGAGCAGAAGATGGCCTACAACCACTCCGGTTACCCGGGTGGTCTGCGTGCCGTCGCCTACGGCGACCTGCTCGACAAGCACCCCGAGCGTGCCGTCGAGAAGGCCGTGCGCGGCATGCTCCCCAAGACGACCCTCGGTCGCGCCCAGTTCGGCAAGCTGAAGGTCTACGCGGGTGCCGAGCACCCGCACGCCGCGCAGCAGCCGAAGCCGTTCGAGATCACCCAGGTCGCGCAGTAATCGCCGCTCAGGCGTAGCGCACAGAGAGACGCGAGGACACCACCCGTGGCCGAGACCACCGTCGACACCGACACCCTGGGCGACGAGACGCCCAGCACCTACACCTCCGAGTCCGCCGCCCCCACGGGCCGCGGCCAGAGCATCACCGCCCCCGGCCAGGCCCTGGGCCGTCGCAAGGAGGCCGTGGCGCGCGTGCGCCTCGTCCCCGGCACCGGCCAGTGGAAGGTCAACGGGCGCACGCTCGAGGACTACTTCCCGAACAAGGTCCACCAGCAGCTCGTCAACTCCCCGCTGAAGCTGGTCGACGTCGAGGGTCGCTTCGACGTCGTCGCCCGCATCACGGGCGGCGGCTCCTCGGGCCAGGCCGGCGCGCTGCGCCTGGCGATCGCGCGCGCGCTCAACGCGATCGACGCCGAGCACAACCGCCCCGCGCTGAAGAAGGCCGGCTTCCTCACTCGCGACGCCCGCGTCGTCGAGCGCAAGAAGGCCGGTCTCAAGAAGGCCCGCAAGGCACCGCAGTACTCCAAGCGCTGATCCTGCGCTGTGCGCTCGTCGGCCCCGGTGGACCTCGTCCACCGGGGCCGACGGCGTTTGTGAGGAGCGGTGACCAAGGCTCGCCGACGGCGGGCAGCGGCTGACGGTCGTACGGTCGGCGTACGTCCGGTACGAGGGGAAGGACTTCCATGGGACGGCTTTTCGGCACCGACGGGGTGCGCGGTCTCGCGAACGGGAACGTGACGGCGGAGCTCGCGCTGGACCTCGGCGTCGCCGCGGCCCGCGTGCTCGCGAGCGGCCAGGAGGAGGGGCACCGCCCGCGCGCGGTCGTCGGGCGCGACACGCGCGTGTCCGGGGAGTTCCTCGGCGCGGCGCTCATCGCGGGGCTCGCGAGCGCGGGCGTCGACGTGAAGGACGTCGGCGTCCTGCCGACCCCGGCGGTCGCCTACCTGACGAGCACCATGGACGTCGACTTCGGCGTCGTCATCTCGGCGTCGCACAACCCCATGCAGGACAACGGGATCAAGTTCCTCGCGCGCGGCGGCGTGAAGCTCGACGACGCCGTCGAGGACCGCATCGAGAGCCTGCTGGGCCAGGAGTGGGAGCGCCCGACGCACGGCGTCGTCGGCCGCATCTCCCCGGACTCGGGCCGTGCGGGCGGCGCGTACGTCGAGCACCTCATGTCGAGCATCGGCGCGGACGAGGACCACAAGCCGCTGGCCGGCCTGCGGATCGCCGTCGACTGCGCGAACGGCGCGGCGAGCGACGTCGGTCCCGCGGCGCTGCGCGCGGCCGGTGCGGACGTCGTCGTCATCAACGCGAGCCCCGACGGTCGCAACATCAACGCGGCGTGCGGCTCGAACCACCCGGAGCAGCTCCAGGCCGTCGTCGTCGCGTCCGAGGCCGACTTCGGTGTCGCGTTCGACGGCGACGCGGACCGCTGCATCGCGGTCGACCACGGCGGCACCGTCGTCGACGGCGACCAGATCATGGGCGTCCTCGCCCTCGCGCTCAAGGACGAGGGCGCGCTCCCGCACGACACGCTCGTCGTGACGGTCATGAGCAACCTCGGGCTCCTGCTCGCGATGCGCGCGGCAGGGATCAGCACCGTCCAGACCGCGGTCGGCGACCGGTACGTGCTCGAGGAGATGCGCGCCCACGGCTACGGCCTGGGCGGCGAGCAGTCCGGCCACATCGTGATGTCGCGCTACGCGACGACGGGCGACGGCGTGCTCACCGCCCTCCAGCTCGCGGCGCGGGTGCGCGCGACGGGCCAGAAGCTCGCGGACCTCGCGGGCGTCGTGCAGCGGCTCCCGCAGACCCTCCTCAACGTCCCGGGCGTGGACAAGGCGCGCGCGTCGACCGACGAGGCGCTGCTGGCGGCGGTCGCCGGTGCTGAGCAGTCGCTCGGCGAGACGGGCCGCGTGCTCCTGCGGCCGTCGGGCACCGAGCCCCTCGTGCGGGTCATGGTCGAGGCGGCGACGCAGCAGCAGGCCGACGCGGTCGCCGGGCAGCTCGCGGGCGTCGTGCGCGAGCGGCTCGCCCTGTGAGCGCGTCGGGACGACCGACGGGACGCGAGGCGGGCACGACCGTGCGGCAGGGGGTGGACGAGGCGCTGCGCGAGCACGTCCTCGCGCTCCTCGCCGCCTACCCCGACGGCGTCCTGCCGATCGTGCAGGCCGGCCACCCCGTCCTGCGCACGCCGGCCGTGCCGTACGCGGGCCAGCTCGGTGACGCGCTGCCGCGCTTCCTCGACGCGATGCACGCGACGATGCGCGCGGCGCCCGGGGTGGGGCTCGCCGCGCCGCAGGTCGGCATCGGCCTCGCGGTGGCCGTGGTCGAGGACCCGGGTGCACCGGACGTCGACGACGACCGGGAGCGAGGCCCCCTGGAGTACCGGGTGCTCGTGAACCCGCGCTACGAGGTCGTCGGCGAGGAGACGCGCACCTTCTTCGAGGGTTGCCTCTCCGTGCACGGCTGGCAGGCCGAGCGGACGCGCGCACGCACCGTCCGGCTCACCGGCCAGGACGAGGCCGGCGAGCCGTTCGACGACGTGCTGACCGGGTGGCCCGCGCGCATCGTCCAGCACGAGACGGACCACCTGCGGGGCGAGCTCTACCTCGACGCTGCCGACCTGCGCACGCTGTCGTCGACCCTCGGCGTCGCGCGGCTCCCGGGCGCCGGGAGCTAGCGCTCCGGGCGTCCGCGGACCCCTGGTCCTCACGACGTACGCGACCGCCGCGGGATGTCGTCCGTCGGGATGACGACCCGCGGCGGCCCGGCACGGCAGACTCGGCAACGGCGCGGCGCCGTCGCGCCAGGGTCCTCAGGGGTGAACCGGGGGTCTCCCTGATGGTCGTCGTCCTCGCGCTCCGTAGGCTTGTCCTGGTGCAGGACGACCGACCTGCCGCCACCGCCCGCCTGGCCTCCCCGCCAGCAGACGAACGAGGACGCCGTTGCCCGACGCCGTGTCGATCTTCCTGGAGAATCTCGAGCACTGGATTCTCGCCCTCGCGGCGTCCGTGTGGATCTATCCCGCGCTGTTCGGCTTCGCGACGATCGACGGGTTCTTCCCGCCGGTCCCCAGCGAGTCGGTCGTCATCACGCTCGCGGTCTCCGCGCACTCGACCGGGGAGCCGAACCTCGTCCTCGTGCTCCTCGTCGCGGCCCTGGGCGCCTGGACCGGTGACCAGATCGCGTTCGCGATCGGCCGCGCCGTCGGCACGGAACGCCTCCGCATCCTGCGCACGCCCCGTGGGCGTCGCGCGGTGGCCTGGGCGGAACGTGCCCTCGCGCACCGGGGCGCGTCGTTCATCCTCGCCGCGCGCTACATCCCCGTGGGCCGCGTCGCGGTGAACATGACGGCCGGTGCCGTCGGGTACCCGCGTCGTCGCTTCATGGCGTTCTCCGGCGTCGCGGCGGTGACGTGGGCCGTCTACTCGGTGCTCATCGGGCTCGTCGCCGCCCAGTGGCTGGGGCACGAGCCGCTGCTCGCGATGGTCGTCGGCATCGTGCTGGGCGTCGGGAGCGGGTTCGTCATCGACCGCGTGCTCATGATCCGCGCGCGCCAGCGCGGCGAGCTGCCGCCGACGCCGCGGGCGCCGGCCGGCGAGGGTGGCGCGGCTCCCGACGCCGCTCCGACGGCCGGCGGGGCGCCGGTCGCGACCGCGCCCGGCGAGCGCGCGTCGCCCGACGGGAGCCCGGCGACCGAGGCGGTGACCGGGTCGGCCAGCGGCGAGCCCGCGGCCGGTCCGCGCGCGACGGGTGCCCCCGGGACGGTGCCGCCCGGGTCGTCGGGGGCGACGTCGTCGGGCGCACCGGGCTCCACACCCCGCGCGAGCTGACCGTTCCCGGCGGCGTGCCCAGCACGCCGCCGGCCGCGTCAGAGCTTGCGCAGGCGGACGCGCTGCACCGAGTGGTCCGAGCCCTTCGTGAGGACCAGGGTGGCGCGGCCGCGCGTCGGCAGGATGTTCTGCTCGAGGTTCGGCGCGTTGATGGCGTCCCAGATCGACTTCGCCCGCTCCACCGCCTGCTCGTCCGTGAGGTCGGCATAGCGGCGGAAGTACGACTCGGGGCGCGCGAACGCCGTGCGACGCAGCGCGAGGAACCGGTCGACGTACCACTGGCGGATGTTGCGCGTGCGGGCGTCGACGTAGATCGAGAAGTCGAAGAAGTCCGACACGGCGACGGTCGACTCGTCGTGCGCGCTCGGGCGCGCCGGCTGGAGCACGTTGAGGCCCTCGACGACGAGGACGTCGGGCTTGCGCACGACGGCCTCGGCCCCCGGCACGATGTCGTACGTCAGGTGGTCGTAGACGGGCGCCCGCACCTCGGCGTGGCCCGCCTTGACCTTGGACAGGAACCGGATGAGCGCGCGACGGTCGTAGGACTCGGGGAAGCCCTTGCGGTCCATGAGCCCCCGGCGCGCGAGCTCGGCGTTGGGGTAGAGGAAGCCGTCGGTCGTGATGAGCTCGACGCGCGGGGTCTCCGGCCAACGGGCCAGCATCTCGCGCAGCACGCGTGCCGTCGTCGACTTCCCGACGGCGACCGAGCCCGCCACGCCGATGACGTACGGCGTGTTGCCGGTCTCCTCGCGCAGGAACGTCGACGTCGCCTCGTGCAGGCCGGACGTCGCGGTGACGTACAGGTTGAGCAGGCGCGACAGCGGCCGGTACACGGCGTCGACCTCGGCGAGGTCGATCGGGTCACCGAGGCCGCGCAGGCGCGCGACGTCGTCGTCGGTCAGCGGCAGCGGCGTCGACTCCGACAGCCGGCTCCACACGGCCCGGTCGAGATCGACGTACGGCGAGGACGACGGCGCGGCCAGGTGGGCCCGCAGGAGGTCGGACGGGTCGTCGGCGGGGGAGGACACCCGCCCGATTCTGCCGGATGCGCGACGGTGCCGGTGCACGGCACGTCCGTCGCGCCCCGACCACGCCCCGCGGGGCCGTCCTCCGCGGGTCTGCTCAGCGCGCGTCGTCGGGCCTGCGTGCTACACGACGGCGGCGCGGCGCCGGTTCGACGGCGGGCCCCGGACCGCGGAGCGCGAGGTCGGGCAGGCGGGACATGAGGGCGAGCGCGTCGGCCGGGGCGTGGGCGTCGACGTCGTTGTCGAGGTAGACCTCGACGTCGTGGCCCGCGGCGTGCCAGGCGCGCACGCGCTCGGCCCACGCGTCGAGCACGTGCGGCCGGTAGCCGCTGCGGTAGAGCTCCTGGTCCCCGTGCAGCCGCACGTACACGAGCGGGCTCGTGACCGCCTCGACGAGCGGCCACCGGCCCGCGCCGTCCGAGACGGTGAACGCCACCCCGTGCCGGCGCAGGAGGTCGAGCGCCTCGGGGGCGGCGAACGAGGCGTGCCGCGGCTCGAGCGCGTGCACGAGCGGGCGGTCCGCGTCCGCCTCCGTCCACGCCGGCGCGCGCAGGCGGTCGTCGTGCTCCTGCGCGAGCCTCGCTGCCGCGCCGGTGGTGCGCGGCAGGAGCGTGAGGAACGCCTCGAGCAGGTCGTGGTCGAAGGCGGTGCGCGCCGGGAGCTGCCACAGGACCGGCCCGAGCCTGCTCCCGAGCGCGAGCACGCCGCTCGCGAAGAAGTTGGCGAGCGGCGTCCGCACGTCGCGCAGCCGTCTCATGTGCGTGACGAAGCGCGGGCCCTTGACCGCGAACGTGAAGCCCTCGGGCGTCTGGTCGCGCCACGCGACGAACGACGACGGCCGCTGCATCGAGTAGAACGACCCGTTGAGCTCGACGGCGGGGAAGAGCGAGGCGACGTGCTCGAGCTCGCGGCGCTGGGGGAGTCCCACGGGGTAGAACGGTCCGCGCCAGTCCGCGTACCGCCACCCCGAGAGACCGATCCGGACGGTGGGCACGAGCACCAGCCTCGCGGCGGCGCGCGTCGCACGCCCGGCGAACGCGGCGCGGACCGCGCGGCGATTAGGCAGCGGACCTCACGAAGAACCGCGAGATCGTGCGGCCCCGAAAGGACACGGGTCCGTGGCTAGACTCGATCACCATGTGCGGAATCGTGGGCTACGTGGGCCCTGGAACCATGGTCGGAGAGGCCTCGGGGCGACCCCTCGACGTCGCTCTCGAAGGACTCGGACGGCTCGAGTACCGCGGCTACGACTCGGCCGGGGTCGCGCTCGTCGCGCCCGGAGTCGACGCGGTCGCGTTCGCGAAGAAGTCGGGCAAGCTCGCGAACCTCGTGCAGGAGATCGAGACGCACCCCCTGCCCGCGGCCACCGCGTCGATCGGCCACACGCGGTGGGCGACGCACGGCGGCCCGACGGACACCAACGCGCACCCCCACCTCGCGGACGACGGCCGCCTCGCCCTGATCCACAACGGCATCGTCGAGAACTTCGCGACCCTCAAGGCCGAGCTCCTCGCCGAGGGCGTGACGTTCCGGTCCGAGACGGACACCGAGGTCGCGGCGCAGCTCCTCGCGCGGGCGTACCGCGACACGAAGGACCTCACGCTCGCGATGGGTCAGGTCGCGCGACGGCTCGAGGGCACCTTCACGCTCCTCGCCGTGCACGCGGACGCACCCGACACGGTGGTGGGTGCACGGCACGACTCGCCGCTCGTCGTCGGGCTGGGCGAGGGCGAGAACTTCCTCGGCTCCGACGTCGCGGCGTTCATCTCCCACACCAAGGAGGCGCTCGAGCTCGGTCAGGACCAGATCGTCACGATCACCCCGACGTCGGTCGAGGTGACCGACTTCGACGGCAACCTCGCCGAGGCGAAGCGCTACACGGTCGACTGGGACGCGGCGGCCGCGGAGAAGGGCGGCTTCTCGTCCTTCATGGACAAGGAGATCCACGACCAGCCGCACGCCGTCGCCGACACGCTGCTCGGCCGCACCGACCCGTCGGGCAAGCTCGTGCTCGACGACCTGCGCATCGACGAGGCCGTGCTGCGCTCGGTCGACAAGATCATCGTCGTCGCGTGCGGCACGGCGGCGTACTCGGGCCACGTCGCGAAGTACGCGATCGAGCACTGGTGCCGCATCCCGGTCGAGGTCGAGCTCGCGCACGAGTTCCGCTACCGCGACCCGATCGTCGACGAGAAGACGCTCGTGGTCGCCGTGACCCAGTCCGGCGAGACCATGGACACGCTCATGGCCGTGCGCCACGCGCGCGAGCAGGGCGCGAAGGTCATCTCGATCGTCAACACGCACGGGTCGACGATCCCGCGCGAGTCCGACGCCGTGCTCTACACGCACGCCGGCCCGGAGATCGCGGTCGCCTCGACGAAGGCGTTCCTGTCGCAGATCACCGCCGCGTACCTCCTGGGCCTCTACCTCGCGCAGCTGCGCGGGAACAAGTTCCCCGACGAGATCTCGGCCATCCTCGAGGACCTGCGCGAGATGCCGCGCAAGATCCAGACGGTCATCGAGCGCGGCGAGTACGTGCGCGCGACCGCCCGGTCGATGAAGGACGCCTCGTCGGTGCTGTTCCTCGGGCGCCACGTCGGCTTCCCCGTCGCGCTCGAGGGCGCGCTCAAGCTCAAGGAGCTCGCGTACATCCACGCGGAGGGCTTCGCGGCGGGCGAGCTCAAGCACGGGCCGATCGCGCTCATCGACGAGGGGCAGCCGGTGTTCGTCGTCGTGCCGTCGCCGAAGGGCCGCGAGGGCCTGCACTCCAAGGTGATCTCGAACATCCAGGAGATCCGGGCGCGCGGCGCGCGCACGCTCGTCATCGCCGAGGACGGGGACGATGCCGTGCGTCCCTACGCGGACGAGATCTTCTGGATCCCCGAGTCGCCGACGCTGCTCTCGCCGCTGCTGGCCGTCGTGCCGCTGCAGATCTTCGCGATGGCGCTCGCGACGGCGAAGGGCCTGGACGTCGACCAGCCGCGCAACCTCGCGAAGTCGGTCACGGTCGAGTAGCCCTCCCGGCCCCGCCCACGCGTCGACCAGGTGGTCCTGGTTCGTCCGGTCTCCCGGACGGACCAGGACCACCTGCTCGTGGAGGCGGGGAGGCCTGGTCGCCGCCGTAGGGTGGACGCATGATCAAGGGCGTGGGGATCGACGTCGTGGACGTCGCGCGGTTCATGGAGACCCTGGAGCGCACGCCCCGGCTCCGCGAGAAGCTGTTCACCGAGGCCGAGCGGGACCTGCCGCCCGCGTCGCTCGCCGCGCGGTTCGCCGCGAAGGAGGCCATCGCCAAGGCGCTGGGCGCCCCCGCGGGCATGCGCTGGCACGACGCGACCGTGCACCGCGTCGTCGGCGGCCCGCCGGAGGTCGAGATCACCGGCACGGTCGCGGCACGCGCGGACGCGCTCGGCATCACGGCCTGGCACCTGAGCATCTCGCACGACGCCGGCATCGCCTCGGCCATGGTCGTCGCAGAGGGCTGACCCCCGCGCCCCGCGCCCCCCGCACCGGTCGAGCAGGTGGTCCTGGCTCGTCCTGCATCGCCGAGGCGCCAGGACCACCTGCTCGGCCGACGCGGATCGCCTGCTCGACCCACGAGCAGGTTCCGGTCGACCGCGGTGTGCCCACCGTCGGGCGGTGAGGTGCCCGTCAGACGGCGAGGTGGCGGCGTACGGTCCCGGCGACCCGGCCGAGGTCGCGCGACGTGAAGCGCAGGAGGTCTACGGTGCCCGAGCCGGTGAGGAGGTTCTGGCGACGACGGTCCGCGAAGACCGCGACGGGGGTGTCGTGGTGCTCGCGGCCGTCGAGCTCGGCGACGAGCCAGCGACCGCCGGGCCGCCGCCATCCCATGTCACCTCGAGCGACCACGGCGCCCGTCTCGTCGCGCACGGGGAGCTGCAGGGTGTCTGGCGGCACACCCTCCTCGATGCACTCCAGACGGGCGAACGACTCCAGCGGGGACTCTGCTCGGCCGTCGGACAGCTCCCAGAGGTCGTGCCGGGTGGCGATGCCTCGCCGTCCGCGAGCGAGGTCGTGCGCGCGGGTGAGCTCGTCGGGCGCCAGGAGTCGGAGGCGCCGGACCGTGTCGAGGACGGCGAGCCCGTGGGGACGGGGAAGCTCCGGGACGGCCTGAGCGAGAGCCCAGTCGAGCGTCACGACCCGGAACCCGTCGATGGTCGTCGTGCGCATCCCGTCGTCGAACTGGCGCAGTCGGACGCCGTCGCGATGCCTCCGGCGCGACGCCTCGTCGAGGGCGACCTGAGGGGTGGGCCGGTGCGGCAGGCCGTCCACGCCGTGCAGCACCAGGGCGCAGGCGCCGACGGCGACGGCCTCCGCGCCGTAGGCGAGCAGGCCGAGGAGCGCTGCGCGACGTCGTCGGCCGTCGAGGCCCGCCACGGCAGACGACCGGAGCTCGTAGACGTTCATCGCGGCGCGGCGCCACTCTCGCCGGTCGACGAGCCCACGGACCTTGCCCCGCGACAGTCCTGCTGCACCGGCCTGCGCGGTCGTGACCAGTCCCGACTGCCGGGACGCGATCCGGAGGAGCTCGGCGGGGACGGCGGTGCGTGCGTGCATGAGGCGATCACAGCGGGTCGTGCGCCGCCACCGCAGCCTCGTCGTCGCGATCTGTGGACGACGCTCGGCGCCGCATTCCCTGTGGTCGGCGTCGACCATGCGATCCACGCCAGACGAGCAGGCGATCCTGGTTCGTCCCCTCGACCGGACGAACCAGGACCACCTGTTCGCGCGGGGAGGGGGAGGGTGGAGGGGGCGGGAGGTCGCGGGTCAGAGCTGGAGGGCCGGGATGACCTGGCGCTGGAAGAGCTCGAGCTGGTCGCGGTCGGTCGCGGCGAAGGGGAAGTAGCCGATCGCGTAGCCGAGGCCCTGGGCGCGCAGCGCCGTGAGTGTCTCGACGATCTGCTCCGGCGTCCCGACGAGGGGGCCGTCCCGCCACGACGCGATGCTGTCGTCCGCCTTCTCGGGGAAGTACCGGCGGGCGTGCTCCTCGACCCGGGCGAGGCGGTCCGCGACGTCCTGCTCGGTCTCGCCGATGACGACGTTGTAGTTGGCCGACCGCGTGATCTCCCCGAAGTCGCGGCCGAGGTCGCGGCAGTGCTGCTCGAGCACCGCGGACTTGTGGGCGAAGCCCTCCGGCGAGCCGTCGAAGTTCGTGTACTGGGCGTGCTGCGCGGCGATGCGCAGCGTCTTCTTCTCGCCCCCGCCGGCGATCCACAGGGGGATGCTCGGCACGGCGCCCTCGCCGTCGACCGCGACCCGCTGGAGCGGCTGCGGGTAGCACAGGGCGCCGTCCACCTGGTAGCGCTGGCCCTCGAACGTGCCCGACGACCCGGTCCGCCACATGCGCGCCATGATCTGCACGCCCTCGTCGAGCGCGCGCAGACGCTCGCCCGCGCTGGGGAAGCCGTACCCGTACGCGCGCCACTCGTGCTCGTACCAGCCCGCGCCGATGCCCATCTCGAGACGGCCTCCCGAGACGTGGTCGACCGTCGCGGCGACCTTCGCGAGGTAGGTCGGTTCGCGGTACGCCATGCACGTGCACATCTGGCCGAGGCGCACGCGCTGCGACGCCGCGGCGAACGCCGCCATGAGCGTCCACGCCTCGTGGGTCGCCTCGGTGCTCGGGGTCGGGGTCGTGTGGAAGTGGTCGTAGACCCACACGCCGTCCCACGCGAACTCGCCGCCGGGCAGGGGCTCGCCCGCCGCTGCGTTGTCGGCGTAGTGGAGCAGGGAGAGCATCGTCTTCCAGTGGTCCTCGGGGGCGACGTCGACGAGGTCGTAGCGCCAGCCCTGCGGGATGAAGAGTCCGAATCGCATGCTCGTCACCCTATGCGGGCCTGCGCCGCCCGCAGCGCGCCCGCGGGGACCGTCTCAGCCCTCGGCCGTCACGACGACCCGGGCACGCCGGGCGCGCGCGGGCGCGCGCGCAGGCGGCCCCGGCGACCGGTGGGCAGGATGAGGCCATGATCGAAGCCTGGTCCGTCGCCGACGTCCGCGCCGCCGAGGAGCCCCTGCTCGCCGCGGGCGTCCCGCTCATGGAGCGGGCGTCGTTCGCGCTCGCCACAGTCGTCGCGCGCGACCTCGCCCGACGGCGGTCGGTCGCCCTGCCCGACGGCGGCCGTCGCGACGGGCGCGTGACCGGCGCCCGGGCGGTCCTGCTCGTCGGCTCGGGCAACAACGGCGGGGACACGCTGCACGCGGGCGCGCACCTCGCGCGCCGCGGCGTCGAGGTGCTCGCGGTGCTCACGGGCGAGCACGCGCACGCCGGCGGTCTCGCGGCGCTCCGGGACGCGGGCGGGCGGGTCGAGGTGCTCGTCGGCAGCCCCGACGGCGCGGCGCACGACGGCGGTCAGGACGACCGCCTCCACGACCACCTCGACCCGCACGTCGCCGACCGGGTCGCCGCCCAGGCGGCGCGCGCCGACGTCGTGCTCGACGGCCTCGTCGGGATCGGCGCCCGCGGGGCGCTGCGCCGGGTCGCGGCGGACCTCGTGGTGCGCCTGACCGCGGTGCTCGACGGCGGCCCCGCGCACGGTCCCGAAGGCCTCGGTCGCCCGTGGGTCGTCGCGGTGGACACGCCGAGCGGCATCGGGGTCGACGACGGCTCGGTCCCAGGTCCGGTGCTGCGTGCCGACCGCACCGTGACGTTCGGCGCCGCCAAGCCGGGGCTGCTCCTGCCGCCCGCGACGCACCTCGCGGGGCGCGGCGCGGTCGTCGACATCGGGCTGCGCCTCGGCGCGCCCGCCGACGGCGCACCCGCCCCGAACGCGCCCGCCCCGAACGCACCCGCCCCGAGCGCACCCGCCCCGAGCGCACCCGGACCCGACGCACCCGGACCCGACGCACCCGGACCCCGCGCGCCCGGCCCCGACCGAGGGACCGCGACGCCGGTCGTGCGCCGGCTCGAGCCGGCGGACGTCGCCGCGCTCTGGTCCGTGCCCGGCGCGACCGACCACAAGTACACGCGCGGCGTCGTCGGCGTCGTGGCGGGCACGCCGACCTTCCCGGGCGCGGCGGTGCTCGTCACGACCGCGGCCGTCCGCACCGGTCCGGGCATGGTGCGCTACCGCGGGCCCGACGACGCCACGCGCGCCGTGCTCGCGGCCCGCCCCGAGGTGGTGCCCGCCCCGGGCCGCGTCCAGTCCTGGGTGCTCGGCCCGGGCGTCCCGGCGGTCCCCGGCCCGGACGACGACCCGGTCGGCGACGGCGGCCAGCACGAGCGCGTGCGGTCCGCGCTCGCCGCCGCGACGACGACCGCCGCGACGACGACCGCCGCGACGCCGGAGCGCGTCCCCGCCGTCGTCGACGCCGGGGCCCTGTCCCTGCTGCCCGACCGGTGCCCGCCGTCGGTCGTGCTCACCCCGCACGCCGGGGAGCTCGCGACGCTCCTGCGGGCGCACGGTGACGACGTGACGCGGGCCGGCGTCGAGGCAGAGCCCCTGCGCTGGGCGCGCCGCGCGCACGAGGCCACCGGCGCGACGGTGCTGCTCAAGGGGTCGGCGACGGTCGTCGTCGGGCCGGAGGGTGCGTGGTCCCAGGCGGACGCGCCCGCGTGGCTCGCGACCGCGGGCGCGGGCGACGTGCTCGCCGGGGTCCTCGGCACGCTGCTCGCGGCGCACTCCGAGCGCGTCGTGCGGGAGCCGGGCCTCGCCGCGCGGCTCGCGGCGGCGGCCGCCGTCGTGCACGGTCTCGCCGCGGAGCGCGCGAACCCGGGCGGCCCCGTCGCGGCGCTCGACGTCGCGCACGCGGTCCCGGGGGTCGTCGCGGAGCTGCTCGCCGCGCGCTGACCGCGTACGACCGCGCACCCCCCCCGCGCACGACCGCGCACCCCCCGCGCACGACCGCGCACCCACCGCGCGCGACCCGCACCGACGGTGGGGACACCGCCGGTACCGTGGTGTGCGTGGTCCCCCTCCCCGTGCGCGACGGCCTCAACCCGACGCGCCTCGTGCTGCCGCACGACGCCGAGAGCGTCGCGCGGTACCCGCGCACGCTCGACTACGTGCGCGACCGCTTCCCCGACGACGCCGCGCGCCTCGCGGAGAAGGTCGCTGCGGGCGAGGTCGTCGACGGCCGCGGGCGCCCGGTCGACGCGCGCACGCCGTACGAGCCGCGCGGGTTCGTGTTCCTCTACCGCGACCCGCCCGTCGAGCCGGACGTGCCGTTCGAGGTCCGCGTGCTGCACCGGGACCGCGACCTGCTGGTCGTCGACAAGCCGCACTTCCTCGCGACGATCCCGCGCGGGTCGTACGTCGCGCGGTCGGTGCTGGTGCGGCTGCGCCGCGACCTCGACCTGCCCGAGCTCAGCCCCGCGCACCGCCTCGACCGCGTGACCGCGGGGGTCCTGCTGCTCACGCTGCGCCCGCAGGTGCGCGGCGCGTACCAGGAGCTCTTCGCGCGGCGCGAGGTGCGCAAGACCTACGAGGCGGTCGCGCCGTGGGACCCGTCGCTCGACCTCCCCGCGACCGTGCGCAGCCGCATCGTCAAGCGCCGCGGCGTCATGCGGGCGGAGGAGGTCGACGGCGAGCCGAACGCGGAGAGCCGCGTCGACGTGGTCGAGACCGACCCGGCGCGCGGGCTCGCGCGGTACCGGCTCGAGCCGCACAGCGGCAGGACGCACCAGCTCCGCCTGCACATGGCGCGGCTCGGCGTGCCGATCGTGCACGACAACTTCTACCCCGAGCCGTACGACGTCTCGCCCGAGGACTACTCGCGCCCGCTCCAGCTCGTCTCGCGGTCGCTCGCGTTCACGGACCCGTTCACGGGTCGCGAGCGCCGCTTCGCCACGGACCGCGTGCTCTCCGCGTGGTGACCCGCGGGTGAGAGAATCGACGACCGTGAGCGACACCCAGCGCACGACCTCGGCCGGCACACCCGCCGGCGCCCCCGGCACCGTCCCGACCGGCGCGCGGGCGGGCTCCTCCGCGGACCCCGCCCCGACGCCCCGCGCGGGCGGTCCCGACGGCCCGGACCCCCACGTCCACCCGGCCCGCGCCGTGGTCGACCTGGCGGCGGTGCGCGACAACGTGCGTGCGCTCGCGGACCTGGCGCCGTCGTCCGAGGTGATGGCCGTGGTCAAGGCGGACGCGTACGGGCACGGGCTGGTCGCGACCGCGCTCGGGGCGCTCGCGGGCGGTGCGACGTGGCTCGGGACGGCGCAGCCCGGCGAGGCGCTCGCGCTGCGGGCGGCGGGCGTCGGCCCGGACCGGGCGCGCGTGTTCACGTGGCTCTACCCGCCGGGCGCGCCGCTGCGCGAGCTCGTCGAGGCGGACGTCGACGTGTCGCTCGCCGCGCGCTGGGCCGTCGACGAGGTCGTCGCGGCGGCGCGGGCCGCGGGCCGGACGGCGCGCGTTCACCTCGCGGTCGACACGGGCCTGGGCCGCAACGGGATCATGCCGGCCGACCTGCCGGACGTGCTCGACGCCGTCGCGCGCGCCGAGGCGGAGGGTGCCGTGCGCGTCGTCGGGATGTGGTCGCACCTGGCGTTCGCGGACGAGCCCGGCCACCCGACCGTCGTCGCGCAGGCCGACGTCCTCGACGAGGCCGTGCGCGAGGCCGCGCGGGCGGGCGTCGTGCCGGAGCTGCGCCACCTCGCGAACTCCGCGGCGACGCTCACCGCCCCCCGCACGCACTACGACCTCGTGCGCCCCGGCCTGGCCGCGTACGGGATGACGCCCGTGCCGCAGCTCGGGCCGCCGTCGCGGTTCGGCCTGCGCCCCGCGATGACGCTCGAGGCGCGCCTCGCGACGGTCAAGCGCGTGCCCGGCGGCCACGGCGTCTCCTACTCGCACCACTACACGACGCCGCAGGACACGACGCTGGGCGTCGTGCCGCTCGGCTACGGCGACGGGATCCCGCGCCACGCGTCGGGCGGCGGGCCCGCGGGCGCGCCGGGCGGGCCGGTGCTCGTCGGCGCCCGCCCGGGGGAGCCCGGCGGACGCGTCGTGCGCGTCGCGGGCCGCGTGTGCATGGACCAGCTCGTGCTCGACCTCGGCCCGGGCGCGACCGAGCGCGCGGGCGACGTCGTCACGTTGTTCGGCGCGGGCGACGGCGTGGCATCGGCCGGGATCCCCACGGCCGAGGACTGGGCGCAGGCCGCGGGCACCATCAGCTACGAGATCACGACGCGCCTCGGTGCGCGCGTGCCGCGCGAGCACGTGGGGAAGCACGTGCTCGACGACGGCGCGCGGGCGCTCCTCGCGCGCGACCCGCACGACAGCACGGAAAGGACGGTCCGCGCGTGAGCGACGACCCGAACCTCTCGACCCCGGCGCCCGCGGCCGGGGGGACCGCCGCCGACGACGCGCCGGGCGGCGTCGTCGTGCTGCCCGACGCCGAGGCGACCCGCGCGTTCGGCCGCGCCCTCGCCGCGGTGCTGCGCGCAGGCGACCTGGTGATCCTCACGGGCGACCTCGGGGCGGGGAAGACGACGCTCACGCAGGGGATCGGTGCCGGGCTCGGCGTGCGCGGCCAGGTCGCGTCCCCGACGTTCATCGTCGCGCGCGAGCACCCGTCCGTCGTCGGGGGTCCGGCGCTCGTGCACGTGGACGCGTACCGCCTCGGGTCGCTCGACGAGGTCGACGCGCTCGACCTCGACTCGAGCCTGGACGAGTCCGTGACGGTCGTCGAGTGGGGCAGCGGCCTCGTCGAGGCGCTCGCGGGCGACCGCCTGGAGATCGTGCTCGAGCGCCCGCGCGGCGGGGTGGGCACGTCGCAGGAGCAGGAGGACGACGCGCCCGAGGCGGGGGAGCGGCGCGTGACGGTGCGCGGCGTCGGCGCGCGCTGGGCCGGCCTCGACGTCGCCGCGCTGAACCGGTAGCGCCCGACGACGGGGACGGCCCCGCTCTCGGCCGTAGGCTGGAGCCGTGGCTGTTCTCGCGCTCGACACCTCCGCCTCCGTCACCGTCGCCGTCGTCTCCGACGACGGCGCTCGTCTCGCCCGCCGCGACGCGCCCGAGCGCCGCCGGCACGCCGAGGCGCTCGCCCCGCTCGTCGAGGAGGCGCTCGCCGAGGCGGGCGTCGACCGCCGCGACCTCACCGCGGTCGCCGTCGGGACGGGCCCGGCGCCGTTCACCGGCCTGCGGGTCGGGCTCGTCACGGCCCGCGCCCTGGGCTTCGCGCTCGGCGTCCCCGTGCTGGGCGTCCCGAGCCTCGACGCCGTCGCCGCGCAGGCCGTGAGCGACCTCGGCCTCGCGCCCGACGACGAGCTCCTCGTCGCGACCGACGCACGTCGCCGCGAGGTGTACTGGGCGCGGTACCGCGTCGTCGCGCACGAGGGGCCGCACGCCGTGCCCGTGCTCGAGACCGTCGCGGGGCCCGACGTCGGCCCCGCCGCCGACGTCGCGACGCACGCCGCGGGCGCCGTCGTGGTCGGGGAGGGCGCCGAGCTGTACCCCGACGCGCTCGACGTCGCGCAGGACGCGCCGCAGGTCCCCGACGCCTCCGTGCTCGCGCGCCTCGCGATCGCGCGCCGGGCGGCCGGGATCGAGCAGCCGACCGAGCCGCTGTACCTGCGCCGCCCCGACGTCCAGGAGGCCGCGGCGCGCAAGCGCGTGAGCGACGCGTCGCCGGAGCGGTCGCGATGAGCACGCGGTCGTACGAGATCCGGCTGCGGCCCCTCAAGGCCGCCGACCTCGACCGGGTGGTCGAGCTCGAGCGCGAGCTGTTCGGGCGCGGCGCGTGGACCTACGGGATGCTCGCCGACGAGCTCGCCGGGTTCGGGCGGTGGTACGTCGCCGCCGAGCCCGTCCGGCTCTACGCCGCGGGGCCGCAGCCGCTCGTCGGCTACGCGGGCCTGTGGTTCGACGGCGACGTCACCCAGGTCATGACCATCGGCGTCGACCCGGCGTTCCAGCACCAGGGCGTGGGCTCGGTGCTCCTGGAGGCGCTGGTCGAGCGGTCGCGCGAGCTCGGGGCGAGCGCGGTGCTGCTCGAGGTGCGCGTCGACAACGACGCGGCGCTCGGGCTCTACGCGAAGCACGGGTTCGAGCAGCTCGGCATCCGCAAGCGGTACTACCAGCCCGAGGACGTGGACGCGTACACGATGCGGCTCGAGCTGGGCCCCACGCCGCCCCGCGACGAGCCGGACTACGGGACGGCGTCCGCCGACGTGGTCGCGTGACGGGCGACCTCGCGCGGCGCGACCGCGTGCTCGTCGACGCGCGGGGCCTCGCCGCGGCGCTCGCGGGCGACCGCCCGCCCGTCGTGCTCGACGTGCGGTGGGCGCTGGGCGTCACGGACGGGCGCGAGCAGCACCGTGCCGCGCACGTGCCGGGCGCGGTGTACGTGGACCTGGAGACGGAGCTCGCGGGGCCGCCGTCGCCCGCCGCGGGCCGCCACCCGTTGCCGGAGCCGGGCGCCCTCCAGGCGGCGGCCCGGCGGTGGGGCGTCCGCGCCGACCGTGGCGTCGTCGTGTACGACGCCCTGGGCGGCACGTCGGCCGCGCGCGCGTGGTGGCTGCTGCGGTGGGCCGGCCACGACGACGTCCGCCTCCTCGACGGCGGCCTGCCCGCGTGGCGCGCGGCGGGGTACCCGACCGAGGAGGGCGACGTGCGGCCCGAGCCGGGGGACGTCGTCGTCTCCCCGGGCGGGATGCCGGTGCTCGACGCCGACGACGCGGCCCGGCTCGCGGCGTCGGGCGTGCTGCTCGACGCGCGCGCGGGCGAGCGCTACCGCGGGGAGGTCGAGCCCGTCGACCCGCGGGCCGGCCACGTCCCCGGCGCGGTGAGCGCCCCGACGACGGGCAACCTCGCCGCCGACGGGACGTTCCTCGCCCCGGACGCGCTCGGCGCGCGGTTCGCCGCGCTCGGCGTCGACCCGTCGAGCCGGGTCGGGGTGTACTGCGGCTCGGGCGTCACCGCCGCGCACGAGGTCGCCGCGCTCGCGACGCTCGGCGTGGACGCGGCGCTCTACGCCGGGTCGTGGTCGCAGTGGTCGAACGACCCGGACCGCCCCGTCGCGACCTGACGGACGGCGGCGCGCCCGGCGCCGGGGGCGACCCGCAGCCCCCGGGACGCGACGAGGCGGCACCCCGGTGGGGTACCGCCTCGGCGCGCACGGTGCGGGACGTGGCTCAGAGGACCTCGGCGACCTGGTGGAAGTCGAGGCGCGCCTGGCGCGGGAAGTGCGCGCCCTCGTCGGCCGGGTAGCCCACGTTGATCGCGACGAGCGTGCGCCAGCCGGACTCGCCGAAGAACTCGGCGTCGATCCCGGCGGCGTCGAAGCCGGTCATGGGGCCCACGGACAGGCCGGCGGCGCGCAGCCCGACGATGAGGTAGCCGATCTGGATGAGCGCGTTGGTGCGGGCCATGCCCTCGCGCAGCTCCGTCTGCGGGTCGAGCTGCTCGGCGATGCCCTCGCGGAACGGCGCGAGCGTGCCGAGGTGCTGGTGGAACGACGGGTCGGCGGCGGCGACGATCGTCACCGGCGCGGCGAGCGTCTTGTCGCGGTTGAAGTCCGCCATGTGCGCGCCGAGGCGCTGCTTCGCCTCGGACGTGCGGACGACGAGCAGCCGCAGCGGCAGGGTGTTCATCGCGGTGGGCGCCCAGCGGACGAGGTCCCAGGCGGCCTGGATCTGCTCGTCGGTGACGGGCTCGTCCGAGAACGCGTGCGTCGTGTGCGCCGCGCGGAACAGGCGGTCCGCGGCCTGCGCGTCGATCGCGAGCCGGTCGGCCTGCTCGGTCGGCGCGGCGGAGGACTCGATGAGGGTGTCGGTGCTCATGACCCGTACGAACAGTTGAACCCTTGATCATCTTCCGGACAGACGGTGTGACGTGCGCGACACGCACGGCCCGCCCCCGCGCGCGACTACCCTGGAGACCATGGTCCCCACCGCTCCCGCGAGCTCCGGCGAGCCCCTGGTGCTCGGCATCGAGACGTCCTGCGACGAGACGGGCGTCGCGCTCGTCCGTGGCCGCGAGCTCCTCGTCGACACGGTCGCGAGCTCCATGGACGAGCACGCGCGCTACGGCGGGATCATCCCCGAGGTCGCGTCGCGCGCCCACCTCGAGGCGATGATCCCGACGCTCGAGCGCACGCTCGGCACGGCCGACGTCGACCTCTCCGAGATCGACGCGATCGCCGTGACCGCCGGGCCGGGGCTCGTCGGCCCGCTGACCATCGGCGCCTCGGCGGCGAAGGCCCTCGCGCTGGCGCTCGGCAAGCCGCTCTACGGCGTGAACCACGTGATCGGCCACGCCGCCGTCGACGAGCTCGTGCACGGCGCGTTCCCCGAGCGCGTCATGGCGCTCGTCGTGTCCGGCGGGCACAGCTCGCTCCTGCTCGTGGACGACGTCGCGACGTCGGTCACGGAGCTCGGCTCGACGCTCGACGACGCCGCGGGGGAGGCGTTCGACAAGGTCGGGCGCCTGCTCGGCCTGCCGTACCCCGGCGGCCCGCACATCGACCGCCTCGCGCGCGAGGGCGACCCCACGGCGATCCGGTTCCCGCGCGGCCTCACCGCGCGCAAGGACCAGGAGAAGCACGCGTACGACTTCTCGTTCTCGGGCCTCAAGACGGCCGTCGCGCGCTGGGTCGAGGCGCGCCAGGACGCGGGGGAGGAGATCCCCGTGCACGACGTCGCCGCCTCCTTCGCGGAGTCCGTCGCCGACGTGCTCACCGCGAAGACCATCGCCGCGTGCGAGCGGCACGGCGTGTCGACGCTCGTCGTCGGCGGCGGGTTCAGCGCGAACTCGCAGCTGCGCGACATGGCGGCGAAGCGCTGCGCGGAGGCGGGCATCGAGCTGCGCATCCCGCCGATCCGCTACTGCACCGACAACGGGGCGATGATCGCTGCCCTCGGCTCGGCCGTCGTGCGGGCGGGCGTCGCGCCGTCGAGCCTGGACATCGGCGTCGACTCGTCGATGCCGCTCACCGTCACGCACGTGTGACGGCCCGGCCGGGTCACAGGGGCCGGCCGGCCCGCATCTCGGCGACGAGCGAGCGCACGACGGCGTCCAGCTCGCCCCCGTGGCGCCGCGCCACCGCGCGCTGCCGTTGGTAGGACGCGCCGCGCCGCACGATCGTGCGCACGCCGTCGAGCTCGTCGAGGCACCCGAGGCGCGCCGCGACCGGCTCGAGCTCGACGAGCAGCCGCCCGACGGCGTCGGTCACGAGCTCCTCGTTGCCCTCGCGGTCGAGGATGATGATGGCGTCCATCCCGTAGCGCGCCGAGCGCCACTTGTTCTCCTGCGCGTACCAGGGCGGGATGCTCGGCAGCTCGCGGCCCTCGTCGAGCATCGTCGAGAAGTGCTCGACGAGGCAGTGCGTGAGCGCGGCGAGCGCCAGGAGCTCGGAGATGTTCGTGACGCCGTCGCAGATGCGCGTCTCGAGCGTGCCGAACTGCGGCGCGGGCCGCAGGTCCCACCGGACCTCGTCGAACGCGTCGATGACGCCGGTGTGCAGCATGTCGGCGACGTACCCCTCGAGCTCCTCCCACGTCCCGAACTGGAACGGCAGCCCCGCGGTCGGCAGCTGCTGGAACATCAGCGCGCGGTTCGACGCGTAGCCGGTGTCCTTGCCGCCCCAGAACGGCGAGCTCGCCGAGAGCGACTGGAGGTGGGCGAACGTCGTGAGCATCGCGCGCTGGATCGGCAGCACCTTGGCGCGGTCCTCGATGCCGACGTGCACGTGCACGCCGTAGATGAGCATCTGCCGCCCCCACCACTGGGTGCGGTCGATGAGGGTGGTGTAGCGCTGCTTGTCGGTGACCTTCTGCTGCGCCCAGCGCGCGAACGGGTGCGTGCCCGCGCTCATGAGCTCGACGCGCAGCGGGTCGGTCACGGCGCGCAGCTCCTCGACCGAGCGCTGCAGGTCGCGCCCCGCCTCGCCGACCGTACGGCACACCCCGCTGACGACCTCGACCGTGTTGAGCAGGAGCTCCTGCTTGATCGACGGGTGCGGGCCCCCGTCGGCCGGGCGCACGGCGTCGAGCACGGTCTGCGCGACCTGCCGCAGGTCGCCCGAGTCGGCGTCGACGAGCGCGAGCTCCCACTCGAGCCCGACGGTCGAGCGCTCCGAGCGGGCGAAGGGGATCGCCGTGCGGCGCGGCAGGGCGCTCACCGGGGCCCGCCCTGCTCGCCGTCGGTCGGGGCGCCTGCCTGCGTCCCCGCCGGGGGAGCGGACAGCGGCTCGACGACGAGCACCTGCTGGGAGCCGCCGACGCGCGTGAGGACGATCGTCGCGGTCGCGTCGCCCGTGAGAGCGAGCTGACGCCGGAGCTGCTCGGGTGTGACGGCCGTGCCCCGCTTCTTGATCGTCAGGCGCCCCACGCCGCGCTCGCGCAGGTAGGAGCGCAGCCGCTTGAGGCCGAACGGCATGGTGTCGAGCACGCGGTAGCCGCGCGCGAGCCCGTCCGCGAGCCCGGTCGCGTCGAGCGGCGCGGGGGAGTCGGTCGTCACGTACGCGATGGTCCGGTCGAGCAGGCGGCCGCCCAGGCCGCTTGCCGCGTGGGCGACGAGTCCGGCCCGGATCACGGCGCCGTCCGGCTCGTAGAGGTACTGCCCGACGGCGCCCACCTCGGGCACCACGTCCGCGTCGCCCGGGCGATGGGCGATCCGACGGGTCGTGGTCCGCTCGGTCCCGTCGGGCCCGGTCCACGACGACAGGACGAGCGCGGAGCGCCCCGGTCCTTCGGGCGCGAGCGGGCCGAACCAGAGCCCGGCCTCCACGACGTCGCCGTCCACCGACACCCACTCGGTCTCGGCGTCCTCGGGCAGTCCGGCGTGCGGGATGCCCGGACCGACCTTGATGCCGACCGCGGGCACGCGCTCGCGCAGCGCCCACACCGCGTCGAGCGGCGGGGCGTAGGCCTTCGGGTCGAACACGCGCGTGCCGGCGCGCGTGCGGCGCGCCGGGTCGGCGTACACGCCCTCGATCCGCTCGCCCTCCAGGTCGAGCGCGAGCCCGTCGCCGTGGCGCACCTCGGCCTCGGGGAAGTGGCGCAGGTTGACGGTCGCGATCGCCGCCGTGAGCTCGTCGACGTCGGTCGCGAGCACCTCGAGCTCCGCGGCGGCGAACGCGAGCGCGTCGACGCCGATCCCGCTCGTGAGGTCCGCGACGCGCCGGATCCCCGCCTCCTGGTACCGCCGGGCGTGCAGCCCCGCGACGACGAGCCGGCTCGCCTGCTCCAGCCCCGCCTGCGTGAAGAGCATGCCGTCGGCGAACGCGCCGAGCTTGCCGTGCGCCGCGGCGCGCAGCCGGGACTGGGTGAGGGCCGCGGCGGCCAGGTCGGGGTCGACGCCCTTCGCGCGCAGCCCGGCCGCGAGCACGAGCGCCTGCTGCTCGTCGTACGGCGGGAGCGCGCCGAGCAGGGCCCAGCCCTCGGGGCTGAGCAGCTTGGTCAGCGTGGCGGCGTCCATGGCGTCGATCCTTCCACGGGGGCCGGGGACCACGCGCAGCCTGGGCCAGGTCGTCCGCAGGACGGACGTTGGCACTCGCCTTGACCGAGTGCTAACCGGGACCTAGATTTGAGACGTGCCGCCACCGCTCGCGGAGGCGGCACCACGTGCGACCAGGCTGTCCGGCACCCGCGACGACGGCCAGCCGGTGCGCTCGACCCATCCGTTGCAGTTCTCACCGCGAAAGGGGAGGTCCGACGTGTCGGTCCCCATCAAGCCGCTCGAGGACCGGATCGTCGTGAAGGCCCTCGAGGCCGAGACCACGACCGCATCCGGCCTGGTCATCCCGGACACCGCCAAGGAGAAGCCCCAGGAGGGCGAGGTCCTGGCCGTCGGTCCGGGCCGTGTCGACGACAACGGCAACCGCGTCCCGCTCGACGTGAGCGTCGGCGACAAGGTCATCTACAGCAAGTACGGCGGCACCGAGGTCAAGTACGGCGGCGAGGACTACCTCGTCCTGTCCGCGCGCGACATCCTCGCCGTGGTGGTCGGCTGACGCCGACCCGGTTCAGCAGCAGGGCCCCGCGACCGTCGGTCGCGGGGCCCTGCTGCGTTCCGTGGCCGGTCGCCCCACCGGTGGTCCCACGGGTCGTGCGCACGGGTGCCCGGTGCGACGTCGGACCGGGGCCGTGCAGGTCTGCTGGTGGCGCGGGGGCGCCGAGGGCGGTGCCAGGGGAGGGTGCGTCAGCCGGTGCGGCGGGCGCCGCCCGCGAGGATGGCGGCGCGCTCGTCCTCGCTCAGGCCGCCCCACACCCCGTACGGCTCGCGCACGCGGAGCGACTGCTCGCGGCACTGCAGCATCACGGGGCACGAGTGGCAGATCGCCTTCGCGGCCTCCGCCCGCCGTCGTCGCGTCGAGCCGCGCTCACCCTCGGGGTGGAAGAACAACGTGTCGTCCGCGTCGCGGCACGAACCCTGGTACTGCCATTCCCACAGCTCCATGACGGGCCCGGGGAGCCTCGAGATCTCTGCCATGCCGAACAACCTACAAGCGTTGCAAGGGTTGTTCAAGTCCCCTGTGAGGAAAAAGTGAACGAGCAGGTTGAACCGCTCGTGGAGCGGTGTGAGTTTGCCCAACCGCGTCGGCCGATCCGGTCGCGCTGACGCGATCGGCTGCGCGCGGCGCGTTTGCGCGTGCAGCGAACAAATATGGCGCGGGTGTGGCGCGAAGGGTGCACGACTGTGACCTCTACGAGGTGGCGAGACGGGTGCCCGCTCGGCAGAATCGATCCATGACCTCAGTCCGGTCCGCCCCCGACCCCGAGGGAGCCCGACCGAGCATGACCTCGTCTCCCGGCCTCGCCGTCGCCGCCGTCGCGCGCCGGCTCGGCGTCGCGCCCGCGACCCTGCGCACCTGGGACCGTCGCTACGGCCTCGGCCCCTCGCAGCACCGGGCCGGCTCCCACCGGCGCTACACGGACGACGACGTCGCTCGCCTCGTCGTGATGCGCCGACTCACGCTCGACGGCGTCGCCCCCGCCGACGCGGCCCGCGCCGCCCTCGCCGCGGACGAGGAGGAGCTCGCGGCGAACCGCGGCGCGATCTCCTTCGACGACCGCGGCGGCGACGGCGCGGCGGACCTGGACGCCGACGAGCCCGAGACGGACGACGACGCGCCCGAGCCGCCGCCGTCGCGCCCGTTCCTGCGCGCCGTCCCCGGGGGCGAGCCCGCGCGCGCCGCGGGGCCCCGCCCGGTCGGCGTCCGCGAGGGGCCGCGGCCCACGCGCGTCTCCGACGTCGTCGACGCGGCCATCGCCTACGACCAGCGCGCGTGCGACCGGCTGCTGCGCATCCCGACGGGCGGAGACCCGGCCGCGTGGTGGTCCGACCTCGTCGAGCCCGCGCTCGAGCGCCTGGCCGAGCGCACCGTGCTCGCCGGCCCGGGCGAGGTGCCCGAGGTCGTGCTCGCGAACGCGACGCTCGTCGCGCTGCGCGAGTACACGCAGGCGAGCGAGGACGCGATCGTGGCCGCCGGCGGTCCGCCCCGGAACCACCCGAGCCGCATGCGGCGCATCGTGCTCGTGTTCGCCGCGCCCGACGAGCCGCTCCCGCTGGCCGCGCACGCGCTCGCCGCGTCGCTCGCGTCGCACGGCGCGATGGCGCGCATCGTCACCGGGCCCGCGAACGTGCACCGCACGCTCGAGATCGTGACGATGGTGCGGCCGTCCGCCGTCGCGATGGTCACCACCCAGGCGCGACCCGACCTGGGCATCGTGCACGCCGCGCACGACGCGAACCCGAGCCTGCCGTTCTTCGTGGGGCTCCCGAGCGACCAGGCCGCGGAGGAGCTGCCGCTCGCCGCGACCGTCCACCGGGTGCGCAGCTTCACGGGCCTCCTCCACGAGCTGCTCGCCGTCGTGCGCTGAGCTGCCCGCGGGCCCGCCGGTCGGGCGGGGTGCGCGCTCGTGCACCCCGCCGTCCGCCCCTCGCGCGGGCCCGGCCGACGAGCACCGGCCGGGAATACGGCGAGGGCCCGCGGCGTAGAATCCTGGTGTGACCGCCTCGCCCGTCCCCGCCGCCGTCCCCGACCGTGACCCCTTCGGATTCCTGGGTCTCACCTACGACGACGTCCTGCTGCAGCCCGGCTACTCGGACCTGGCGCCGTCGGACATCGACACCACGACGCGCCTGACGCGCGAGATCTCGATCCGCGTGCCGCTCGTCTCGGCGGCCATGGACACCGTCACCGAGTCGCGCATGGCCATCGCGATGGCGCGCCAGGGCGGCATCGGCGTGCTGCACCGCAACCTCTCGATCGAGGACCAGGCGCTCCAGGTCGACCTGGTGAAGCGCACGCAGACGGGCATCATCGACAACCCGGTGACCATCGGTCCCGACGCGACGCTCGAGGAGCTCGACAAGACCGCGGGCGAGTACCGGATCTCCGGATTCCCCGTCCTGGACGCCGAGCGCCGCCTCATCGGCATGGTGACCAACCGCGACCTGCGCTTCACGCCCGTCGCCGAGTGGGCGACGACGAAGGTCGACGAGGTCATGACGCCCCAGCCGCTCATCACGGGACCGGCGGGCATCTCCCGCGAGGAGGCGACCGCCCTCCTGCGCAAGCACAAGCTCGAGCGCCTGCCGCTCGTCGACGCGGACGGCCGCCTCACCGGGCTCATCACGGTCAAGGACTTCGTCAAGTCCGAGCAGTTCCCGAACGCGTCGAAGGACGGCCAGGGCCGCCTGCTCGTCGGCGCCGCGATCGGCTACTTCGGCGACGCGTGGCAGCGCGCCACGACGCTCATCGACGCGGGCGTCGACGTGCTGGTCGCGGACACGGCGCACGGCAACGTCCGGATGCTCATCGAGATGGTCGCGCGCCTCAAGTCCGACCCGGCGACACGCGACGTCCAGGTGATCGGCGGCAACGTCGCGACGCGCGAGGGCGCGCAGGCGTTCGTCGACGCGGGCGCCGACGCGGTCAAGGTCGGCGTCGGGCCGGGCTCCATCTGCACCACGCGCATCGTCACGGGCGTCGGCGTCCCGCAGGTGACCGCCGTCTACGAGGCGTCGCTCGCCGCGCGTCCGGCCGGCGTGCCGGTCATCGCCGACGGCGGCATGCGCCACTCGGGCGAGATCGGCAAGGCGATCGTCGCGGGCGCGGAGACGGTGATGCTCGGCTCGATGCTCGCGGGCACCGAGGAGTCCCCGGGCGAGACGATCCTCGTCAAGGGCAAGCAGTACAAGGCGTACCGCGGCATGGGCTCCATGGGCGCCATGTCCTCGCGCGGCAAGAAGTCCTACTCGAAGGACCGCTACTTCCAGGCCGAGGTCACGAGCGACGACATGATCGTCCCCGAGGGCGTCGAGGGCCAGGTGCCGTACAAGGGCTCGCTCGGCACCGTCGCGCACCAGCTCGTCGGTGGCCTGCACCAGACGATGTTCTACGTCGGCGCCCGCACCGTGCCCGAGCTCCAGGAGAAGGGCCGCTTCATCCGCATCACGTCGGCGTCGCTCAAGGAGAGCCACCCGCACGACGTGCAGATGACGGTCGAGGCCCCCAACTACACGGGCTTCTGACCACCGGCACGCGGCACCACGACGGACGGCCCGGCACCACCCTCACGGGGTGGCGCCGGGCCGTCGGCGTTGCGTCAGCGCCTCGTGCGGTCGGCCGTCACGACGCCATGACGCGGGCGTGCAGCGCCTGGACCGCGTAGCGCGCGGCCCAGAACGCGCCGTGCTGCCAGGCCGAGATCTCGGACATCCAGTCGCCCGCGAAGTACACGTTCCCGGCGCCCTGCTGGAGGAGCTTGAAGCGCGACGACTGCGTGTTCGGGTACGCCCACGCGCCCTCGATGTAGGGCACCTTGTGCCACGCGATGGAGAACGAGCTCTCGAGCTCCGTCCGGTACTTCTCGCCGTGGATCTTCACGCCCTGCTCGACGGCGCGCATCTCCCGCTGCCGCGGCGTCATGTCCGCGTAGGCGCGCGCGTTGGCGCCGGTGTTGTAGTAGCCCACGACGAGCCCCCGGCGCTCCCCGTAGCCGTAGGACGGGTACCAGACGTGGGCGAGGTCCATGTCCGTCTCGGTGATGCCGCCGTAGATGCGGTGGTCGTCCTCCCAGAACCGGGACCGGTACTGGAGCCCGATCTTGCCCGCGGGCGACCCGACGGCGAACTCGCCGAGCGCGGCGTCGACGTCGGGCCCCCAGTTCGTGTCCCAGCGGCGCATGAGCCCCGCGGGCGCCGAGACGACGGCGAAGTCGGCGTCGATCTGCCGCGCCTTGCCGTTGTGGGCGGAGTAGGTGACCGAGACGCCGCGCGGCGTGTTCTTCACCGCGGTGACGGGCGAGCTGAGCTGGACGTTCTGCTTGCCGATCGCCCTGACGAAGTAGTCGTAGGTCGTGTCCATGCCGCCCTTCGGCTGGAACATGAGCATCGACTGCTCCCAGTTGATCTCGAACGGGAAGTACTGCCCGACCTTCGAGGCGAGCACCTCCGACACCGAGCCCGGACCGGGGAGCGGGGTCCCGTGCTCGTTCCAGGCGGACGGGTACACGGCGTACCCGCGGTTGTTGCCGCCCCGGTAGCTGCCGTCGGCCTGGAGCGAGCCCCACGACCGGAGGAACGCGCGCAGGTTCTCCTTGTCCGCGGCGGTGAGCTTCTGGTCGAGCGCCCCCTGGTCGGTCGCATAGCTGAGCAGCTCGGACGTGTAGCCGAACACGTCGGCCTTCGCGGTGCGGTACCGGACGGGGTTGCCGGGGGTCGCGCCGGAGCGCTCGTTGTAGAGGTAGGCGTCCGCGTTGGCGTTGGTGAACACCTCGTAGGGGACGCCGAGCTCGCGCAGGTAGTCCATGGTGACCATCCACTGGGCGATGCGCCCCGCACCCGCGTTCATGTAGACGCCGTCGGCGAACCGTGCCTTCTGGGTGACGCCGTTGACGTCGGTCTCCGCGTCGCCGCCGCGTATGGTCAGCGTCCGGCCGCCGACGCGGTGCCGCGCCTCGAGGACGGTGACCCGGTAGCCGGCCTTCTGCAGCTCGTACGCCGTGGCCAGGCCCGCCGGCCCGGCGCCGACGACGACGACCTTCTTCGCGGACCGGCCGGTGAGGCTGAAGTCGCTGCCCCGCGGCGGTGTCCACGACTCGTTCCGCGGCTGCGCGGCGGCCGTGGGCGCGAGCCCGACCGCGCCCATCGTCGCGAACATGACGCCGGCGCTGGAGCCGACCCCGACGGCCTGGAGGAAGTTGCGGCGCGAGACGCCGGTCGTCTTCTCGTCAGTGACCATGTGGCTGGAGCCCTCTCGTCCACGGCCTGACGGGCGGGGAGCCCGGCCCACGATGCCGGGTGCCGCCGTCAGCACCGGGGCCGACGCTAGGGACGTGTCGTCGCGAGCACGGGTCCGGCGCGTTTCGTGCCGGTCAACGGATCGGGGTCCGGCGTAAACGTCTCGTGACGCCGCCCGTTCGCCGGTCCGCGGGACGGCGCGGCGGTGCGCCCGCGGTGCGCCGGCGTCGGCGACGACCCGACACGTCACCGACACGGCACGGAAACGGGGGCTGGCTAGCGTCGCGGCCCCGGCGGTCCTCGCGACCGGCCGGAGCCCGGGCGCCAGGGTGGCGCCCGTCGTCCCCCTGGGAGGCCTGCATGAAGAACCGCACCAAGGTCGTCGTCGCCGTCGCCCTCACCGCCGCCGTCGCCGTCCCCGGCACCGCCGTCGCCGCCGGGAGGCTGTTCGAGCCGAAGCCGACCGAGGCCCACTCCTTCGTCACCGGCGACACCCCGTCCATCGCCGACGGGGTCGCGATCGGGAAGAACGTCGCCTGGTACAAGTCGTCCGGCCTCGGTCCCGCCGCGATGAACACGACGCCGGGCGCGACGGCCGAGCAGCGCTACGTCCCGACCGACGTCTTCCCGGGCGGCGTCCTGCCGGCGGGCGTGACGATCACGGAGGCGCAGGGCATCAACGTCCTCATGCGGATCGGGGAGAACCTCGAGCGGGCCGGGCTCTCCTACGACGACGTCGTCTCCATGCGGGTGTTCCTCCAGAACCCCGCCGGCCAGGAGAAGATGGACTTCGCCGGCTGGAACCGCGCCTACCGGCAGTTCTTCGCGAACACGAACCTCGCGACCGGCGCGACGCTCGAGGTCCAGCTCGGCTCGGCCCGGACGGCGCCCATGGTCGTCAACGCGGCCCGGCCGTCGCGCTTCGCGCTCGAGATCGAGAACCTCCCGGTCGACGGCTGGCTCGTCGAGGTGGAGGTCGACGCCGTCTACCCGAAGTGACGACGACCTCCCCGACGTGACGACGACGGGCCGCCCTCCCGGAGGAGGGCGGCCCGTCGTGGTCGTGCGGGCGCCGCGGGCTCTGCGTGCGCCGAGGCCGCCGGCGCCGAGGCGGGCGAAGGGTCAGTCGCGGAACGTCTCGATGTTGGCGCCGAGCTCGCGCAGGCGCTCGGTGAGGCCCTCGTAGCCGCGCGCGATGATGTCGACGCCGCGCAGGACGGAGGTGCCCTTGGCCGCGAGCATCGCGAGCAGGATGACGACGGCGGGACGCAGCGCGGGCGGGCAGCTCACCTCGGCGCCCGACCAGCGCGTCGGGCCCGTCACCTGGAGCCGGTGCGCGTCCAGGAGCCGCACGTCCGCGCCGAGCCGCGTGAGGTCGGTGAGGTGGATGGCGCGACCCTCGTAGACCCAGTCGTGGATGAGCGTCGTGCCCTGCGCGTTCGCGGCGATGACCGCGAAGAACGGCAGGTTGTCGATGTTGAGGCCGGGGAACGGCATGGGGTGGATCTTGTCGATCGGCGCGTGCAGCTCGCTGGGGTGCACCGTGACGTCGACGAGGCGCGAGCGGCCGTTGCGCGCCACGTACTCGGCGCTCTGCGTGTACCGCAGACCCATCTCGGCGAGGGTCGCGAGCTCGATCTCCATGAACTCGATCGGGACGCGGGCCACGGTGATCTCCGAGCCCGTGACGATGCCCGCCGTGAGCAGGCTCATCGCCTCGACCGGGTCCTCCGAGACGGCGTACTCCACGTCCACGTCGATGTCGGTGCGGCCGTGCACGCGCAGGGTCGTCGTGCCGATGCCCTCGACGCGGACGCCGAGCAGCTCGAGGTAGAAGCACAGGTCCTGCACCATGTAGTTGGAGCTGGCGTTGCGGATCGTCGTCACGCCGTCGCGGCGGGCCGCGGCCATGAGCGCGTTCTCGGTGACGGTGTCGCCGCGCTCGGTGAGCACGACCGACAGGTCCGTGCCCGACGCCGGCGCGACCGTCGCGTGGTAGTTCCCGCCGGTCGCGGTGACGGCGAGGCCGAAGGGCCGGAGGGCGATCATGTGCGGCTCGACGGTGCGCGTCCCGAGGTCGCAGCCGCCCGCGTACGGGAGCTCGAACGTGTCCCGCAGCCCGAGCAGGGGCCCGAGGAACATGATGATCGAGCGCGTGCGGCGCGCGGCGTCGACGTCGATCGCGGCGAGGTCGAGCCGCTCCGGCACGACGATCTCGAGGTCGCGGCCGCCCGTCGTCCACGTCGCCCGCACGCCGATGGAGCGCAGCACGTCGACGATCCGGTCGACCTCGACGATGCGGGCCACGCCGCGCAGGGTGGTGCGGCCGCGGTTGAGGAGCGAGGCGCACAGCAGCGCGACCGCGCCGTTCTTCGAGGAGTTGACCTCGATGCGGCCGGAGAGGGTCTGGCCGCCCTGGACGCGCAGGTGCGCGTGCTTGGGGCCGCCGAGGCTGATGATCTCGGAGTCGAGCGCGAGCCCGATGCGGTTGAGCATCTCCAGGCTGAGGTTCTGCGAGCCCTGCTCGATGCGGTGCACGGCGCTCTGGCTCGTGCCGAGCCGCTCCGCGAGCTGGGTCTGGGTGAGACCACGGTTCTGGCGGGCGCCACGGATGAGCGCCCCGACCTGCGTGAGAGGTGCGTCGTCGATCGCTGTCATGAGAGCGACGATAACTCATGGATGAGATATCGACGCGGCGAGCGGCCCGCTTCAAGCGCTCGCCATGCCACCATCACACGACCTTCACCCGGATCATGAGATATGCGCCGAGGTTCCTCGCGGGGGTGGTGACCCGCGTCAGCCCGGCCAGCGGCCGTCCGCCCCGGCGCCGACGTAGGGCCGGTCACGCTCCGGGTCGAGGGCGTCGACCCACCGCCGGTGCGCGACGACCTGCAGGTCGTGCAGCGCGGCCGGTCCGAGACCCGCCAGGTCGGGGTACGCCCGCGCGAGCGCGTCGAGCAGGTCGAGCGTCGCGAGCACGTCCCCGTCCGCGGTGTGCAGGGGCCCGACGTCGAGCACCTCGTAGCGCGCGCACAGGTCGACGAGCCGGCGCTTGCCCTCGCGGGAGGGGTCCCACGCCCGGTCGAGCACGAGCGGGTCGAGCACCGGCCGGACCGGTCGCCCGAGGCGCGCGGAGAGCGTCGGCAGGCCGTGGCGCACGAGCTCGGTGTCGAGGATCGCGAGGTCGAACGCCGCGTTGTAGGCGACGAGGGGGACGCCGTCGCGCTGGGCGTCGACCACGAGCGTCGCGATCTCGTCGAGCGCGACGGCGGGCGCCGTCCCGTGCGCCGTGGCGTGCGCGGTCGTGATGCCGTGGATCGCCGTGGCCTCCGCCGGGATCTCGACGCCCGGGTCGAGGAGCCACGTGCGCACGTGCGTGGCACCCGGCTCGCGGAGCACGAGCGCGGCGGTGACGACGCGGTCGACGTCGACGTCGAGGCCCGTGGTCTCGGTGTCGAGACCGAGCAGCGGTCCCGCCGTCCAGGGCGTCGTCGTCATGGTCCACCTCTGCCGTCCGGTCGGGTCCCGGGGCGCCCGGCGCTCCCGTCGTCGCCGGACGTCCCGGCGACGAGCGTCACCCTGCCAGCGCCCACCCACACGGTGGTCGGTGCAGGTGACGGGCACGGCCCGCCGGTAGGCTGACCCGGTGAGCAACGAGATCGAGATCGGACGTGGCAAGCGCGGTCGGCGCGCGTTCTCCTTCGACGACGTCGCCGTCGTGCCCTCGCGGCGCACGCGCGACCCGGAGGAGGTGTCGGTCGGCTGGCAGATCGATGCCTACCACTTCGAGCTGCCGATCCTCGCGGCGCCCATGGACTCGGTCATGAGCCCGGCCACCGCCGTCGCGCTCGGCAACCACGGCGGCCTCGGCGTCCTCGACCTCGAGGGCCTGTGGACGCGCTACGACGACCCGACCGCGCTCCTCGAGGAGATCGCCGGGCTCGAGCCGCTCGAGGCCACGCGCCGCATGCAGGAGATCTACGCCGAGCCCATCAAGGCCGACCTCATCACGCAGCGCCTCAAGGAGATCCGCGCGGCGGGCGTCACGGTCGCCGCGGCCCTGTCGCCGCAGCGCACGCAGGAGCACTACCAGACGGTGGTCGACGCGGGCGTCGACCTGTTCGTCATCCGCGGCACGACGGTCTCCGCCGAGCACGTGTCCGGCGTCGCCGAGCCGCTCAACCTCAAGCGCTTCATCTACGAGCTCGACGTCCCGGTCGTCGTGGGCGGCGCGTCCACGTACACCGCGGCGCTGCACCTCATGCGCACGGGCGCCGCGGGCGTCCTCGTCGGCTTCGGCGGCGGCGCGGCCCACACCACGCGGGTCTCGCTCGGCATCCACGCGCCCATGGCGACCGCGGTCGCGGACGTCGCGGCGGCACGGCGCGACTACCTCGACGAGTCGGGCGGCCGCTACGTGCACGTCATCGCGGACGGCGGCGTCGGCCGCTCGGGCGACCTCGTCAAGGCGGTCGCGTGCGGCGCCGACGCGGTCATGCTCGGCGCGGCGCTCGCGCGGGCCGAGGAGGCGCCGGGCAAGGGCTGGCACTGGGGCTCGGAGGCCCACCACGCCCAGCTCCCGCGCGGCGAGCGCGTGCGCGTCGGCACGGCCGGCACGCTCGAGGAGATCCTCTTCGGGCCGGGCCGCCAGGCTGACGGCACGCTCAACCTCGTCGGCGCGCTCCGCCGGGCCATGGCGACGACCGGGTACTCGGACCTCAAGGAGTTCCAGCGCGTCGAGGTCGTCGTCTCCCCGTACCAGCCGCGCTGACCGGCGCCGTGGCCGGACGCATCGCCGACGGTCCGCGCCTGACGCACGCCGGTGACGGCGTGCCGGGCGGCGGAGCCGTGCCCGCCGAGGGCGCGGGCCGCCCGGGGACCGACGCCGTGGACGGGGCCTCCACGGAGGTGGCCGCCATCGACGTGTCCTTCACGGAGGTCGAGGACGGCGACGTCGAGGCGGTCGTCGCGCTGTGGCGCGACCCCTACCGCGACCTCGCCGACGCCCGTCTGGGCGAGACCTCGACCGTCCTCGTGGGCCGCGCGACGCGGGACCTGCCCGCGGTGGCCACGGACGGCGCACCGGGGGAGCCCGGCCCTCGCGAGGTCGCGGCCGGGGAGCTCGTCGCGACGGCGATGACCGGCGTGGACGGGCACCGGGGCTGGCTCTACTACGTGGCGGTCGACCCGCGCCTCCAGGGCCGCGGGGCGGGCCGTGCGACGGTCGTCGCGGCGGAGGCGTGGCTCGCCGCCCAGGGCGCGCGGGCCGTGCGCCTCATGGTGCGCGCCACGAACGACGCGGTGCGTGGCTTCTACGAGCGGCTCGGGTACGCGGACCAGGAGTGCGTCGTGCTCGGCCGCCCGCTCGGCGCCCCGGACGCCCGCGACGCCGGACGATGAACCCCGCCGCGTGGCGGCCGGACGACGACGACCTCGCCGCCCTCGAGACCGAGCACCGCGCGCGCGTCGCCGCGCTCGACCCCCTCGTCGCGGTCCCCGCCCTCGGCGCCACGACGGACGACGAGCGACTCCTCGCCGTGCGGCTCCCGGACGGCTCGCGCGCCGCGGGGCTCCTGGGCGTGGGGGACGTCCGGCCGGACTCCGTGGCGGCGGGGTTCCGCGCGCTGCGCGAGCACCGGCTGCGGGCGCGCGCAGCGGGACCGGACGTGGGTGGCGCGGTCCGCGCGCTCGTGGCGGTCTGGACGGCGCGCGTGGGGCGCGACCCAGGTAGGGCACCGGAGGGCGACGGGCTGCCCGAGCGGGGCCCCGCGCCCCGCGACCACGGCCTGGCGCTCCTGTGGCCGAGCCGCGACGTCGAGGCCGTGGGCGCGCTCGCGGCGAGCGGCCTGCGCCCGACCGTCCACCTCGCCGCGCGCCGCGGCGCCTCCTCGGTCCGGCCCCGCGACGACCTCCCCGGGATCGTGCTGGCCGACGCCGGCCCGGACGACGTGACCGCCGTCGTCGAGCACCAGCGCGCCGAGCTCGCGTACGACGAGCTCGTGGGCGCGGCCCGCGTCCGGCCGCTCGCGGCCGAGCACCTCGCCGCCCAGGTCGCGGCCGCCGTCGAGAACCCGCGCACCACGGTGCTCGTGGCACGCCGCCAGGTGCCGGGGGAGCGGGCGGGCGAGGTCGTGGGCGTCGTCGCGGTCGAGCCGCCCGAGCGCTCCGGGGCCGTGGCCGGGACGGTCGCGGCAGGGCCGGTCGCCTATCTCGTCCTGCTGCACGTGACGGGCAGCGCGCGCGGCACCGGCCTCGGCGGGGCGCTCGTCGACGCGGCGCTCGCGCGCGTGCACGAGCGGGCGGGGCCGGGCGCCGTCGTCGTGCTGCACCACGGCGTGCTCAACCCGCTGTCCGCGCCCTTCTGGGCGCGGCAGGGCTTCCGGCCCGTGCTCACCACGTGGGAGCGGCCCGTCGACGCGCTGTCAGCGCCACGACGTAGCCTGTCCCCATGACGAGCTCATCCGGCACACCCGGCTCCGGGCGCGGCGACGGCGCCGCGCTGGACGGTCTGATCGACCCCGAGAACCCGGCCGCGACCTACGTCCTCGAGCCGGAGGTCGTGGCCCCCCTCGCGCAGCGCGTCGTCACGTCCAACGAGGCGGGCATGCACCGCTCCGTCCTGCCCTCCACGGGAGCGCCGCTCGCCGCGGTCCCCGTGTCGTCCGTCGAGGACGTCGCCCGTGCCGTGGCGCGCGCCCGGGCGGCGCAGCCGGCCTGGGCCGCCCGCTCCGTGCGCGAGCGCGCGGCCGCGCTGCGGCGGTTCGGCGAGCTCGTGCTCGCGCGCCAGTCGGACGGCCTCGACCTCATCCAGATGGAGTCCGGCAAGTCGCGGCGCAGCGCGTTCGAGGAGATCGCGGACGTCGCGATCCTCACGCGTCACTACGCCCAGCGCGGCCCGCGCTACCTCGCCGACCGGAGGGCGCCCGGGATGCTGCCCGTGCTCACCGGCACGCGCGTGCACCGTCGCCCCGTGGGCGTCGTCGGCGTCATCGCGCCGTGGAACTACCCGCTGACGCTCGCGCTCGCCGAGGCCGTGCCCGCGCTCGTGGCGGGGAACGCCGTCGTGCTCAAGCCGGACCCGCAGACGACGCTCACCGCGCTGTGGGGCGCGGAGCTGCTCGAGGAGGCGGGACTGCCCGCGGACCTGTTCCTCGTCGTCGCGGGCGGGGGAGAGGTCGGCGCCGCGGTGACCGACCACGTGGACCACATCGCGTTCACCGGCTCGACCGCCACCGGCCGCAAGGTCGCCGCGCGCGCGGGGGAGCGCCTCATCGGCGCGACGCTCGAGCTCGGCGGCAAGAACCCGCTGTACGTCGCGGCCGACGCCGACGTGCGCGCCGCCGCGCGCGGTGCCGTGCGCGCGTGCTTCTCCAACTCCGGCCAGCTCTGCGTGTCGATCGAGCGGCTCGTGCTGCACGAGGACGTCGCGGACGCCTTCCTCGACGAGTTCGTGCCGCTCGTCCGCGAGATGCGCCTCGGCGCGGGGCTCGACTACTCCGCGGACATGGGGTCGCTCACGTCGCAGGCGCAGCTCGACCGCGTGGTCGCCCACGTCGAGGACGCCATCGCGCGCGGCGCGCGCGTCCTCGCGGGCGGCGTGCACCGGGCGGACATCGGCCCGTGGTTCTACGCGCCCACCGTCCTCGACGACGTGCCCGACGACGCGGCGTGCGCGCGCGAGGAGACGTTCGGCCCGGTCGTCTCCGTGCGCCGGGTCGCGAGCGACGACGAGGCCGTCGAGGTCATGAACGACACCGAGTACGGGCTCAACGCGAGCGTGTGGACGCGCGACGCGGCACGGGGCCGTCGGATCGCGGCGCGCGTCGAGGCCGGGACGGTCAACGTCAACGACGGCTACTCCGCGACGTGGGGCTCCGTCGGGGCCCCGATGGGCGGGTTCAAGGCGTCCGGCCTCGGGCGCCGCCACGGGCGCGAGGGGATCGAGGCGCTCACCGAGGCGCAGACGATCTCCGTGCAGCGCGGCGCGAACCAGGGCCTCACGCTCGACACGCTCTACCAGCTCGGCGGCGAGCTGCCGAGCAAGGTCCTCACGTCGGCGCTCGACGTCATGCGCCGCCTGCGGCTGCCCTGAGGAGCCCCGCTCAGCGGAGCACGGCGTCGAGCACGGCCTTCGTCGCCGCGGGGACCTCGCGGGCGCGGTAGAGCACGGCCTTCCACGGCTCGACGCTCGTCGCGCTGACGCCGACCCCCACGGCGTCGAGACCTGCGACGCGGCACGAGAACAGCGTGCGCGGCAGGTGGTACCCCTGCGTGACGACCACCGCCGTGCCGACGCCGAACTCCGACGCCGCGCGCGTGCACGTCGCGTGGGTGTCGAATCCCTCGCGGTCGAGCAGGATCGCGTCGTCGGGCACGCCGCGGCTGAGCAGCCACGCGCGCATCGAGCCGGGCTCGTCGTAGTCGTCGTGCGCGTCGCCGCTCACGAGCACGACGGGCGCGACGCCCCGGCCGTAGAGCTCCGCCGCCGCGTCGAGCCGACGGCGCAGGTACGTGGACGGAGTCCCGTCCGGCCGCAGGCCCGCCCCCGGCACGACGATCGCGTCGCTCTCCGGCACGTGCGCGGCGTGGGCGACGTGCGCGCGCCCGACCGCCTGCACGACGACGAACGGCGCCAGCACGAGCACCACGAGCCCCGTCGCCGTCCCGAGGGTGAGGCGCCGCCGTCGGGACCGGCGCGGACGACCCCCCGCAGGCCGGCCGGACGGTGGTGCCGGAGGTGACGCCGGATCGTCGATCACGTCCTGACCCTAACGCCGCCACCGCGTCGACCAGGCCCTCCTGGCCGGCCGAGCAGGTTGTCCTGGTCCGTCCGCAGTCCGGGACGGACCACGACCGCCTGCTCGGCGGATGGGGGTGGGGGCTGGGGTGGGGGCGGGGCGGGGGCTGGGAGTGAGGGTCAGGCTCGGGCGTCGAGGGTCGTGAGCTCGGCGGTGAGGTTGGCTCGGGCGCGGTCCTCCCAGAGCGTCGCGCCCTGCGGGGTGCGGAACAGCGCACCGCCGGCGAGCAGTCCGCGCAGGACGGCGGCCCGCCCGGCCCGGAAGGTGTCGTCGGGCACGTGGGCGTACTCGGCGCGCACCTGGCGGGCGTAGCGGGCGTACCGGTCCGGCGCGGACCCGAGGACGGCGAGGTCGGCGTCCGAGACGAGCGCCCCGGGCCCGTCGTCCTCGGCCGGGGCGTGGTCGGTCGTCACGAGCACGAGCCGCACGACCTCCTCGACCTCGCGAGCACCGAGGTGGCTCGCCAGCCGGGCGTCCGCGAGCTCGGCCGACCGCTCCTCGTCGCGGCCCGCCTCGCCGTCGTGCACGGCGTCGTGGAACCACAGCGCGAGCTGCGTCACCCCGGGCGTCGCGCCCGTGACCGCCGTCGCGCCGCCCGACGCGCCCGTGGCCGACGCCGCGCCACGTGCCACGCCGACCGACGGCGCGGCGTCGGGCACGCCGGGCGGGCGTCCCTCCAGGAGCGCGAGCGAGTCGAGGGCGTGCACGAGGTGCTCGGGCCCGTGGTAGACGCGGTGCGGCTCGTGCCAGCGCTCGACGAGCTCGACCCCGACGTCGCGCGCGCCCGGGAGGAGCGCGTCCCAGCGCGCGAGGAGGGCGTCGGCCTTCGCCGCGCTCCGTGCCCGGCCGGGCACGCGCAGGCCCGAGGCGCCGAGGCGCCGGGCGAGCTCACGACCCCCGACCGGGACCGCGCCCGCGGCGACCGCGACGTCGTACCGCTCGGCGGCGACGTCGTAGTGGTCGAGGTCGAACGCCCGCGGGCTCACGCCGATCGACGCCGCGAACGCGTGCAGCTCCGCGAGCGACGCGTCGGACACGAGATGGCTGAACAGCGTCCCGTGCGCGGGCCACGCGGGCGGGTCGATGAGAACGGTCACCGCCCGAGCATGCCACCGACCGGTGAGCCGACGCGCGGGCGTCGGCTCACCGGCCGGGGAACGGGCCGAGCCCGGCGGGGCTCCCCCGGCAAGGTCCGGGCGAGTCCCGGGCGGCGAGCCTCAGCCGGCGCGCGACGCCGCCTCGACGACCTCGACCGACTGGCGGGCGATGGCGAGCTCCTCCATCGTCGGGACCACCATGACGAGCGTGCTCGTCCAGTCCGGCGAGATGACGCGCGGCTCGCCGGAGTCGACGGCGTTGCGGTCCGGGTCGACGGCGAGGCCGAGCGGCTCGAGGCCCTCGACGACGGCGGCGCGCACCTCGGCGTCGTGCTCGCCGACGCCCGCGGTGAAGGCCACGACGTCCACGCGGCCGAGGACGGCGGCGTACGCGCCGACGTACTTGCGGAGCCGGTGGATGTACACGTCGAACGCGAGGCGGGCGCCCTCGTGACCGGCCTCCATGAGCCGGTGCAGCTCGCGGAAGTCGTTCACGCCGGACAGGCCCTTGACGCCCGAGCGCTTGTTGAACAGGTCGTCGATCTCGTCGATGCTCATGCCCGCGTTGCGCGCGAGGTGGAACACGACCGCCGGGTCGATGTCGCCGGTCCGCGTGCCCATGACGAGGCCCTCGAGCGGGGTGAGGCCCATCGAGGTCTCGACCGGCACGCCGCCCTTCACGGCCGACGCCGAGGCGCCGTTGCCGAGGTGCAGGACGATCGTGTTGAGACCCTCGATCCGGCGCCCGAGGACGCGCGCGACCTTCCCCGAGACGTACTGGTGGCTCGTGCCGTGGGCGCCGTAGCGCCGGATCGCGTACTTCTCGGCGACCTCGGCGTCCAGGGCGTACGTCGCCACGTGCGCCGGCAGCCGCTGGAAGAACGCCGTGTCGAACACCGCGACGTGCGGCACGTCGCCGAGCAGCGACCGCGCGACCTCGATGCCCTTGACGTTCGCCGGGTTGTGCAGCGGCGCGAGCGGGGACAGCGAGCGGATCCGCTCGAGCACGCCGTCGTCGACGAGGACCGGGTCGGCGAACAGCGAGCCGCCCTGCACGACGCGGTGCCCCACCGCGTACACGTCGGCGTCGGAGAGCGTCGGGCCGACCTCGTCGAACATCCCGAGCGCGATGCGCAGCGCGTGCCCGTGGTCCGCGACGGGCTCCTCGCGCGTCGTCGTGTTCCCGGCGAACCGGTGCTTGATGATCCCGGACTCCTCGCCGATGCGCTCGATCGTGCCCGCGGCGATCGCCTCGCCGCCGACGGGGTTGACGAGCTGGTACTTGAGCGAGGACGACCCCGAGTTCATGACGAGCACGGACCCGTGCGCGCCGTACGCGCTGTAGGGGTTGGGGCGCTCGCCCTCGGGCAGGATCGTCATGACGTGGCTCCCTGGGAGTCAGAGGTGGGGTCGACGGCGTCGGCCGGGGCCTGCGCCTGGATCGCGGTGATCGCGACGGTGTTGACGATGTCCTGCACGAGCGCGCCGCGCGAGAGGTCGTTCACCGGCTTGTTGAGGCCCTGGAGGACCGGCCCGACCGCGACGGCGCCCGCCGAGCGCTGCACGGCCTTGTAGGTGTTGTTGCCCGTGTTGAGGTCCGGGAAGATGAACACGGTCGCGCGCCCCGCGACGTCCGAGCCCGGCATCTTCGACGCCGCGACGGACGCGTCCACCGCGGCGTCGTACTGGATCGGGCCCTCGACGAACAGGTCGGGGCGGCGCTCGCGCACGAGCGCCGTGCCCCGGCGCACCTTGTCCACGTCGGCCCCCGATCCGGACTCGCCGGTCGAGTACGACAGCATCGCGACCCGCTGGTCGACGCCGAACTGCTGCGCCGTCGCCGCCGAGGAGATCGCGATGTCCGCGAGCTGCTCGGCCGTCGGGTCGGGGATGACCGCGCAGTCGCCGTAGACGAGCACGCGGTCCTGCAGGCACATGAGGAACACGGACGAGACGACGGACACGCCCGGCTGGGTCTTGATGATCTCGAACGACGGCTTGATGGTGTGCGCCGTCGTGTGCTTCGCGCCCGACACCATGCCGTCCGCGAGGCCGAGGTGGACCATCATCGTGCCGAAGTAGGACACGTCCTGGACGCGCTCGCGCGCCTCCTCGAGCGTCATGCCCTTGTGCGCGCGCAACCGCTGGTACTCCGCGGCGAACCGCTCCACGAGCTCCGGGTCGTGCGGGCTGACGACGTGCGCGGCGTCGATGTCGAGGCCGAGCTCCGCCGCGCGGGCACGGACCTTCTGCTCCTCGCCGAGGATCGTCAGCTCCGCGACCTGGCGGCCGAGCAGCGTGGACGCGGCGCGCAGGATGCGGTCGTCGTCGCCCTCGGGCAGCACGACGTGCTTGCGGTCCGCGCGGGCGCGGGACAGCAGCTCGTACTCGAACATGAGCGGCGTGACGACCTCGGGGCGGGGCACGTCGAGCCCCGCGAGGAGCGCCGCGCCGTCGACGCTCTGCTCGAACAGGGCGAGCGCCGTGTCGACCTTGCGCTGCGACTCCTTGGTCACGCGGCCCCGGGCGCTCGCGGCGGCGCTCGCCGAGCGGAACGTCCCGAGGTCGGTGCGGATGACCGGCAGGCTCGGGTCGAGGTCCGCGACGAGGCGCGCCGTCGACTCGGGCGGGAAGAACCCGCCGTTGAGGATGACGCCCGCGAGTGACGGGAAGCCGGACGCCGAGTGGGCGGCGAGCAGCCCGATGAGGATGTCCACCCGGTCGCCGGGCGTGATGACGACGGCGCCGTCGGTGAGCCGGTCGAGCAGGTGCTCGAACGACATCGCGCCGACGAGCAGGTCGGTCGCCTCGCGCGCGAGGAGCTCCTCCTCGCCGAACGCGAGCGTCCCGCCCACGGCCTCCATGAGGATCCGCACGGTCGGTGCGTCGAGGAACGGGTCCTCGGGCACCGCCCAGCCCGGCAGCCGCGTGCCCGGGGCGGGCTCCGCCGTCGGGCCCGACGATGTCCCGCCCGCGAGCGGCTCGCCGTCCGGGCCGAGCGACCCGAGGAGCGCGCGCACCGCGTCGAGGTCGTCGGGCTGCACGCGGTTCGCGACGACGCCGATGGGCTGCGCGTGCTGCGAGCGCAGCTCGGCGACGCTCACCTCGATGAGGTTCCCCACGGCGTCGGGCGTGCGGCCCTTGCCGGAGACCACGAGGAGGACCGGCGCGCCGAGGTTCGCCGCGACGCGCGCGTTGAACGACAGCTCGGTCGGCCCGGCGACGTCGGTGTAGTCGGTGCCCACGACGACCACGAAGTCGCACTGGCTCGCGACCTCGTGGTACCGAGCCACGATCCGCGAGAGCGCGGCCTCCTGGTCGGCGTGGACGTCCTCGTACGTGACGCCGATCGCCTGCTCGGCGGTCGTGTCGACGCCGTCGTGCGCGAGCAGGAGCTCGAGCACGTAGTCCTGCACGTCCGGGCCGGCGGCCCGGGTGACCGGTCGGAAGACCCCGACCCGCTGGACCTTGCGGACCAGCAGGTCGAGGACCCCCAGCGCGATCGTGGACTTGCCCGTCTCGCCCTCGGGCGAGGTGATGTAGATGCTGCGAGCGGTGTCGCTCACTCGTTGTCTCCTCCGGTGTCCTGCACGGCGGCGCTCGCGCCGTTGTACTGCGGGCCACCCTCCTCGGTCGCCGTCTCGCCGACGTCCGGCCACACCCAGTCGCGCACCTCGGGGATGTCCTCCCCGTGCTCGCGGGTGTACTGGCGGGCCGCCAGCCGCGCGTCGACCATCTCCTGGCGCAGACCCGCGTAGGTCGAGCGCAGGGACGGCACACGGTCGATGACGTCGACCACCAGGTGGTAGCGGTCGATGTCGTTGAGCATGGCCATGTCGAACGGGGTGGTGGTGGTGCCCTCCTCCTTGTAGCCGCGCACGTGGATGTTCGCGTGGTTCGTGCGGCGGTACGTGAGGCGGTGGATCAGCCACGGGTAGCCGTGGTAGTTGAAGATGACGGGCCTGTCCGTCGTGAAGAGCGTGTCGAAGTCCTTGTCCGACATGCCGTGCGGGTGCTCCTTCTCGTCCTGGAGCCGCATGAGGTCGACGACGTTCACGACCCGGACCTTGAGGTGGGGGATGCGTCGGCGCAGGATGTCCGCCGCGGCGAGCACCTCGAGCGTGGGCACGTCGCCCGCCGAGCCGAGCACGACGTCCGGGTCCTCGCCCTCGACCTCCGTGCCGGCCCACTCCCAGATGCCGAGGCCGCGCGTGCAGTGCGCGACCGCCTGGTCCATCGACAAGAACTGCGGCGCCGGCTGCTTGCCTGCGACGACGACGTTCACGTACTGGCGCGAGCGCAGGCAGTGGTCGTAGGTGGACAGGAGCGTGTTCGCGTCCGGCGGCAGGTAGACGCGGACGATCTCGGCCTTCTTGTTCACGACGTGGTCGATGAAGCCCGGGTCCTGGTGGCTGAAGCCGTTGTGGTCCTGGCGCCACACGTGGCTCGACAGCAGGTAGTTGAGGCTCGCGACCGGCCGCCGCCACGGGATGTGGTTCGTGACCTTGAGCCACTTCGCGTGCTGGTTGAACATCGAGTCGACGATGTGGATGAACGCCTCGTAGCTCGTGAACAGGCCGTGCCGCCCGGTGAGCAGGTAGCCCTCCAGCCAGCCCTGGCACTGGTGCTCCGAGAGCATCTCCATGACGCGGCCGGCGCGCGCGAGGTGCTCGTCGACGTCAGGCCCGAAGAAGTCGGCGTTCCACTGCTTGTCCGTGACCTCGTACACGGCCTGGAGCCGGTTCGACGCGGTCTCGTCGGGGCCGAAGATCCGGAAGTTGTCCGGGTTCATCCGCACGACGTCGGTGAGCCACTGCCCGAGGACGCGCGTCGACTCGGCGATGGAGCTGCCCGGCGCCTTCACGTCCACGGCGTAGTCGCGGAAGTCCGGCAGCCGCAGGTCCTTGAGCAGGAGCCCGCCGTTCGCGTGCGGGTTGTCGCTCATCCGGAGCGTGCCCTCGGGGGCGAGCGCCGCGACGTCGTCGACCAGGCGGCCGTCCTCGTCGAAGAGCTCGTCGGCCCGGTACGACTCGAGCCAGCCGCGCAGCACCTCGAGGTGCTCCGGGGTGTCCCGGGCGCTCGCGAGCGGCACCTGGTGCGCGCGCCACGAGTCCTCGGTCTTCTTGCCGTCGATGACGGGCGGGCACGTCCAGCCCTTCGGCGTGCGGAACACGATCATCGGCCACGCGGGCCGCTCGTCGTTCCCCGCCGCGGCGTCGGCCTTGATCTGCGCGATGTGGTTGAGCACCTCGTCGAGGAGGTGCGCGAAGCGGCGGTGCACCTCGAAGTGGTCCTCGCCGTCGAACCCGCCCGTGAAGAAGTAGGGCGTGTGGCCGTAGCCGATCATGAGGTCGCGCAGCTCGTCGTCGCTGATGCGCGCGAGCACCGTCGGGTTGGCGATCTTGTAGCCGTTCAGGTGCAGGATCGGCAGCACGACGCCGTCGTTGCGCGCGTTGACGAACTTGTTCGAGTGCCAGCTCGTCGCGAGCGGGCCCGTCTCCGCCTCACCGTCGCCGACGACCGCGGCGACGAGGAGGTCGGGGTTGTCGAACGCGGCGCCGTACGCGTGGGAGAGCGCGTAGCCCAGCTCGCCGCCCTCGTGGATCGACCCCGGCGTCTCCGGCGCGACGTGGCTCGGGATGCCGCCCGGGAAGGAGAACTGGCGGAACAGCCGGCGCAGGCCCTCGGTGTCCTGGGTGACGTCCGAGTAGGTCTCGGAGTACGTCCCCTCGAGGTACGCGTTCGCGACGAGGCCCGGGCCGCCGTGGCCGGGACCGGCGACGTAGATCGTCGACTGGCGGCGCTGCGCGATCGCGCGGTTGAGGTGCGCGTAGAGGAAGTTGAGGCCCGGCGTGGTGCCCCAGTGACCCAGCAGGCGCGGCTTGACGTCGTCGCGGTCCAGCGGCGTGCGCAGCAGCGGGTTGTCCAGGAGGTAGATCTGGCCGACGGAGAGGTAGTTCGCCGCGCGCCACCAGGCGTCGACGCGACGCAGGGTGTCGTCGTCGAGCGGTGCGATCTCGGCGGGTTGCCAGGCGGTGGACTCGGTGACGGTGGTCGTGCTCATCTCACGCTCCTGCGGGGGAAGGGTCCGTGAACGACTACGGCTTCATACAACCCCATCGACCGGGGGCCTGCACTATTCCTCCTGGCGCCCGGCGGTGTGACCTGCGCCCACGACGGCACAAAAGGTCCAAGGTCCCGCGGACGGGAACCACGGTCGAGGACGTTGTCCCCGGCGGCGGAGGTCCGTGGGCGGCGTGTGACGTTCGCCCGGGAGGCGGGACGGATGCGGGGACTCGCCCGCGCCCCGGATACCGTGGGGTCGTGCCCGAGCCCACCGCGCCCCGCTCGTTCTGGGCGGTCGCCCGCGAGCCCCGGGTCGTCGGGCTGCTCGTGCTCCTCCTCGTCGCCGCGGCGGTGTGCGCGCGGCTCGGTGTCTGGCAGCTCGACCGCGCCCAGCAGCGTGCCGAGCTCGCGGCGCAGCACGAGGCCGCCGAGCTCGAGGCCGCCGGACCCGAGGGCGTCGGCGTGCTGCTCCCGCCGCAGTCCACGTTCCCCGGCGAGCTCGTGGGCCGCCAGGCCTGGGTCGAGGGCGAGTACGACGCGGCGGGGCAGCTCCTCGTGGAGGGTCGCGCGCTCGACGGCCGCGTCGGCTACCTCGTGCTCACCCCGCTCCGCGTGACCGACGACGGCACGCAGGGCGCGTCGTGGGCCGACCTCTCGGGCGCCCCGGTCCTGCCCGTCGTGCGGGGCTGGGTCGAGTCGCCCGAGGAGAGCGCCGCGCTCGACCCGCCCGACGGCGTCGTGCGCCTCACCGGCTACCTCCAGGCGTCCGAGGCGGCCGGGCAGGGCGGCTCCGCCCCTGGTCGGACCGACGCGATCTCGACGGGCGAGCTCGTCAACCAGTGGGGCGGGCCGATGTACTCGGGGTACCTCGTCCTGCTGTCCTCGGACCCGGCGCAGCCGTCGGCGGCCGACGGCGGCCCCGCCCAGCTTCCGCGCCCCACCATCGAGGGCGGCACGGGGCTCAACCTGCAGAACCTGTTCTACGCGCTCCAGTGGTGGGTGTTCGGCGGGTTCGCCGTCCTGCTGTGGGTCCGGCTCGTGCGCGACGAGGCGGCGGGCGGCAAGCGCCGCACCCGCGGGGAGGACGCCGGGATCGCGGGCCTGCCCGGTCCCGCCGACGTCGACGCGACCGGACCTCGACCGGCCCCCTGAGGCGCGGCCGGGACCGCGCGTCCCGGCCCGGGCCGGGGGTGGGACGATGCCCCGTCTCACGACGTGACACAGCGGTTGCCCGGGATATGTACGGGCCGCAGTCTTATCCCGCCCGGGCAGAGTGTCCGGGCGGTCCGCCGGTCGGCGTCGCCCGGCGGTCGGAGAGACACGGGGGTACTCCATGAAGAAGCGTCTTGCACCGTTCGCCGTGGCAGTCGTCACGATCGGCCTGGTCCTCGCCCCGGCGGCGAGCGCGAGCGCGGCGAGCCAGGACCACGCCGTACAACTGCGGCACCCGCGACGCGAAGATCACGGCGAGCGCGCCGACGAACGTGTCGCTCACGGCCAACGGGGCGACCAAGAGCGCGCGCAACAGCGCGGGCGCGGCGGTCACGCTGTACGACTACGACGGCCAGGGCACCGCCTACGCGACGTCGACCGACGCGTCGGTGGCGATCCACGTCTCGTGCTTCTGACGCGTTCGTCCCGGCGGGTCGCCTGACTCCGTAAGGTCGCCCGACGCGTCATCCGGTGCCCGGTCGTCGTCCGCGACGGCCGGGCACCGGCACGTCCGGCGACCGGTGCGCGTCCGACGCCGCCGGCACCGCCGGGCGGCGGTCAGCCGTCGAGGTCGAGGTCCTTGAACCACGACTCGGTGACGTAGTCCGTCTCCCAGCCGAGCGAGCGGTAGAGCTGGTCGGCCTTCGTGGGGGAGTCGGCGTCGACCTCGAGCGCCACGCGGTCACGACCGTCTCGGGCGGCGTCCGCGATCACCGTCGCGAGGAGCGACTTCGCCACGCCGCGGCCGCGGGCGGCGCGCGTCACGCCGATGTACTCGACGTAGGTGCCCCGTGCGCCGCTCTCGCCGGCGGCGATCGACGAGCACACCACGGTGCCCGCGGGCACGCGGCGGCCGTCGTCGGTCTCCACGTACGCGAGCCACCAGTGGTCCCAGCTGTGGCCCGGGTCCTCGCGGAGCCGCTGCACGAACTCCGAGAAGCTCTCGCGGTAGGAGTTGAAGTGGTCCTGGAAGGACGTCTCCAGCATCTGGTGCACGACCTGGAGGTCGGTCGCGACGGGCATCCCGTTCTCGTGCCGCTCGACCGGCCGGACCGTGACCCCGGCGCGCGGTGCGAGCGCGGCCTCGTCCGGGACGACGGGGCGCGTCATGTGCAGCCAGCTGCGCCGTCGGGCGTACCCGGCGCGCGTCAGCCACTGCGCCTGCCGCGTGTCGTCGGCGAACGGGCTCTCGTCGAGGCGCGTCGCCGTCACCCCGCGCAGGCGCGCCATCGCGACCGCCGTGCGCTCCGCCCAGCGGTAGAACGCGTCGGCGATCGCGTCGACCTCGGGCACGTCGCGGTCGAAGTAGCCCCAGACGGTCGCCCGCCCGGCGGCGCGGTCGTGCACGGTCACCCAGGCGCGGGGGACGTCGTCGGGCCCGACGGCGACGAGCTGGCGCCGCGTCCACGACGCCAGCCCCGCGACCTCGGACTCGATCCCGGCGGGGTCGACGTGCGTCGACCCCGTCCCCTGGAGCTCGTCCAGGCGTCGCAGCCGGACGAGGGCGTCGATGTCGGCGTAGCCGGGGACCCGTGCCCGCCAGGGGCTCGGGAGGGTCGGGAGGTCGTGCGGGGTGGCGCTCGTGGTGTCAGGCATCAGCACCATCTTGGCACCGTCCGGCGCTATTCCTGCTGCCAGGAGTGCCAGAGCCGCGCGTAGTCGCCGCCCGCGGCCACGAGCTCGTCGTGCGGACCGATCTCGCTGATCCGGCCGCCGTCGACCACGGCGACGCGGTCGGCGTCGTGCGCGGTGTGCAGGCGGTGCGCGATCGCGACGACCGTGCGGCCGGCGAGCACGGCGTCGAGCGAGCGCTCGAGATGCCGGGCCGCGCGCGGGTCGAGCAGGGACGTCGCCTCGTCGAGCACGAGCGTGTGCGGGTCGAGCAGCACGAGCCGCGCGAGCGCGAGCTGCTGCGCCTGCGCCGGGGTGAGGACGTGCCCGCCCGACCCGACGGCCGTCGTGAGGCCCTCGGGCAGCGACTCGGCCCACCCGCGCGCGTCGACGGCGTCGAGCGCGTCGAGCAGCTCCGCCTCGCTCGCGTCGACCTTCGCGAGGCGCAGGTTGTCCGCGAGCGTGCCGACGAACACGTGGTGCTCCTGGGTGACGAGCGCGACCTCGCGCCGCAGGTCCTCGAGCGGCAGGTCGACGAGCCGTACGCCGCCGGAGCGGACGGACCCCGCCGTCGGAGGGTGGATGCCCGCGAGCATGCGGCCGAGGGTCGACTTGCCCGCGCCCGACGGCCCGACGACGGCGAGCCGCTCGCCCGGCTCGAGGTCGAGCGAGACGCCGTGCAGCACGGGGTGGCCCTCGCGGTAGGCGTACTCGACGTCGCGCGCGACGAGGCGGTCACCGTCGGGCACGTCGCCCGTCGGGACGCGGTCGCCGGGCACCTGCGCGACGCCGACGATGCGCGCGTACGACGCCGCGGCCACCTGGATCTCGTCGAGCCAGAAGATGAGGTTCCACACCGGCCCGGCGAGCTGGAACGCGTACGTGGTCACCGTGGCCACGGCGCCGAGCGTCGTCTGGCCCTGCGAGAGCAGCCACGCGCCCCAGACGAGCGCCGCGACGGGCGCGATCGCGATGGCCAGGTCGATGCCCGGGAACAGCACGGTGCGCAGCCCCAGGGTGTACCGCTCCGCCTCGAACGCCTCGGTGAGGTCGGCGCGCACGCGCGCCTGGCGGCGCTCGGTGAGCGAGAGCGCGTCGACGGTGCGCGCGCCCTCGACGCTCTCGGTGATGGTGCCGTTGAGCGTCGCGTAGGCGGCGGCCTCGCGCTGGTACCCGGCCGACGCGCGCTTGAGGTACCACCGCGAGACGACGACGAGCAGCGGCACGCCCACGAACAGCGCGAGCGCGACGAGGGGCGCGACCACGACGGCCGCGACCGCCGTGAGCACGAGCGTGACGACGGCGACGAGGAGCTGCGGCACGCCGAACCGCACGGCGTGCTGGATGCGGTCGACGTCGTTCGTCGTGCGCGCGACGAGGTCGCCCGTGCCCGCGCGCTCCACCGTGGACAGCGGCAGCGACGTCACCGTCTCGACGAGGTCCTCGCGCAGCTCGGCGAACACGGTCTCGCCGAAGACCATGGACAGGCGCTGCGCGTAGCGGCGCAGGACGGCCTGCGCGAGGACCGCGCCCGCACCCACGGCGACGACGGTCGTCACGTACGAGGACGTGGTGCCCTCGGTGACGGCGTCGACGAGCCGGCCGAGGAGCCACGGCCCCACGAGGCCCGCGACCGCGGCCAGCGTGTGGAGGACGGCGATGAGCACGAACGTGCCGCGGTGCCGGGCGAACAGGCGTCCGGCGGCGGCGCGGACGGCGGGGCCGTCGGCGACGGGGAGCCTCATGCCTGGCCTCCTTCGGGTGCGGTGCGGGCGAGGGCGGGGGTGTCGTCGAGCGAGCGCCCGACGACGCGCAGGTACCGGGCCGCGTCGTCGTCCGGCGCGGTCGCGGGGGAGTGGGCGCGGTCGACGAGGTCGCGGTGCGTGCCGCGCGCCGTCACCCGGCCGTCCTCGAGGAGCAGCACCTCGTCGACGTGCTCGAGCACGAGCGGCGAGGCCGTGACGACGAGGGTCGTGCGCCCGCGGCGGGCCTGCGCGAGGCTCGCGGCGATCCGCGCCTCGGTGTGCGCGTCGACGGCGCTCGTCGGCTCGACGAGGACGAGGATCTCCGGGTCCGTGAGGAGCGCCCGGGCGAGCGCGACGCGCTGGCGCTGGCCGCCCGAGAGCGACCGCCCCTTCTCGGGCAGCTCGCCCGCGAGGCCGTCGGGCACGGAGTCGAGCACGTCGTGCGCGTCGGCCGTGCTCACCGCGGCGAGCACCTCGGCCTCCGTCGCGGCACCGCGCGCGTCGAGCTCGTCGCGCAGCGCGCCCGAGAAGAGCTGCGGCGTCGCCTCGGCGACGACGACGCGGCGCCGCAGCGCGTGCTTGTCGAGCGCGGCGAGCAGCGTCCCGCCGAGCCGCACGGGCGTGGCCGCCTCCGCGGCGTCGTCGAACCGACCCAGCCGGGTCGCGACGGCCGCCGACGCGTCCGGGTCCGCCGAGACGAGCGCGACGACGCGTCCCGGCTCGAGCACGAGGCCGCTCGTCTCGTCGACCAGGGGGCTGCCCTCGGGCGGCATGGGCGCGGTGGCCGGGGTCGCGCCCGCGGCCGGCTCGACCGCGAGGACGCGCACGATCTTGCGCGCGGCGACGTGGGCGCGCGTCGCGATGTTGAGCATCTGCGTCGCGACCTGGAGCGGCCAGCCGAGGAACGCCGCGTACCCGTAGAACGCGACGAGCTGGCCGGGCGTGATCTCGCCGCGCAGGGCCGCCGTCGCGCCGAGGTAGACGACGAGCACGACGAGCAGGCCGGGCAGCAGCACCTGGAGCGCGTCGAGCGTGGCCTGCGTGTGCGCGACCTTCACGCCGGCCTCGCGGACCTTCTGCGACTGCCGCGCGTAGCGGCCCACGAACACGCCCTCGCCGCCGATGCCGCGCAGGATCCGCAGGCCCGACACCGTGTCCGCGCCGAGCGTCGTCAGGCGACCTTGCGCCTCGCGCTGCGCGGCCTGGCGCTGCTGCAGCGGCTTGACGAGCAGCGCGAGCACCGCGGCCACGACCGGCAGGCCCAGCACGACGACGAGCCCGAGCTGGAGCGACGTCGAGAGCATGATGACCGCCACGACCACGTACGCGCCGAGCGCGCCGAGGAACTGGCCCATCATCGAGAAGAGCTGGCCCACGCGCATCGCGTCGCTCGCGACGGTGGACACGACCTCGCCCGTCGGGAGCTCCTCGGTGATCGCGTCGCCCGAGCGGGCCGTGACGTCGCCCACGAGCTGCGACGTCGTGAGCGCCGAGCGCAGCCAGTTCGCGATGTCGAACCGGTGCTGCGTCACGCCCGTGACGACGATGCCCAGGCCCAGCGCGAGCAGGAGGCCCGCCCAGCGCCACAGCTCCGCGCCGAACCCGGCGGTGAGCCCCTCGTCGAGCGCGCGGCCGAGCATGTACGGCTGGAACGCCTGGCACGCGAAGTTCACGAGGCCGAGCAGCACGGACACCGTGAGCACCGTCCACTGGCGCCGGGCGATCCAGAGGAGGTAACGGGACGGGCCGCGCAGGTCGGGGGTCCCCGGGTCGGGGAGAGGGAGGGGTCGCACGGTGTTCTACCCTAGGTTCGGCGTCCGACACGCGGCGACGGTTTAACACGGCGACTGCGTCACGCCACCGCACGCGGCGGAGACCGCCGCGGCCGTCTCGCCCGGAACGAGGACCTCTCCCATGACCACGCAGGACCCGGCCACCCCGACCGACGCGCCCGTCGTCGCCCCCGCCGACGCGGCGGCCCCCAGCACGGAGGCGGCGCGCACCGCGATCCGCAAGGCGCGCGGCGCGCTCGCGCGCTACCGGGTCCTCGCGATCATCACGGGCGTGATGCTGCTCATCCTGTGCGTCGAGATGATCGTCAAGTACGGCGTGGGCCAGTTCGTCGACGTCGACGGGATCATGCGGTACGTGTCCTGGATCCCCTTCGCGCACGGCTGGATCTACGTCGTGTACCTCGTCACGGTGCTCGACCTGTGGACCAAGATGCGCTGGGGCTGGGGTCGCCTCGCGACGATGGTGTTCGCCGGCGTCGTCCCGGTCATGTCGTTCATCCTGGAGAAGAAGGTGCACGCCGAGGCGGAGGCGAAGCTCGCCGCGCTGGAGGAGCGGTACGCGGCATGACGACGCCGCTCGCGCCCCTCGTCGCGCCCGGTCCCGAGCTCTCGACGCCGGAGCTCGAGCGGTACGCGCGCCACCTCGCGCTACCGGGCGTCGGCACCGACGGCCAGCGCCGGCTCGCGGCCGCGCGCGTGCTCGTCGTCGGCGCGGGCGGCCTCGGCAGCCCCGCGCTGCTCTATCTCGCCGCCGCGGGCGTCGGCACGATCGGCATCGTCGACGACGACGCGGTCGACACGTCCAACCTGCAGCGCCAGGTCATCCACGGCGGGTCCGACGTAGGGCGCCGCAAGGTCGACTCCGCGCGCGAGAGCATCGCGGACGTCAACCCGCACGTGCACGTGGTCGAGCACGCGCTGCGGCTCGACGCGGACAACGCGCTCGACGTGCTGCGCGGCTACGACGTCGTGCTCGACGGCGCCGACAACTTCCCGACCCGCTACCTCGTCTCCGACGCGGCCGAGGTCCTCGGCCTCCCCGTGGTGTGGGGCTCGATCTACCGTTTCCAGGGACAGGTCAGCGTCTTCTGGGCCGCGCCCCGGTTCGCCGTGCCCGACGACGCCGCGCACCCGGACGCGGCGGGTCCCGACAGCGCGGAGCCGGGAGAGCAGGGTCCGCGCGGGGTCACGTACCGCGACGTGTTCCCCGTCCCGCCGCCCCCGGGCGCGGCGCCCGACTGCGCGACCGGCGGCGTGTTCGGCGCGATGTGCGGGACCGTCGGCTCCGTGATGGCGACCGAGGCGATCAAGCTCGTCACCGGCGCCGGCACGACGCTGCTGGGCCGCCTCGCCGTCTACGACGCGCTCGACCTCTCCTGGCGCCAGCTCACCGTCCGCGCCGACCCGACGCGCGAGCCCGTCGTCGCGCTCCTGCCGGGGGACGACGCCTACGCCGCGTTCTGCGGGCTCCGGCCTCCGGCGTCGGCCGCGGTGGCCTCCGGTGCCGGGGCGGCGACGACCGATGCGTCGGAGGCGGCGCCGCGCGACGTGTCCGCCCCCGACGCGGCCGCCCTCCTGCACGGCGACGACGCGCCGTACGTGCTCGACGTGCGCGAGGACTGGGAGGCGCAGGTCCGCCCGCTCCCCGGGTCGACGCTCGTCCCGAGCGGCGTGTTCCTCGGCGGCACGCAGGACCCCGCCGCCGCCGCGGCGCTCGCGGACCTGCCGGCCGACCGCCCGGTGCTCGTGGTGTGCGCGGTCGGCGGCCGGTCGGCCCGCGTCGCCGACGTCGCCCGCGCCGCGGGCATCGACGCGCGCTCCGTGGTCGGCGGCGTCCCCGCCCTCCTCGACGCCCAGGAGGCCAACGTCCCGTAGCCCGGATCGTCAGCGCCGATGCCGAGCATGCGTCTGCCGCTCGTGCAGGGCGGCTCGTGGGCTGTGTCCGCATGGTCGGCCCCACCACGGGTCTTCGGTCAGAGGGCGAGGTCGAGGCGGCCCTGGGGGGACGAGCTCGCGAGGGCGCCCTCGCGGCGGGGGATGCGCCCGGCGCCCGCGGCGAGCCGGCCCGACTCGACGGCGAGGCGCATCGCGTGGGCCATGCGGACCGGGTCGGCGGCGCGCGTGACGGCCGTCGCGAGGAGCACGCCGTCGCAGCCGAGCTCCATGGCGAGCGCGGCGTCGGACGCCGTGCCGATCCCCGCGTCGAGGATCACGGGCACCCGGGCCGCGGCGGCGATCGCCTCGATGTTGCGCGGGTTGAGGATGCCGAGCCCGGTGCCGATGGGCGCCCCCAGGGGCATGACAGCCGCGCAGCCGACGTCCTCCAGCCGTCGCGCGAGGATCGGGTCGTCGTTCGTGTAGGGCAGCACGACGAACCCGTCGCGGACGAGCTGGTCGGCCGCCTCGACGAGGCCGACCGGGTCGGGCAGGAGGGTCACGTCGTCGGCGATCACCTCGAGCTTGACCCACTCGGTGCCGCACGCCTCGCGCGCGAGGTGCGCGGTGAGCACCGCCTCGCGCACGGAGAAGCAGCCGGCGGTGTTGGGGAGCGCGCGGATGCCGAGGCGGGCGAGCAGCGCCCAGATCCCCGCGTCGGGGCTCGCGTCGCCGCCGGCACGGACGGCGACGCGACGCATCGCGACGGTGGTCAGGGCGGTGCCCGACGCGACGAGCGCGTCCTCGAGCGTGAGCAGGTTCGCGGCCCCGCCGGTGCCCATGACGAGGCGGGACCCGATCGGGGTGCCGGCGACGACGAGCGGGTCGTCGGCACCGGCCGGGCCGCTCGCGGTGGCGGGGGAGAGGTCGGTCGTGGTCATGGGTCCTCCTCAGCCGCCCTGGACGGCGGTGACGATCTCGATGCGGTCCCCGGGGGCGACGACGGTCGTCGCCCAGGCGCCGCGCGGCACGACGGCGTCCCCGACCGCCACCGCGACGCCCTGCGGCGTGCCGTCGGCGACGTAGGCGGGGACGAGCGCGGCGACGAGCCGCTCCAGGTCGACGTCGCCGTCGAGCGGGTACGGCTCGCCGTTGACGAGCGCGGTCGGTGCGGGTGCGGTCACGGGTCTCACCTCGGTGTCGTGGCGGTGCGGACGAAGCGGTCGGTGCGGGCGGTCGCGAGGGCGGTCGCGACGTCGTCCCCGGGGGCGGTCCCGCCGGGCTCGGTCCCGTCGTCCCCGGGAAGGCCGCCGAGCCCGGCGACGACGGCGTCGGCCGTGAGCGGGGCGAGCAGGATGCCGTTGCGGCCGTGGCCCGTCGCGAGGTGCAGCCCCGGGACGTCCGTGGGCCCGACGAGCGGAAGGTTGTCCGGGGTCGCCGGGCGGGCCCGCGGCGTCACCTCGACCAGGGCGGCCTCGTCGATCCCCGGCAGGAGGGCACGCGCGTCCCGCAGGAGCGCGAAGACGCCGCCGGCGGTGGCGCGGCGGTCGTCGGGGTTCTCCTCGGTGGTCGCCCCCACGACGACCTCCCGGTGCCCGGCGCGCGGCCCACCAGGCTCCGGGTCGCGCGGCACGACGTACACCGGCCGGCCCTGCACCAGCCCGCGCACGACGTGCTCCAGCGCGAGGTCCGGGCCCGCGTCGAGCCGCAGCGTCTGTCCCTTCACCGGGCGGGTGGGCACGACGACGCCCGGCACGCCCGCGAGCAGGGCGCCCGACTGCCAGCCCGCCGCGACGACGACCGCACCCGCGCGGTGGAGCCGGCCCGCGTCGTCGTGCACGCCGACGACGCGCCCGGCCGGGTCGAGCGCGAGCCGGGTCGCGGCCGCGCGGACGACGCGCGCCCCGGTGGCCGAGCTCGCGCCTGGGGCGTCGCGTCGGCCGAGCGCCGCGAGCAGCGCGGCGTGCGTCGCCCGCGGGTCGACCGCGTGGTCCGCGGGCGCCCACGCGGCCCCGGCGACGCGCGGCCCGAGGTAGGGCTCGCGGCGGCGCGCGTCGGCGACGGTGAGCTCGTGCGACGCGAGACCGTGCACCGCGTGCAGGGCGAGGACGCGACGGAGCAGCGCGAGGTCGTCCGCGTCGTAGGCGAGAGTGAGCGTCCCGGCGGTCCGCAGCCCGACGTCCGCCCCCGTCGCCGTGTGCAGGTCCGCGGCGAACGCGGGCCACGCTGCGGCGGCCGCGAGGTGGAGCCGCAGGGCGGCCTCCTCCCCGAAGTCGGCCTCGGTCACCGGTGCGAGCATCCCCGCGGCGGCGTGGGTCGCGCCCGCGCCCGGCGCCGGATCGAGCACCGTGACGGTCATGCCCGCGCTCGCCCCACGCCACGCGACGGCGAGGCCGAGGATCCCGCCCCCGACGACGACGACGTCGCGCGCCTCGCCGGGCACGGCGGAGCCACCCGCGGACGGGTGGACGGACAGGCTCATGTGCGCTCCCTTCGCTGGCATGACCCAGATCAGGTTCGACGGTCGGCGGCGACGCCCTCTCAGCCCCGTGCGGGGCTCCCGTGCTGTCGGCCACAGTACCTCCTGCGGCGGACGCGCCGGGGCTAGGCTCCCGCGGGTGAGCTCCGAGACCTCCACCACCTTGGCCGCCCTCGCCCCGGCGGCGGCGGACGCCGCACGCGCCCGGCTCGCCGACGCCCGCCTGTACCTCTGCACGGACGCGCGCGAGGAGCGCGGCGACCTCGAGGACTTCCTGCGGGCGGCGCTCGCGGGCGGGGTGGACGTCGTGCAGCTCCGCGACAAGACGCTCGACGTCGCGCGCGAGCTCGAGCTCCAGGAGGTCGTCGCGCGGGTCGCGACGGAGCACGGCGCGCTGTGGGCCGTGAACGACCGGGCGGACGTGGCGTCGGTCACGGGCGCCCCGGTCGTGCACATGGGTCAGGGCGACCTGCCCGTGCCGGCGGTCCGGGCGCTGCTGGGCGCGGGGCCCGTCCTCGGCCGGTCCACGCACTCGGCCGCGCAGGCGGCCGCGGCGGAGGCCGACCCGGCGGTGGACTACTTCTGCGTGGGCCCGTTGTGGGCGACCCCGACGAAGCCGGGACGCGCCGCCGTCGGCCTCGACCTGCTGCGGGACGTCGCGGCGACCCGGCCCGCGACGCCCTGGTTCGCGATCGGCGGCATCGACGCGGACCGGCTCGACGCGGTCCTCGACGCGGGCGCGACCCGGATCGTGGTGGTGCGCGCGATCACCGGGGCGAGCGACCCGGAGGCCGCCGCCCGCGCCCTGCGCGAGCGGGTCCTGGAGCGCGCCGTCGCGCGCGCCGACGCCTGAGACGCGGGACGAGCCTCGCCGCACGGCGACTATCCTGGGCGGGTGACGTCACCCGCCACCGCTCCCGACACCCCCACCACCGCCGAGGTGGCCTCGACACCGCGGCCCGTGCTCGTCGTCGACTTCGGCGCCCAGTACGCGCAGCTCATCGCGCGCCGCGTGCGCGAGGCCAACGTCTACTCCGAGATCGTGCCGCACACGTTCACGGTCGAGCAGATGCTCGCCAAGGACCCGGCCGCGATCATCCTCTCGGGCGGTCCCTCGTCCGTGTACGCGACGGGCGCCCCGTTCGTCGACCCGGCGCTGTTCGAGGCCGGCGTCCCCGTCATGGGCATCTGCTACGGCTTCCAGGCCATGGCGAAGGCGCTCGGCGGCGAGGTCGCCCAGACGGGCCTGCGCGAGTACGGCGGCACCGAGGTCGAGGTGTGCGCCGCGGGCGTGCTGCTCGACGGCACGCCGCAGAACCAGACCACGTGGATGAGCCACGGCGACGCCGTGCACCGCGCGCCCAAGGGCTTCGAGGTCCTCGCGACGTCGTCCGGCTCGCCGGTCGCCGCGTTCGAGGACCGCGAGCGCCGCCTCTACGGCGTGCAGTGGCACCCCGAGGTCAAGCACTCCGCGCACGGCCAGACGGTGCTGGAGCACTTCCTGTACGACGGCGCGGGACTCGCCCCGGACTGGACGCCCGGCAACGTCATCGCGGACCAGGTCGCGGCGATCCGCGCCCAGGTGGGCGACGCGCGCGTCATCTGCGCGCTCTCGGGCGGCGTGGACTCCGCCGTCGCCGCGGCGCTCGTGCAGCGCGCGGTGGGCGACCAGCTCACGTGCGTGCACGTCGACCACGGGCTGATGCGCGCGGGCGAGGTCGAGCAGATCGAGCGCGACTTCGTCGCGGCGACGGGCGTCAACCTCGTGATCCGCGACGAGAAGGAGCGGTTCCTCACCGCGCTCGCCGGGCACAGCGACCCGGAGACGAAGCGCAAGATCATCGGCCGCGAGTTCATCCGCGTGTTCGAGGACGCGGCGCGCCAGATCGTCGAGGACGCGGGCGAGCACGGCGCCGAGGTGAAGTTCCTCGTGCAGGGCACCCTCTACCCGGACGTCGTCGAGTCCGGCGGCGGCGAGGGCGCGGCGAACATCAAGAGCCACCACAACGTCGGCGGCCTGCCCGACGACCTGCAGTTCTCGCTCGTCGAGCCGCTGCGCACGCTGTTCAAGGACGAGGTCCGCGCGGTCGGCCGCGAGCTCGGCGTGCCCGAAGAGATCGTCGCGCGGCAGCCGTTCCCGGGCCCCGGGCTGGGTATCCGCATCGTCGGCGAGGTCACGGCGGACCGCCTCGAGACGCTGCGCGCCGCCGACGCGATCGCGCGCGAGGAGCTCACGAAGGCCGGCCTCGACCAGGAGATCTGGCAGTGCCCGGTCGTGCTGCTCGCCGACGTCCGCTCGGTCGGCGTCCAGGGCGACGGCCGCACCTACGGTCACCCGATCGTGCTGCGCCCCGTCTCGTCCGAGGACGCGATGACGGCGGACTGGACGCGCCTGCCGTACGACGTGCTGTCCGTCATCTCGACGCGCATCACCAACGAGGTCTCCGAGGTCAACCGCGTCGTGCTCGACGTGACGAGCAAGCCCCCGGGCACCATCGAGTGGGAGTGACTCCCTAGGACGTGTCTCCTAAAGGAAGGCACTGAGCGACAGTGCAGTTGACCTCTTGACCGCTGATTACGCGGACCTCGGGGATCAGGTCGAGGTGTCGAGAAGGGCGTGAAACGCATCTGCTATGCGGCGCACGTCCTCACCTGCTCCGTGGTGCGTCGTCGTCGAGAAGGTCCAAGAGTCGTCGTCGTACGGCCTGTTCGTGACCTCCCACCGGAGGTGAACATGACCGTCGTGACGCGCGACAACACGCAACTCGTCCTCAAGCGACTGCCAGGTACGTTCGCCTGTCCACCCTCGGAACTCGTCGTACAGGCCGTACAGAAACGCCGAGAGTCCGCCGCTTCCCAGGGAGAGAATGATCCGCTGCTCGACTTGCAGATGGTCTCCGACTGCCCGAACGAGCATCCCAGACACGTACGGGTCGTCGGGACCGTATGGAAACGACTGTTCGAACTCCAGCGTCAAGCCGGTCGAAGCGGGAATGCGCACCGCAGCCTGATCGAACACGCCGCCAATCTACCGGGATCGCAACCAACTGATGATCGCCGCCAGTACTGCTCCGGCCCGGTACACAGCGGCGTGCTTGTCGTAGCGGGTGGCGAGGCCGCGCCATTGCTTGAGCAGGTTGAAGGACCGCTCGACGACGTTCCTCCGCTTGTACGTCTCCCGGTCGAGCTTCGGCGGGCGACCGCCTCTTGCCCCACGCCGCTTGCGGTTGGCCTGCTGGTCGGACGGCTCAGGGACCACGGCCCTGATCCCGCGCCGACGCAGCATCGCCCGGTTCCCGCGCGAGGAGTACGCCTTGTCCCCGAGCACCGCGTCCGGCGTGGTCCGCGGCCGGCCCGCACCGAGGCGTGGGACGCTGATGTCTGCCAGCACGAGCTCAAGCGCGCGCCCGTCGTGAGACTGCCCCGGAGTCACCACCACCGCCAGCGGGCGGCCACGCCCGTCGACAGCGTGGTGAATCTTGCTCGTCAACCCGCCACGAGACCGCCCAATGCCATGACCTTCGGGTTCACTGTGGACGACGCCCTCGCGAAGCCTCTTGTGATTCGACGTCGCCCCCTGTGTCCTGCTCTGCGCGCCTCGTGTTCGTTGCGTGCTGGTGCGCGCGGTTGATCGTCGAGTCCACCGACACCGTCCAGTCGATCTCACCGGCCGCGTCAGCCTCGGCCATCAGGTGCGCCAGAATGCTGTCCCAGGTGCCGTCGTCGGAGAACCTCTTATGCCGCTTCCACACCGTCTGCCACGGCCCGAACGCCTCCCGAGGCAGGTCCCGCCAAGGAATCCCGGTCCGATACCGGTAGGCGATGCCCTCGACCACAGTGCGGTGATCACCGAACGGGCGACCGACCTTGCCCGCGTTCGACGGCAGCAACGGCTCGATCCGCTCCCACTGATCGTCCGTAAGAACCTGGAACCGACTCACGGCCTCGAGTCTGACGCCCGCACCAACTAAGAGTTGGGAGACACGCCCTAGCGGGACGGACGGGCCCGACGATCCACGGCGATCGTCGCGGCCCGTTCGTATGCCCGCTCCACGTCGGCGAGCACGCGCGGCCAGCCCGCCGACGACGGCACGTCCCGGTTGTGCGCGATGATCCGGTCGAGCAGGCCGTCCTCGGTCGCGAAACGCACGAGCGCGTCGGCGAGGCCGGGGTCGTCGTCCGCCACGAGCGCGTCCACGCCGTCGGTGAGGCGCTCCGCGACGCCCGACTGCGAGCGGGTGAGCACCGCCAGCCCGGCGGCCTGGCCCTCGAGCGCGGCGATGCCGAACGCCTCCTCGACGGCGGGCGCGGCGAACACGTCGGCACGCGCGTAGAGCCGCTGGAGGCCCGTCGCGTCGAGGCGCCCCGGGAGCGACACGACCGACCCCAGCCCGTGCTCCGCGACGAAGCGCCGCGCGTCGGGCAGCTCGGGGCCGTCCCCGGCGAGCGTCACGTGGAGCGCCCCCTCGGGGAGGCGCGCGACGGCGTCGCGCACGACCTCCAGGAGTGGCAGCACGCGCTTGCGCGGGGCGAACCGCGTCGCGGCCACGACGTGGACGGCTGCGCCCTCCATGCGGCCGGCGCGCTCGGTGCGGGGGACGCGCCACGCGTCGAGGTCGAGGCCGTTGTGCAGCACCACGACCTCGCCCCGGTCGCCGACGATGCGGCGCAGGGGAGCGGCGGTCAGCTCGCTCACGGCCGACCACAGCACGGGCCAGCGGGACCAGCGGACCACGCGGTCGAGCCCGGCGAACGCGCGCTCCGCGCCGCCCCACACGCTGTGCACGGTGAGGACCGCGGGCAGCCCCGCGCGCACGACCGTGCGCAGCGACGCCTGCGTGGAGGGTGTCAGCACGCCCATGTGCAGGTGCACGACGTCGGGCCGGTCGGCGCGCAGGACCCGCGCCACGTGGTGCGGCGCGCGCGGGTGCACGGGGTAGCCGCCCGGGACGCGCGCGGCGAGCCGGTGCACCGTGACGTCGCCGTCCCGCTCGGTCGACACGCCGTGGGCGCCGGGGCGCGCGGGCGTCGTGCAGACGACCGCGACGTCGTGACCGGCGGCCGCCTGCTGCTGCGCGAGCCGCGCGACCTGGGTCTCGATGCCGCCGAGCAGCGGCAGGTAGCAGTCGGTCAGGTGGGTGATGCGCACGGACGGCATCCTCCCATCCCGAACTCGGCGGGCCGTGCGGTCGTCGCCGCGCCTGCCCTGAGGTGCGCGCCCGCCCTGAGGTGCGCGTTCGCCGCGCGGTGGGCGTCTCCCGTCGCTACCGTGGGCCCCGTATGGGTGGTTCGACCGTCCCGTGACCGGCCCGCACCCGCGGGTCGTCTCGTGCGGGCGGCTGCAGGTGGGTCCTGACGAAGGGGAGAACGCGCCATGTCGAGCACCGTCACCGTCACACCGACGAAGGGGGCACGGGGCATCGGCCTCGTGTCGATCATCGCGGGCATCATCCTTCTCCTCGCGGGCATCGGCACATGGATCGTCGTGTCGAACCAGCTCTCCGCCGAGGAGATCACCGTCTCGGACGACGCGTCGTTCCTCGCGGGGCGCCACGTCAACGGGCCGCTCACCGCGTACGCGCAGGCCGAGGTCATCAACAAGCACGCGCTCGAGGCGAGCGACGGCAAGACCTACGCCGAGCTCGACCAGGACGACCCGACGCGCCAGACCGTCATGACGGCCTCGTTCCTGCGCGCGTCGCTGTTCACGTCCGTCGTGGCGTTCGGGGTGTGCGCCCTCGTCATCGGGCTGGGCATCCTGTTCATCCTCGTCGGCATCGCGCTGCGTCGGCTCGCGGGCGGGCCGAGCGTCGCCGTCGAGACCCCGGGCGGCTACTCGTCGTCGGGCGACCTGTCGGACGCCGGGCGGCACGCCGCGCCCGCGCACGCGTCCCCGGGGCACGTCGAGCCGTCGCCGACGGCGCCTCCCGTGCGTCCCGAGCCGACGTCCCCGGGCCGCCCGTCCGCGCTCTCGACCCCCGGGGCAGAGGGCCGCGCGGCCGCACCCGGCACGACCGCGACGCCCGTCGAGCCGACCGGTGCCGCGGGGACGGGCACGCCGAGCGCGCCGGGCTCCTCGCCCGCGGCCTCGCCCGACACCCCGATGACGACCACCGGGCCGACCGCGCCCGAGCACCGGGCCGACGGCCCGACGCACCGGGCCGACGACCCGACGCGGCGGGGCGACGAGCCGACTCCCTGACCGTCCCGGCAGCCCGTCCGGGCGCCGAGGACCCGCTCCCACCGGGTCGCACCGGGGAGAGCGTGCGGGGCGGCGTCGCTCGGGCACACCGAGGGCCGTGGCACGTCGTGCCACGGCCCTCGGCGTGCCCGGAGGTCCCGGTACGGATCAGCCCCGACGGCGTCGCGCGCCGGAGACGATCGACCCGACGACGAGCGTGACGCCCGCCGCGGCGAGCACGACGATCGTCGCGAGCCCGAGGTCGACGCGGGCGCCGAGCGCGGCAGCCAGCACCACGACGGCGAAGGCGACGATGACGAAGCCCCACACGATCGTGGCGACACGCGGGCCGCGCCGCGGGAGCGGGCCGGGGTCCGCGGTCCCGCCGGGACCGGTCTGCTCGGCCGCGGACGACGGGTCGGCGCTCGACGTCGTCGGGCCGGCGCCGGAGGACGACGCACCGACGGACGACGCACCGACGGACGGCGCGTCGACAGACGGTCTGTCGACCGACAGCGGGTCGACCGACAGCGGGCCGACCGACGGCGCGGTGGGAAGCGGCGTGGTGGCTCCGACGTCGGCGAGCGGCGTCGCGGCCGGGAGCGGGGTCGTCGCACGGCTGTCGGCCGCGGACGACACGGCCGGGAGCGGGACCGTCGGGTCCGCCGCGGACGCCGGGTGCTCCGTGCGGGCGGGGTCGAACAGCTCGTCCCCGAGCGGCCGCGTCTCGTCGTCGCGGTGGTTCTCGTCGTTCATCAGTCCTCCTCGATCGTGACCTGGCCGGCGCCGACCTCGACCTGCAGCACGAGCAGCGGGTCGTCGCCCGCCTGGACCTCGTCGTTGTCGAACGTCACCGGCTGCGTGCTGACCCCGCCGATCTCCTGCCGGTCGCCGTCGACGTGCCAGCGCGCGTTGCCCGCGAGCACCTGCACCTCGGCGCGGACGGGGACACCGTCCGGCACGACGACCGTCGCGTCGCCCGCGCCGAGCCGGACGGGGACCTCGACGGGCGAGCCGGCGGTCGCGTCGGACAGGTCCAGGTCGGACAGGTCGATGCGCGGGTCGCCGAACGAGACGCCGAACCCCTGCGCGGCGACGTCGGGGTCGGTGATGCGGTGCGTGCCGTCGGTGACGGTGCGCACGGAGTCGTCGACGAACACGGTGAACGGGGTCGTGCGCCACGCCGAGGCGGGGAGCGCGACGACGAGCAGGACCACCGCGAGCCAGCCGAGGCCGCCGCTCGTCCGCCCGCGCAGGCCGCTCACGACGATCGCGAGCCCGGCGAGGATCCCGCTGAGGCCGGCCCACGTGAGGAAGACGGGCCAGGGCAGCTCGCCCTGACGGTCGATCACGAGGAGCAGCGCCCCGAGCAGGAGGCTCAGCCCGACGACGACGCCGGTCGTCGTGGCACCCGGGCCGCGCGGGCGCGGGGGCTTGGGCGGGCGCGGGGCGCGCGGGGGCTGCGGCGGGCGTGGCGGCTGCGGTCCGCGGCCCTGGGCGGCGGCCCCGTGGTGCCCGAGCGGCGACGTGACGCCCGGCGTGTACGGGGCCCCCGGCGTGTACGGAGCACCCTGCATGGACGGAGCGCCCTGCACGGACGGAGCACCGTGCGCAGACGGGGGGAGGGGGGCGGTCGTGCCGTGGGCGGCGGCCGCGTACGGGCTCGCCTCCGCCGACCAGACCGCGTCGTCCTGCGTCCCGGACGTCGCGCCGCCCGCGGGCGTCCCGCCGGGGGCGCCGGACGTCGTCGGGCCGCCCGGGAACGCCGGGCCGGGGCTGCCCCACGGGGCGTCCGAGGGTGCACCGCCGTCGGGGGCGCCGGGGGACGCCGTCGGGCCGTGGCCCGGGGCGTGCGGGCCCTGCGCCGGACCGGCGCCGCCCGGACCGTAGCCCGGGCCGCCCTGCCACGGCGGCGCCTGCGGCGGCGTGCCCTGCCCGCCGCGGGGGGCGCGCTGCGTGAGCGCCGAGACCGCGACGACCGCCACGGTGACGAAGGCCGCGACCCAGAACAGGCCGGTCAGCCAGCCCAGGTGGAGCGCGTCCCACCACGACCACCAGCCGCCGCCCCACGAGAACCCGACCACGACGAACGCCGCCGCGCCGAGCAGCGCGACGTCGACGTTGCCGCGGAAGGCCTCCTGGAGGTGGATGCGACCGTCGCGGCGCTCGGGCAGCAGGGCCCACGCCGCGCCGTACAGGACGAGCCCGGCGCCGGAGAGGAAGAACGTCACGAACAGCAGGCCGCGCACGACGAGCGGGTCGATCCCGAAGCGCTCCGCGACACCGGACGCGACGCCGCCGATCCAGCGGTCGTCCGACCGGTAGATGCCGACGCGGCGGACCGCGTCGAAGAAGCCGTCGGTGCCGCTCGGCCGCCGGGGTGCCTCGCCGGGCGCGGCGCCCGCGGGTGCGCCCGGGGGCGGGCCGGCGGGGCCGGCCCAGCCCGGTCCGGCGCCGTGGTCGGGGCCGCTCGGTCCCGGGGGGACCGTTCCCGGCTGCGCGCCGGGTGTCTCGGTGTCGCCGCCGGAGCTCCCGGGCTGGGCGCCGGGTCCGGGGAGGTCGGGAGTGCTCATGACCACCATGCTGGTGCGCGGGGCGCACGGCCGGTATCGGGTGCCACCCTGACCCGACCCTGAACCGTCCGGCACGCGACCCTGGTTTCCCCGCCCGGGGACGCTCGGGGCGCCCGCGCCGTGTGACGATCGGGGGGTGACGACAGCAGCCCGGCCCGGTGCCCGACCGCGCGACCTGCCGCTGCGCCGTCCCGAGCGCGGCCGGTGGGTCGGTGGCGTGTGCGCGGGCCTCGCGGCGCACCTCGGCGTCGGCGTGGGGGTCGTGCGCCTCGTCATGGCGCTCCTCGCGCTCGCAGGCGGCGCGGGCGTCGCGCTGTACGTGTTCTGGTGGCTCACCGTGCCGCCGGGCGACCCGCTGGCCGCGCGCGACGAGCAGCGCCCCGCCTCGCTGTCGCGGCTCGCGCCGCGCCTCCAGGGGAGCGTGCGGCGCCTGCCCGTGCGCGACGTCGCGATCGGCGTCGTCCTGCTGGGCGGCGCCGCGCTGCTCGTGGCGCTGCGCACGGGCGTCGACGTCGAGGTCTCCTGGGTCATCCCGGTCCTCATCGCGCTCGCGGGCGCGGCGCTCGCGTGGAGCCAGCTCGACGCCGTCGAGCGGGGCCGGCTGCTCACCCGGGCGGGCGGGCGCACGCCCGCCGGGGTCCTGCGCATCGCGGGCGGCGTCGTGCTCGTGCTCGTCGGCATCGTGCTGCTCGTCGGCCAGGACGCGCGGCCCACCCAGGTCGTCCGGGCCGCCGTGGCCGCGGTCGCGGTGCTCGCGGGCGTCGCGATCGTCCTCGCCCCGTGGTGGCTGCGGCTGATGCGCGAGCTCGGCGACGAGCGGGCCGCCCGGGCGCGCGAGGCCGAGCGGGCCGACATCGCCGCGCACCTGCACGACTCCGTGCTCCAGACGCTCGCGCTCATCCGCGCCCGCTCCTCCGACGCCGACACGGTCGCGCGCCTCGCCCGCGCCCAGGAGCGCGAGCTGCGCGAGTGGCTGTACGACGACCGCCCGTCGCCGGGCACGTCGCTCGCCGCGGAGCTGCGCGGGCTCGTCGCTGAGGTCGAGGACGGGCGCGTGGGCCGGCGCGCGGAACCCATCGGCGCGGCGCCCGGCACGCCCGATCCCGGGCCGGTCGTCGTGGACGTCGTCGTCGTGGGGGACTGCACCCCGACGCAGGAGACGGCGGCGCTGCTCCAGGCGACGCGCGAGGCCCTCGTCAACGCCGTCGCGCACGGCGGGCCGCCGTACTCCGTCTACCTCGAGGTGAGCGACGCCGCGGTCGAGGTGTTCGTCCGTGACCGGGGCGAGGGCTTCGACATGGACGACGTCGCCCCCGACCGGTTCGGGGTGCGCGAGTCGATCCTCGGGCGCGTGCAGCGCCGCGGGGGCAAGGCCGAGATCATCAGCCGTCCGGGGTGGGGCACCGAGGTACGGTTGCGCGTGCCGCAGGCCGTGCCGCAAGCCGCGCCGAAGGAGGCGCCGACGGACCCCGGCCCGGCGAGCACCGCACCGAGCGAGGAGACCCCGTGACGACCATCCCCAGCGCGACGCCGGACGGCGCGCCCGCCACCGGGCCCGTCCCCGTGGTGCTCGTGGACGACCACCACATGTTCCGAGCCGGGGTGCGCGCGAGCCTCGACCCGGGGCTCGTCGCGGTCGTGGGCGAGGCGGACGACGTGGAGTCGGCGGTCGCGCGCGTCCACGAGCTGCGGCCGCCGGTCGTGCTCCTCGACGTGCACCTGCCCGGCGGGAACGGCGGCGGGGGTGCGGAGGTCATCCAGCGCTGCGCGGACCTGCTCGGCGACGTGCGGTTCCTCGCGCTGTCCGTGTCCGACGCCGCGGAGGACGTCGTCGCGGTCATCCGCGCCGGGGCGCGGGGCTACGTGACCAAGGCGATCTCGGGCCCGGACCTGTCGGCCGCCGTCGGGCAGGTCGCGGGCGGCGACGCCGTGTTCTCCCCGCGGCTCGCGGGCTTCGTGCTCGACGCGTTCGGCACGGGTGCGGCGGACGTCGCCGTGCACGACGACGAGCTCGACCGCCTCTCCGCGCGTGAGCAGGAGGTCATGCGCCTCATCGCGCGGGGGTACACGTACCGCGAGGTCGCGTCGGAGCTGTTCATCTCGATCAAGACCGTCGAGACCCACGTCTCCGCGGTCCTGCGCAAGCTCCAGCTCTCGTCCCGTCACGAGCTCACCCGCTGGGCGGCCCAGCGCCGCCTCCTCTGAGCTCCGCTCAGCGCGGGGCGGGCGGGGTACGGGGCGGCCAGGCAGCGGAGAGGGTGACCACGTCGCCGACGACGGTCACGGCCGGGGGGCGGACGTCGGCCTCGCGGGCCCGCTCGGCGATGGTCGCGAGCGTCCCGACCGTGGTCCGCTGGCGCGGGCCGTAGCCGTCCTCGACGACGGCGACCGGCGTCTCGGGCGACCGGCCCTGCGCGACGAGCGCCGCGGCGGTCTCCCCGAGGCGCGAGACGCCCATGAGCAGGACGACGGTGTGGTCGCTCGCGGCGGGGACCTTCCCGACGTCCTCGTGCCCCGTGAGCACGGTGAACCCGCGCGACAGGCCACGGTGCGTCACGGGGATGCCCGCCGCGGCGGGCACGGACACGGCGCTGGTCACGCCCGGGACGACCTCCACCGGGATGCCGTGCGCGCGGCACGCGTCGAGCTCCTCCCCGCCGCGCCCGAAGACGTACGGGTCGCCGCCCTTGAGCCGGACGACCCGGCGGCCCACGAGGGCGTGGTGCACGAGGATCCGGTTGATCTCGTCCTGCGGCACGGGGTGGTTGCCCGACGTCTTGCCGACGTCCACGACCACGACGTCGTCGCCGAGCTCGGCGAGCAGCGCGCGCGGCGCGAGCCGGTCGACCACGACGACGTCGGCCTCCGCGAGCACCCGGCGTCCGCGCACGGAGATCAGGCCCGCGTCACCCGGGCCTCCGCCGACGAGCGCCACGGAGCCCACGGGACGCACGAGCGGCGCGGTGACGGCCCCCGCGGGGAAGGCCTCGGACCCGGACCCCGCCTGCGCGGCGGGAGCCGCCGGGCCGGCGTCGGGAGGGGCCGGACGCACCGGTCGCAGCGGGAGCTCGCCCGTCTCGAGGAGCGCCGCGACGGCGTCGCGCACGCGTACGGCGCGCCGGGGGTCCCGGCCCGCGTTGACGGCCACCGTGACCTCGGCCTCAGCGGTGCCGGGTGCGCCCGGCACGAGCGTGCGCGCGACGGCCGGGACCCACGCGGTCGCGCGCTCGGCGTCGCCGGCGGTGACGCAGAAGACGCGGTCCGCCTCGGCGTCGGCCGCGACCTCGGCGTCGACGCGGGCGTCGCCCGTCGCGGTGTGGACGAGCCACGCGCCGTCGAGGTCGCCCGTGAGGTAGTCGCGCCGCACCCAGGCGAGCCGGCCGTCCCGTGCCGGGCCGGCCGCGGGGCCGTGCGCGGCCGCGTGACCCGTGGTCCCCGGGCCGTGCGCCGCGAGGAGCTCGGCGAGGTCCTCGCACGCGAACGGCGAGACGACGGTCACGACCGCGCCCGCGTCGAGGAGGCCCCGCGTGCGGCGTGCGGCGACGGGGCCGCCGCCGACGACGACGACGCTGCGGCCGTCGAGACGCAGGCCGAGGGGGTACGTCTCGTGGGTGGGTGCGGTCACGGTGCCAGCCTAGGTGTCGTCTAGATCGCGTAGGAGCCGGGGCGTTCCGCCGGACGGCGGGCGGCGGCGAGCGCGTCGCCGACCATGCCGGCGGCGAGCGTGCCGCCGTCCTGGGCGTCGACGAGCAGGAAGGCGCCCGTGCGGCGCGCCACGACGTACTCCTCCGCCGCGACGGGCGACGCGAGCCGCAGCGTCACGCGGCCGATGTCGTTGAGCTCCAGGCGCTCGGCGGGCTCGAGCTCGGCGGTGTCCAGGTCGAGGCGCCCGACGACGTCGCGCACCACGGCCTGCACGGTGCGGGTCGTGTGCTTGAGCAGCACGCGCGCGCCGGGCAGGAGCGGGCGGTCGCCCAGCCACGCGACCGTGCCCTCGACGTCCTGCGTGACGTCGGGGGCCTCGGCCGCGGACGCGAGGAGGTCGCCGCGCGCGACGTCCACGTCGTCGGCGAGGCGGATCGTCACCGACTGCGGGGCGAACGCCTCGGTGAGCTCCGTGCCGCTCGCGAGGGAGTCGGCGGTGTCGATCCCGACGACCGTCGTGCGGCGCCCGGACGGCAGCACCACGACCTCGTCGCCGACCGTCACGACGCCCGACGCGACCTGCCCGGCGTACCCGCGGTAGTCGCGGTAGCGCTCGTCGGCCGCGGCCTGCGGGCGGATGACGACCTGGACGGGGAAGCGGAACGCCTCGGTCTCCGGGTCGTCGCCGGTCGGGAGCTCCTCGAGCAGCTCGAGCAGGCTCGGGCCGTCGTACCAGGGCGTGCGCGTGCTCGCCCGGTCCACGACGTTGTCGCCGACGAGCGCCGAGACGGGGATCGTGTGCACGTCGCCGACGCCGAGCGACGTCGCGGCCGCGCGGATGTCCGCCGCGAGCTCCTCGTAGCGCGCCTCGCTGTAGTCGACGAGGTCGATCTTGTTCACCGCGACGACGACGTGCGGCACGCGCAGCAGGCTCGCGACCGCGAGGTGGCGCCGCGTCTGCTCCAGCAGGCCCTTGCGCGCGTCGATGAGCAGCACGACGACGTCCGCCGTCGACGCCCCGGTCACCGTGTTGCGCGTGTACTGCACGTGCCCGGGGCAGTCGGCGAGGATGAACGACCGGCGTGCGGTCGCGAAGTACCGGTACGCGACGTCGATCGTGATGCCCTGCTCGCGCTCGGCGCGCAGGCCGTCGGTGAGCAGCGCGAGGTCCGCGGTCTCGAGGCCGCGGTCGCGCGAGACGCGCTCGACCGCGTCGAGCTGGTCCGCGAGCACCGACTTCGAGTCGAACAGCAGGCGGCCCACGAGCGTGGACTTGCCGTCGTCGACGGAGCCCGCCGTCGCGAGGCGCAGCAGCGTGCCGCGGCGCGCGTCGTCGAGCGGGGGCGCCGCGTCCGCGGTGCCGGTGGTGGTCTGGGTGCCCATCAGAAGTACCCCTCCTTCTTGCGGTCCTCCATGGCGGCCTCGGAGAGGCGGTCGTCGGCGCGGGTCGCGCCGCGCTCGGTGATGCGCGTCGCGGCGACCTCGGCGATGACGTCGTCGACGCCGGTCGCGTCCGAGCGCACGGCTCCGGTGCACGACATGTCGCCCACCGTCCGGTAGCGCACGGTCTCCGTCCGCAGCGACGCGGCCTCGGCGTCCGTGCGGGGCGCGGAGTACGGCCCGACGGCCAGCAGCATCCCGTCGCGGTCGAACACCTCGCGCTCGTGCGCGTAGTAGAGCCCGGGGAGCTCGATGCGCTCGCGCGCGATGTAGCGCCACACGTCGAGCTCGGTCCAGTTCGACAGCGGGAACACGCGCACGTGCTCGCCCGGGCGGTGCCGCCCGTTGTAGAGGTTCCACAGCTCGGGGCGCTGGTTGCGCGGGTCCCACTGGCCGAACTCGTCGCGCAGGGAGAACACGCGCTCCTTGGCGCGCGCCTTCTCCTCGTCGCGGCGGCCGCCGCCGAACACGGCGTCGAACCGGTGCCCCGAGATGGCGTCGAGGAGCGGCTGCGTCTGGAGCGGGTTGCGCGTGCCGTCGGCGCGCTCGCGCAGCCGGCCGTCGTCGATGTAGTCCTGCACGCGCGCCACCTCGAGGCGCAGGCCGAGGCGCTCGGCCGTGGCGTCGCGGTAGGCCAGCACCTCGGGGAAGTTGTGCCCCGTGTCCACGTGCAGCACGGGGAACGGCACGGGCCCGGGCGCGAACGCCTTGACCGCGAGGTGCAGCATCACCACGGAGTCCTTGCCCCCGCTGAACAGCAGGACCGGACGCTCGAACTCGGCGACGACCTCCCGCACGATGTGGATGCCCTCGCTCTCGAGCGCGTCGAGCTGGGCGAGGCGGCGGCTGCCGGGGAGCGCCGCGGCGGGCGCGGTGCCCGCGTCGGCGGAGGCGCCGGGGGAGCCCGGCGCGTCGGTCGTCAGGTCGATGGTCGTCATGCCCGTCCTCATCCGTGGAGTCCGCACTCTGTCTTGTCGAGCCCTGCCCAGCGGCCGGCCCTCGGGTCCTCGCCCGGCGCGACCCGCCGGGTGCACGGCCGGCAGCCGATCGACGGGTAGCCGTCGTTCAGCAGGGGGTTGAGGATCACCTGGTGCCGCGCGGCGTACGCGAGCAGGTCGTCGAACGACCAGGCCGCGAGCGGGTTGATCTTCACGAGCCCGTTCTTCTCGTCGAACGTCACGAGCGGGGTGCTCGTCCGGGTCGGCGCCTCGTCGCGACGCACGCCCGTGACCCACACCTCGTAGCCCGCGAGCGTGCGGTGCAGCGGTTCGACCTTGCGCAGCTGGCAGCACAGCGCCGGGTCGCGGCCGAACAGGTCCTTGCCGTGCGCCGCGTCCTGCTGGGCGACCGTGAGGTCGGGCCGGACGTCGACGATCGTCACGTCCATCTGCTGCTCGACGGCGTCGCGCGTCCCGACGGTCTCGGCGAAGTGGTAGCCCGTGTCGAGGAACAGCACGTCGACCCACGGGATCTGCGTCGCCACGACGTGGGGGAGCACGGCGTCGGCCATGGAGCACGCGACCGCGACGGAGGTCCCGAACTCGCGCGCCGCCCAGGCGATGACCTCCTCGGCCGTCGCCTCCGGACGGGTTGCCCCCTCGACACCGGGCGTGCCGGCGCCGTGCAGCAGCTCGGCGCCGCGGCGCGCGATCTCTCGCAGCTCGTCGAGGGACCGCTTGGCCCTGCCGTGCTGAGCGCGCTCCGCGTGGTGCGCGGCCTTCGCGCTCTCGCGCTGCTCGGTCCGGGCACGGGCCGCGGCGCGCAGCGCCGCGAGCGGGTCGGTGCTCGCGGGTGCACCGGGCCCGCCGGTCAGGTCTGCGGTCATCGGAGCGCCTCCTCGTCCGCGCGGTGCGCCCACTCGGCGAAGGTCTCGGACCCGTCCTTGTCGCTCTCGTAGCGCCGGACGACGCGCTCGACGTAGTCGGTGAGGTCGTCCGCGGTCACCTTGAGCCCGCGGACGGTACGGCCCATGCCCGCGACCTCGCGGTCGTCGGAGGCCAGCCCGCCGCCCAGGTGGACCTGGAAGCCGGGGACCTGCTGACCGTCGTCGTCCATGACGAGCTGGCCCTTGAGGCCGATGTCCGCCGTCTGGATGCGCGCGCACGAGTTGGGGCAGCCGTTGACGTGCAGGGAGAGCGGCTTCATCTGGGACAGGTCCCCGAGCCGCTGCTCGAGCTCGTCGATCGTCGCGGTCGCGGTGTCCTTCGTGTCGACGATCGCGAGCTTGCAGTACTCGATGCCGGTGCACGCGATCGTGCTGCGGCGGAACGGGCTCGGCCGGGCGTCGAGGCCGTTCTCCTTGAGCGTCGACACGACGTGCTCGACGTGCTCGTCCGGCACGTCGAGGACGAGGAGCTTCTGGTGCGGTGTGAGGCGCACGCGGTGCGACCCGACCGACTCCGCGAGGTCGGCGACGTTCGCGAGGATCGTGCCGGACACGCGCCCGACGTACGGCGCGGCCCCGACGTAGTTGAGCCCGTCCTTCTGCTTGTGCACGCCCACGTGGTCGCCGGGGACGGACGGCTTGGGCGCCGGCGGGCCGTCGGGCAGCGCGTACCCGAGGTACTCGGTCTCGAGCACCTCCCGGAACTTCTCCGGCCCCCAGTCGGCGAGCAGGAACTTCAGGCGCGCCTTGTTGCGCAGCCGGCGGTAGCCGTAGTCGCGGAAGATCTGCACGACGCCGTGCCACACGTCGGGCACCTGCTCCTCGGTGACGAACGCCCCGAGGCGCTCCCCGAGGCGCGGGTTCGCGGACAGCCCGCCGCCGACCCAGAGGTCGAACCCGACGCCGAGCTCCGGGTGGCGGTGCGCGACGAAGGCGACGTCGTTGATCTCGTGGACGACGTCCTGGCTCGGGTGGCCGGTGAGCGCCGTCTTGAACTTGCGGGGCAGGTTCGCGAGCTCGGGGACGCCGATGTACTTCTCGGTGATCCCCGCGACGGCGGGGCCGATGTCGATGAGCTCGTCGGCGGCGATGCCCGCGACGGGGCTGCCCAGCACGACGCGCGGGACGTCGCCGCACGCCTCGGTCGTCTGCAGCCCGACGGACTCCAGGCGGCGCCAGATCTCGGGGACGTCCTCGACCTCGACCCAGTGGAGCTGGATGTTCTGGCGGTCGGTGATGTCCGCGCTGTCGCGGGCGAACTCCGTGGAGATGCCCGCGACGACGCGGAGCTGCTCGGTCGTGAGCGCCCCGCCGTCGATGCGGACCCGGAGCATGAAGTACCGGTCCTCGAGCTCGTGCGGCTCGAGCGTCGCGGTCCGGCCGCCGTCGATCCCGGGCTTGCGCTGCGTGTACAGGCCCCACCAGCGGAAGCGTCCGTGGAGGTCGTCGCCGGGGATGGAGTCGAAGCCCTCGTGTGCGTAGACCGTCTCGATGCGCTCGCGCACGGACAGGCCGCCGTCCTCCTGCTTCCACTTCTCGTTCGCGTTGAGCGGCTCGGTGCCGTCGACCTTCCACTGCCCGTTCGGCCGTGCGGCGCGCGCGGGGCGGTCTCCCGGCGTCCGGGCCGGGCGCTCGGCGGGCCGCGGTGGACGGGCGGGCGGAGTGCTGCCGTCCGTGGCCTCGGGCGCAGTCGGTGCCTGCGTCATCGGGGTTCCTCGTGTCCTCGTTCGGGGGCGGGGACGCGCGACGGCGAGCGCTCAGCGAGGATGCTGCGAGTGGCTGAGGACCGACGGCGCGCGCCGGTTCTCAGGGGTTCTCGGGAAGAGAGGCGAGCGACGGCTCGCGCTGAGTCGGGCGCGGTTCAGCGACAACAGCTGAGACACGTGTGCGCGCACGCCGGCGTCCCGTGACCGGAGGTCACGAGGAGGGTGCGGGCTGCCGTGGTCATGCCGAGAACAGTAGCGGCGGTCCGGACGCGTGGACAGCCCCGGTCCGCATGGTGGGAAACCGCAAATAGTAGACCGATTCGGTCTGCTTTGTCGAGCCCTGGCGCGACCGGGCGCATCTCACCTTGTGCAAACTTTCACGACACGGACGTCAGCAAATACCATGGGCTCATGGAGCTCCTCTACAACGTCTTCGTCGCGCTGCACTTCATCGGGTGGGCCATCGTGCTCGGTGGCTACCTCGCGTCCCTGCGCTCGCCGGGCCTGTACAAGGGCGTCTTCCACGGTGCGCTCACCGCGCTCGTCGCGGGGATCGCCATGGTCGGGATCGGCGAGGCGTCGGTCTGGGGTGACGGCGGTCCGGACATGGCCAAGATCGGCGTCAAGCTGGTCGTCGCCCTCGTCATCGCCGTCCTCGCGTTCGTCGCCAAGCGCCAGGGGGCCAAGGCCTCCGACGGTGCCGTGGCGCCGGGCCTCAAGCACGCCATCGGCGGCCTGACCCTCGTCAACATCCTCGTCGCCGTGTTCTGGAACTGACCGCACCGCCGGCCCCCGGCCCGTCGACGCTCCGCGTCGGCGGGCCGTCGTCGTCTCCGAGGCGTTGACCCGCTTCTAGGTGCATGGTCCACTAGTCGCATGGTCCTTCGATATCTCGTGCTCGGGCTCCTCACGGTCCGGCCCATGACCGGCTACGACCTCAAGCGCGCGTTCGACACCTCCGTGCACCACTTCTGGGCCGCCGACCGCTCGCAGCTCTACCGCACGCTCGCGGCCCTCGTCGACGCGGGCCTCGCCGAGGTGGAGGTCGTGCCGCAGGAGAGCTACCCCGACCGCAAGGTCCACACGATCACCGCCGCGGGCCGCGCGGCGCTCCGCGACTGGCTCGCCGCGCCGCTCGAGCCGGAGGACGCGCGCGAGCCCTTCCTCGGGCGGCTGTTCTTCGCCGACCAGCTCGACGACGCGGGCGTCGCGGAGCTCCTCGCGTCCCGCCGCGCGCAGGCGGAGGAGGCGGTCGCGGCGCTCACCGCCGAGCAGGAGCGCGTCGCCGCCGTCCTGGCCGACGGCGATCCCGACGCCGACCGCGTCCGCGGCACCCGGGGGCTCGCCCTGCGCCTCGCCACGCTCCGCCACGGTCTCGCGCACGCCCGGACCGAGCTCGCGTGGCTCGACGAGACCGAGCGGGAGGTGCTCCCGTGACCACGCCGGACGCCGTCGGACGCCACCCCGCGACGCCGCCCGACGGCGCGGGGACGGGCGAGGTCGCCGTCGTCCTGCTGCACGGCGGCAACGTCGCGTCGTGGATGTGGGAGCCGCAGGTCGAGCACCTCGCCGACCTCGACGTCCGGACACCGGACCTGCCCGGGTTCGGGTCCCGGGCGGCCGAGGACGTCGTGTCGCTCGACGCCACCGCCGACGACGTGGCCGCCCTCGTCGCGGCTCTGCCCGCGGGCCGGGCCGTGCACCTCGTCGGGCTGTCGTACGGCGGGATCGTCGCCCTCCGGGTCGCGGCACGGCACCCCGGGCTCGTGCGCTCCGTCCTCGCGTCCGGCGCGGCGGTCGACGGCGTGCCCGGGCTCGCGGGCGTCGTCGGGCGCGCGCAGCTCGGGGTGTGGGACAGGCGCTGGTACTGGGAGGCGCAGGCGCGAGCCTTCCGCCTCCCCGCCGACGCGCGCGACCTCTTCGTCCGGTCCGGCCTCGCGATCCGCCGCGACAACATGGCCCGCACCCTGCGCGACGTCTACGGCGGCTGCTGGCCGACGGGCCTCGAGGCGTCGGGCGCGCGCGTCCTCGCCGTCGCGGGCTCGCGCGACCTGCGCGCCGCCCGCTCCGCGCTCGGGACGATCGCCCGCCGGGCGCCGGACGCCGTCGTCCGCCTGGCGCCCGGCATGCACCACCAGTGGAGCGCGGAGGACCCCGACCTGTTCAGCGCGATGATCCGCTCGTGGGTGGTCGACGGCGTCGCGCACCCCCGGCTGGTCCCGCCCGCGGGACGTGCGTAGCGCGACGGACGTGCGAGTGTTTCCCCCGTGAGCGTCGGTGGAGAGGTCCTCGTCGGGCTGGCGATCCTGGTCGGGCTGATCGGGATCGTCGTGCAGATCCTGCCCGGGAACGTGCTCGTGCTCGGGGCGATCCTCGTCTGGGCGATCGTCACGGGCGGCACGGCGGCCTGGGTCGTCTTCGCGGTCGCGGCCGTGCTCGTCGTCGCCGCCGAGGTGTCGCAGTACGTCCTCGCGGGTCGGCACATGCGCCGGGCGGACGTCCCGTGGTCGACCCTCGTGTGGGGCGGGATCGCGGGCGTCGTCGGGTTCTTCGTCATCCCCGTGATCGGGCTCTTCATCGGGTTCGTGCTCGCCGTGTTCCTCGCCGAGCTCGTACGCCGCCGCGACCGGCGCGCCGCCTGGCGCGCGACGGTCGCCGCCATGCAGGCGACCGGCATCACGATCCTCGTCCAGCTCCTCGGCGGGCTGCTCGCCGCCGCGACGTGGGGCATCGGGCTCGCGATCACCTGACCCGGGGGCGTCTCCGGTCAGCCGGGGAGCTCCATCACGTAGAGGGTGTTGCCGTCGGCGTCGCGCAGCGCGAACATCGGCGGGACCCCCTCCCAGCGCAGGAGCTCGCCCGTGTCCGCGCCCGCCGCGGAGAGCGTCGCGTGGTCGCCCGCGGCGTCCGTCGTCGTGAGGCGGATGCCGGTGTCCACGCCCGCGCCGCGGCCGTCGTCGGCCCGGACGAGCGCGACGGACGTCGCGGCGCCCGGGGGTGCGACCTCGATCCAGCGGAAGCCCGCCTGGAGCTCACCGTCCATCCGGAGCTCGAGGCCGAGCGTCCCGGTGTAGAACGCGAGCGCGCGGTCCTGGTCGGCGACCGGGACCGCGACGGTGTGCACGCCTGTGAGGTGCGTCGTCGCCATGGTGACTCCTTCGTGGTGCGGGCCCGTGCTGTGCGCACGTGCTGCGGACGATCGGGGAGACCGCGCCGGGCGGCGGGACTCATCGGCACGACCCGTCGGCGGCGCTCGTCGGTGGACGCGGCGGCCGGGCGGTGCCGGGTGTGGGCGCGGGCGCCTAGGCTGGAGGGGCTATGGCTTCGCTCTTCGAGAACCTCCCGCTGCCCGGCCTCGAAACGCTGTTCGACGGCCCGCGCGTCGACCACGGCGGCGAGTCCCGCCTCCCGCGGACCGCCCCGCGCTGGACCGACGACCCGGCCGTGCCCGACGGCGCCGGGTCGCCCGCCGGTGACGGCGCGCCGGGGGCGACCGGCGGTGCGCCGTCGGGCGAGCGCCGCGGCCGGTACGCGCACCTCGACCCCGACGCGCTGCTCGACGGGCTCAACCCGCAGCAGCGCGAGGCCGTCGTGCACGCGGGCGGGCCGCTGCTCATCGTCGCGGGCGCCGGGTCGGGCAAGACGCGCGTGCTGACGCACCGGATCGCGCACCTGCTCGCCACGGGCCGGGCGCGCGCCGGGCAGATCCTCGCGATCACCTTCACCAACAAGGCCGCGGCCGAGATGCGCGAGCGTGTCGAGGCGCTCGTCGGGCCGTCGGCGCGGAACATGTGGGTCTCCACGTTCCACTCGGCGTGCGTGCGCATCCTGCGGCGCGAGGCGAAGACGCTCGGCCTGCGGTCGAGCTTCTCGATCTACGACGCCGCCGACTCCCAGCGGCTCATCACCCTCGTCACGCGCGAGCTCGACCTGGACCCGAAGAAGTACCCGGCGCGGTCGCTCGCCAACAAGATCTCGGACCTCAAGAACGAGCTCATCGACCCCGAGACCTACGCGCGCGACTCCGGCGCCCACGCGACGGACGACGGCCTCGCGGCGCGGGCCGGCCAGCACGGCGCGAACGTGCCCGAGTTCGACCAGGTGCTCGCCGACGTCTACACGCGCTACCAGGCCCGGCTCGTCGCGGCGAGCGCGCTCGACTTCGACGACATCATCATGACCACGGTCAACCTGCTCCAGGCGTTCCCCGCGGTCGCCGAGCACTACCGTCGCCGGTTCCGCCACGTGCTCGTCGACGAGTACCAGGACACCAACCACGCGCAGTACGTGCTCGTGCGCGAGCTCGCGGGCGTGGGCGAGGACTCCGCCGCGACCGACGCGGCGACGAGCGGCACGGGCGAGGCGCAGGTCCCGGCGCTCGACCCGGCCGAGCTCACCGTCGTCGGCGACGCCGACCAGTCGATCTACGCGTTCCGCGGCGCCACGATCCGCAACATCCTCGAGTTCGAGGCCGACTACCCGGACGCCCGCACCATCCTGCTCGAGCAGAACTACCGCTCGACGCAGAACATCCTCTCGGCTGCCAACGCCGTCATCTCGCGCAACCCCGACCGCAAGCCCAAGCGCCTGTGGACGGACTCGGGCGCGGGCGCGAAGGTGATCGGCTACGTCGCCGACAACGAGCACGAGGAGGCGCGGTTCGTCGCGGAGGAGATCGACCGCCTCGGCGACACCGAGGGCGTGCGTCCCGGCGACGTCGCGGTCTTCTACCGCACCAACGCGCAGTCCCGGGCGCTCGAGGAGGTGCTCATCCGCGTCGGCCTGCCGTACAAGGTCGTCGGGGGCACCCGCTTCTACGAGCGCCGTGAGGTCAAGGACGCCGTGGCGTACCTGCGCGCGATCGACAACCTCGACGACGACGTCAACCTGCGCCGCGTCCTCAACGTGCCCAAGCGGGGCCTCGGCGACCGCGCCGAGGGCGCCGTCGCGGCGCTCGCGGACCGCGAGCGCATCTCGTTCGGCGCGGCGCTCGCCCGCATCGACGAGATCCCCGGCCTGACGAACCGCACGCTCAACCCGTTGCGGGCCTTCGCGGAGCTCATGACGGGGCTGCGCGAGCTCGCGGACTCCGGCGCGAGCCCGTCCGAGATCCTCGGCGCCGTCCTCGACCGCACCGGCTACCTGGCCGAGCTGCGCGCGAGCGACGACCCGCAGGACGCGACGCGCGTCGAGAACCTCGCCGAGCTGCACGCCGTCGCGACCGAGTTCAGCGAGCTCGACCCCGAGGGCACGCTCTCCGACTTCCTCGAGCGCGTCTCGCTCGTCGCCGACGCCGACCAGATCCCCGCGGACGACGGCGACGACGAGGACGCCGAGGTCGAGGAGAAGGAGGACCCGGGCGTCGTCACGCTCATGACCCTGCACACCGCCAAGGGCCTCGAGTTCCCGGTCGTGTTCCTCACCGGCATGGAGGACGGCACGTTCCCGCACATGCGGTCCCTGCACGACGACGCCGAGCTCGCCGAGGAGCGCCGCCTCGCCTACGTGGGCATCACCCGCGCGCGCGAGCGGCTCTACGTGTCGCGGTCCGCGGTGCGCTCCGCGTGGGGCATGGCGAACGAGTTCCCGCCGAGCCGGTTCCTCGAGGAGATCCCCGAGGAGCTGTGGGACTGGCGGCGGCGCGAGTCGTCGATGGCGACCCTGCGCGCGGGCGGGTCCGTCTGGGGGCGCGGGTCGGGCTCGTGGTCCGGTTCGCGTTCCGGATTCGGGTCGGGGTCGGGGTCGCGCGCCGAGGGGGCCGGTGCCGGTTCCGCCACTCGTAGCCCTCGATCCTCGGGCTCCTCCCGCCAGGCCCGCCACGATCCGGCCTCGACCTCCTCGGCGCGATCGTCGTTCGGCTCGCCGTCCGGCGGGGCGAAGTTCGGGTCGGCGACGCCGCGGGCCGACGGGGACGTGCCGAACCTCGCCGTCGGCGACAAGGTCACGCACGACGCGTACGGGCTCGGGACGGTCGTCTCGCTCGAGGGCGCGGGGCCGAACGCCGTCGCGAAGATCGACTTCGGCGCGGACGGCACCAAACGGCTGCTGCTGCGGTACTCGCCCGTCACCAAGCTCTGACGCGCCATGCTCCGACGCGCCACGCGCTGACACACAGGGCGGTCGACCGGCCGGTCGAGCGCCCTGCGTGCGCGGGGGACGTCCGCCGCGTCAGCCGATCGTGCCGAGCGCGCGGTAGGCGAGGACGAACGCCGTGGCGACGACGGCGGTGCCTCCCGCGGCGACGGCCACCGGGACGGGGCCGCGCAGGCGCCGGGCCAGCACGGCGCTGAGCAGCACGAGCGACGCGAGCCCGATCACGACCCAGTACGTGGCGCCCGTCGTCTCGACGACCGTCGTGAGCCCGTACACCGACTCGCCGAGGCCGATGCCCGCGAGCACCGCCGTGCCGAGGGCCGCGCGCACGCCCGGGCGCCACAGCCACGCCGCGGCGACCCCGACGAACGGGCCGACGACGAGGCCGACCACCCCGAACAGCGTCGGGTCGTAGAAGAACCCGCGCAGGTCGGCGGCGACCGTGTACCCGAGGGTGAGCAGCACGAAGCTCGCGGCACCGAGCACGGCGGCGTGCCACGTCCGCGTCCGCGCGTCGCGGGCGGCCCAGGCGACGGCGAGCGCGGTGAGCAGGGTCCAGCCGCTCGCCGAGTTCGCGAAGGGGGCTGCGGCGTCGGCCAGGAAGCCCTGGGCGAAGGACGTGAGGCCGCCGAGCAGGAAGCTCGCGGCGAGCACGACGGCGCCCCGCGCCCACGGCTGCCCGCCGGGAGCAGGGACGCCGGTCGAGCGGGAGGCCGCGGAGCGCGTGCGGAGGGCGGGGGCGTCGGAGCGGTCGTCCGAGCGGTGGGGGAGCGCGGTCTGGTCGGGCACACCCCGACGGTAGGCGCGGCTCCGCGGCGGGGCGTCAGCCCGTCGTCGGGCACGAGCACGCGCACGGTCCTACCGTGGCAGGACGACCGAGCCCGAGGAGCCTGCCGTGACCCAGCCGTCGGCCGCCCGTCCCGCCCCCTGGCCCGACCTCAACGTGCGGCGCTGGGAGCCGACGCGCCGGCCGCTGCACCTGTTCACGCAGGTCGTCGGCAAGGTCGTGCTCGACTTCACCCCGTTCGTCAACCACTGGTGGAACGTCGCGTTCCACGTGACGGCGCGAGGGTTCGTGACCCCCGTCATGCAGGTGGGCGAACGTGCCCTCGACGTCGAGATCGACCTCGTGGGGGAGCGGGTCGCGTTCCGCACGTCCGACGGGCGCACCGAGACGATCGGGCTGGGGCCGATGTCGGTGGCCGACTTCTACGCCCGCACCCTCGCGTGCCTCGACCGGCTCGACGTCCCCGTGCGCGTCTGGTCGACCCCGCGCGAGATCCCCGACCCCGTACCGTTCGAGCAGGACACCGCGGTCGGGGAGTGGGACGGCGAGCTCACGCGCACCTGGCTCGCGACCGTGCAGCGTGTTGCCGCGGTCATGGAGCGGTTCCGCTCCGGGTTCTACGGCAAGTCCAGCGGGCCGCGCTTCTACTGGGGCGCGTTCGACCTGGGGCTCACGCTGTTCAACGGGAAGCCGCACCCGCAGCCGGACGACCTCGAGCCCATCTACCGCTACGCGGAGAACGCGGAGAACGTCGCCGTCGGCTACTGGCCGGGAGACCCGACGACGCACGCCGACCAGGTGTACGCCTACGCCTACCCGGAGCCGCCCGGCGCCGCGGGCCTCGACCTGGCGCCGGGGTACTGGGACCCCGCCCTGCGCGAGGCGGTGCTCCCGTGCGGCGTGCTGCGCGACGCCGCCGACCCCGACGCCGTGCTGCTCGCGTTCTTCGAGCGGTCGTACCGCGAGCTGGCCACGGCGGCCGGGTGGGACCTGGACGCGTTCACCGGGCCGGTCCCGCCGGGCTGACCGCGGGCACGCCGAGCCTGCGCGGTTCGACGTGCCCCCGTCGCGCGCCGGTCAGGACGCGGCGCGGTGCCGGGTCGCGAGCGCGGCGCGCAGCCCGGCGTCGTCGGACCCGGCGGCCGTGAGCGCTCCGGCGAGCGCCCGGTGCGCCGTCGAGCCCGTGCTGCGCGCGACGGCGGCGAGGACGTGGCCCGAGTCGATCACGCGCGACGCGTCGTGCACCGCCTCGCGCAGCGAGAGCTCGAGCACCTTCTTCGCCTCCGGGGTGAACGGGACGTGCGAGCGGCTTCGGCGTCGCCCGCGGCCCCGCGCGTCGTCTCCCGCCCGGTCGAGCGCGCCGGGGCCGAACGCGGCGTCCGTGCGGGCCCGGACCTGGTCCAGGTCGATCCCGAGCGCGGCCAGGGCGGGGCCGTCGAGGGCGTCGCGGCCGCCGGCCACGTCGACCTGGCGCTCGAGCTCAGCGGGGCTCACGCCGACCGCGGCGAGCGCGGCCGACCCTGCGCTGCCCTCCTGCCGGGCGAGCGACAGGAGCAGGTGCACCCCGTCGATCGCGTCGTCGCCGCGCTCCCGCGCGACCTCCTGGGCGCCGACCACGGTCTCCCGGGCGTCGGCGGCGAAGCGTTCGAACATGTCACGACCTCCTCGTGGTGCGGGACGCGCCGTACTTCTTGTGCACGGCCTGACGCGTGACGCCGAGCCGGTCGGCGATCTCCTGCCAGGACCAGCCGAGCGACCGGGCGTGCTCGACCTGGAGCGCCTCGAGGCGCTCGGCCAGCACGCGCAGCGACCGCACGGCCCGCAGCCCGACGTCCGGGTCGGTGCTGCTCGCAGCGTCCATGTCGACGGGTTCCATGCGTGTCAATATAGGTTGACACGCCTGGTGGTGTCAACAGTGGTTGACGCGCGCCGCCAGAGGTGACGAAGGGAACACCCGCCCGCGTGGCCCCGCAGCGACCCCGGATAGGCGCGTCCCGGAGCGGGGGCTACCCTGTACGGGGATGTCTTGATGTCGAGACATCGGTCATGCCGCACACGGCGCATCAGACGGAAGGACGCAGCAGGGTGGACCTGTTCGAATACCAGGCGCGTGACATCTTCGAGAAGCACGGCGTGCCCGTGCTGGGCGGGGTCGTCGCGACGACGCCCGAGGAGGCCCGCGCGGGAGCCGAGAAGCTCGGCGGGGGCACCGTGGTCGTCAAGGCCCAGGTGAAGACCGGCGGCCGCGGCAAGGCCGGCGGCGTCAAGCTCGCCCACTCGCCCGAGGAGGCCGCCGAGAAGGCGTCCGAGATCCTCGGCATGGACATCAAGGGCCACACCGTCCACCGCGTGATGGTGGCACAGGGTGCCAAGATCGCCGAGGAGTTCTACTTCTCGGTGCTGCTGGACCGCTCGAACCGCAACTACCTCGCCATGTGCTCCGTCGAGGGCGGCATGGAGATCGAGCAGCTCGCCGTCGAGCGTCCCGAGGCGCTCGCCAAGGTCGCCGTCGACCCGATCGTGGGCATCGACGAGGCGAAGGCGCGCGAGATCGTCGACGCAGCGGGCTTCGCCGAGGAGCTCAAGGCGCCGGTCGCCGACGTCATCCGCTCGCTGTGGACCGTGTTCACGGCCGAGGACGCGACGCTCGTCGAGGTGAACCCGCTCGTCCGCACCGAGGACGGCTCGATCATCGCGCTCGACGGCAAGGTCACGCTCGACGACAACGCGTCGGAGGTCCGTCACCCGGACCACGAGGCGCTGGAGGACAAGGAGTCGACCGACCCGCTCGAGGCGAAGGCCAAGGAGAACGGCCTCAACTACGTCAAGCTCGACGGCGAGGTCGGCATCATCGGCAACGGCGCCGGGCTCGTCATGAGCACGCTCGACGTCGTCGCGTACGCGGGCGAGGAGCACGGCGGCGTCAAGCCGGCCAACTTCCTCGACATCGGCGGCGGCGCGAACGCGCAGGTCATGGCGAACGGTCTCGACGTCATCCTCAACGACCCGCAGGTCAAGTCGGTCTTCGTCAACGTCTTCGGTGGCATCACCGCGTGCGACGAGGTCGCGAAGGGCATCGTCGGCGCGCTCGAGATCCTCGGCGACGAGGCGACCAAGCCGCTCGTCGTGCGCCTCGACGGCAACAACGTGGAGCTCGGCCGCGCGATCCTGCGCGAGGCGAACCACCCGCTCGTGACCCTCGCCGAGACCATGGACGGCGGTGCCGCCAAGGCGGCCGAGCTGGCCAACGCCTGATCGCCCGTAGACGCGGAAAGCTGAGACAGAGAACACCATGTCGATCTACCTGAACTCCGACTCCAAGATCATCGTCCAGGGCATCACCGGCGGGATGGGTGCCAAGCACACCGCCCTCATGCTCGACTCGGGCGCGCAGATCGTCGGCGGCGTCAACGCCCGCAAGGCCGGCACGACCGTCACCCACAAGGACCACGAGGGCAACGACGTCACGCTGCCGGTGTTCGGCACCGTCGCCGAGGCGATGGCCGAGACGGGCGCGAACGTGTCCGTCCTGTTCGTCCCGCCGGCGTTCACCAAGGACGCCGCGATCGAGGCGATCGACGCCGAGATGCCGCTCATCGTCGTCATCACCGAGGGCGTGCCCGTCCAGGACACGGCCGAGGTCTGGGCCTACCTGCAGGGCAAGGGCACGCGCATGATCGGCCCGAACTGCCCCGGCATCATCACGCCGGGCGAGTCGCTCGCCGGCATCACCCCGCACACCATCACGGGCAAGGGCCCGGTCGGTCTCGTGTCGAAGTCGGGCACGCTGACCTACCAGATGATGTACGAGCTCAAGGACCTCGGCTTCTCGACCGCCATCGGCATCGGCGGCGACCCGATCGTGGGCACCACGCACATCGACGCGCTCGAGGCGTTCGAGAACGACCCCGAGACCAAGGCGATCGTCATGATCGGCGAGATCGGTGGCGACGCCGAGGAGCGCGCCGCGGCGTACATCAAGGAGCACGTCACGAAGCCGGTCGTCGGCTACGTCGCCGGCTTCACCGCCCCCGAGGGCAAGACGATGGGCCACGCCGGCGCCATCGTCTCCGGCTCCGCGGGCACCGCCCAGGCGAAGAAGGAGGCCCTGGAGGCCGTCGGCGTCAAGGTCGGCAAGACGCCGTCCGAGACCGCCGCGCTCCTGCGCGAGGTTCTCGCCTGACCCTGGCTCCGTCGGGCCGCACGGCCCGCAGCCACCCCGTACGACGCCCCGCGACCGGTCCGCCGGTCGCGGGGCGTCGTCGTCCCCGGAGCCGGTGGCGCCGGTAGTCTGGCGCGCCGGGGCGAATGCCCCGAACCGACCTCTCGATCGACGACGATGGGCACCATGAGCACCACCAGCACGACTCGCGGTGCGCGCACGCGCACCGTGGAAGGCAGCCCGGCACCCGCACCCGTCGGGGTGCGCCGTGCACCGTCCGGCGTGCTCGCCGCGCTCCAGGCGCTCACCCTGTCGCTCGCCGTCGTCGTGCTCCCGGGGGTCGTCGCGTTCCTGGCGTCCTCGACCGGTGTCTCCGAGGGGACGGGCTGGGGACAGTCGGTCACCGTCGCGGCGGGCTTCTGGCTCCTCGGGCACGGCGTCCCGCTCGTCGCGAGCGGCACGACGGTCACCCTCGTCCCGCTCGGGCTCACCGCGCTCGCGCTCTTCTGCTGCTTCGCGTCGGCACGCCGCTCGGCGCACACCGCGACCTCCGCCTGGGTCGCCGGCACCGTCACGTACGCGCTCGCGACGCTCGGCGTCGCGCTGCTCGCCGGCTCGACGCCGCCCTGGGGGCTGGGCGTCGCCGTCGTCGGGGGAGCGGTCGTCGGAGGGCTCGGGCTCGGCGGCGGGATCCTCGCGCGCCCGGACGCGCCGTTCGTCGCCGACCTCGCCCGGCGCCTCGACCGGGTCGTGCCCCCGGCGGTGCGCCTCGGCCTGCGTGGCGGGCTGCTCGGCACGAGCCTGCTCGTCGGCGCCTCTGCCGTCGTCGTGGGTGCGTGGCTCGTCGCGGGTCGCGCGACGTCGGGCGACATCGTCGCCGGGCTCGTGCCCGGCACCGTCGGGGGGATCGTCCTCGCGCTCGGCCAGCTCGCCGTCCTGCCGAACCTCGTGGCGTGGGCCGGGGCGTGGCTCGTCGGCCCCGGCTTCGCCGTGGGCGAGGGGAGCACGTTCGCGCCCGGCGGGTCGGAGCCGGGCGCGCTGCCCGCGATCCCGCTCCTCGGGGCGCTGCCCGGTGACGACTGGACGAACGCCATCACCCCCTGGGTCCCGGCGGCCGTCGTCGCGCTCGGCGTCGTCGCGGGCGTCTTCGTCTGGCGGCGCCTGCGCGAGGTGACGGGCACCCACCCCGACGACGACGTCCCCTGGTCCGCCGTCGTCCTCGCGCTGACGGGCGTCGCGCTCGCGTCCGGCCTGCTCGTCGGGTTCGTGAGCTGGCTCGCCGGGGGAGCGGTGGGCCCCGGCCGGCTCGAGGTCGTGGGCGCGGACGCGCTCGTCGTCGGGGCGCTCGCCGCGGCCGAGACAAGCGGCGGCGCCGCGCTCGCCGTCCTGTGGGCACGGCTCGAGGTCCTGGGCCGGCGCCACGCCGACTGACCGGCGCGCAGCCTGGTCGCCGGGGTGGACCGGGCAGGAGCTGCCGCGCGGCGTCGTCCGCGGCGGTCAGCCCGCCGGGGTCGCCGGCCCCGTCACGCGCTCACCGTCCGCGAGCTGCGTCGCGAACGGGTGACGGAGCCTCGACGCGTCAGGAGGACGCGGGGGCGGGGGTCGGGATCCAGCGCGCGAACTTCTCCTCGAGCGCGTGCGTGCGCTCGACGTCGCAGCGCTTCTCGGCCGAGACGGTGATCGCCCCGTCGAGGCACTGCTGGTGCGCGAGCGCGACGTCCCAGGTGACGAGCGTCGAGACCATCTGGAGCGCGAGCATGGCCGAGAGCCCGACGCCGATCCCGAGGGCCGGGACCAGCGCACCCCGCACGCGGGCTCGCCAGACGGCCAGCAGCGCCCGGATGCCCACGACGATCGCGCCGAGCGCGAGCGCGAGGCTCACGGCCTGCCACGGGAACGGCATGGTGCTCACGACGATGACGGCGAGCAGGAGCAGACCGAAGTGCAGGGTGCGCCGCGTCGCCTGCCGGGCGAGCTCCGGGTCCGGCTCCGGGGGCTCCGGCTGCGCGGGGCGGCGGTGACCCGGCCCGGCCTGCTGGTCCGGGCGCACGGGTGCCGGGGGGAGCGGGGCGGGCGCGGGGCCCGGTGCGGGTGCCGGCGCGTCCGGACGCGCTCCGTCCTCCGGCTGCGCGGGCTCGGGTCGAGGCTGCTGCGGCGCGTCGGGACGGGGCGGTGCGTACGGGTTGCCCACGGGCAGCTCCTCGGTCGGTCGGGCGGCTCGCGGTACATTCTCCCATCGGAGGCTGCGTGCCCCGACGGGTGTCCGACCGGCCCGCCGCCGCGACCGCGCCCCGAGACCCGCGAACCCCCGAAGCCCCGCAGGAGCACCGTGCAGACGCCGTCCGGCCACCCCGTCGAGTCCACCTCCGCCGCCCGCGTCGTCGTCCTGGTGTCCGGGGCGGGCAGCAACCTCGCGGCGCTCCTCGCCGCGCACGACGACGCCGCGTACGGCGCGCGCGTCGTCGGCGTCGTCTCCGACAAGGCCGACGCCGGCGGTCTGGACCTCGCCCGCGAGGCGGGCGTCGCCGCCGTCGTCGTCGCCCCCGGGGAGTTCGAGGACCGCGGCGCGTGGAACGAGGCCGTCGCCCAGGCGGTGGACGTGTTCCGGCCCGACCTCGTGGTCCTCGCCGGGTTCATGCGCATCCTCGGCCCCGCCTTCGTGGGGCGCTTCGCGGGCCGCACGCTCAACACCCACCCCGCGCTCCTGCCGTCCTTCCCCGGCGCCCACGGCGTGCGCGACGCGCTCGCCTACGGCGTCCGCGTCACGGGCTGCACGGTCCACGTGGTCGACGACGGCGTCGACACCGGCCCGATCGTCGCCCAGGTCGCGGTGCCCGTCGAGGACGGCGACGACGAGTCGTCGCTGCACGAGCGCATCAAGGTGGCCGAGCGCGCCCTGCTCGTCGAGACCGTGGGGCGCGTCGCGCGCGAGGGCCTGCGCATCGACGGTCGCCGGGTCGTCCTGGGCTAGCCGGCCGGCGCCGCGGCCGGTCGGCCCGACGGATCCTCTCCGGGCGGGGGCGACGGTTCGTCGTCCGCGGAGGGCAGGTCGCGCGGGGCGAGCACCGCGAGGACCTGGTAGGTCTCGCGGCGCGCCTCGGGGTCCGCGCGCCCCTCGTCGAGCGACCGCGTGTTCCAGCGCTCCAGGAGCTCCTGGAGCTCACGCGTCATCGTCGCCGCCTGCTCGGGGCTGAGGACGAGCGTGCTCAGCGCGAGGATGCGATCCTCGCGCGCGCCCATCACGCTCCCGCGGCGGAAGGTCTCCTCGGCCCAGGCGAGCGCCGGGCGGACGACGTGGCGCACCGCGTCGGGCGTCCCGGGCTCCACCGCGTAGCTCTGCGCGACGTTCTTCCACACGCGGTCCCGCCGGTCGCGGGCGTGCTCGGGGGCCTCGACGATCATGCCCGCCCGGGCGAGGACGCGGAGGTGGAAGCTCACGGAGTTGGCGGGCTCCCCGGTGGCCCGGGCGAGGTCCGCCGCGCGCGCGTGCCCGAGGACGGCGAGCTCCATGAGGATCCGTTGGCGCAGCGGGTGCGCGATCGCGCGCAGCGCCGCGGGGTCCTGGACGTGGAAGGTGTCGAGCACACGCCGAGGCTAGCAACGCCCGGGCATCCCGCACGGGGGAGTGCTCACCACATAGTGCGCAATGACTATTGCGCAACTGGCGTTGCGCACATAGGTTCGTCGGCATGACGAACCAGCCGCCGACGTCCCCGCCCGACCGCCCGTCCCCGCCTTCGTCCAGGGCCGCGGTCGGTCTGGCGCCGGACGCGCCCACCGCGACCCCCGACCCGGGCACGACCGCGGACGCCCCGGTCCCCGAGGGGACCCCGGACGCCACCGGCTCCGCACCAGTCGACCCGCCGTCGCTCCTGCGCAACCGCTCGTACCTGCTGCTCATGACCGGCCTGACCGCCGAGTCGCTCGGTGCGGGGGTGGCGCTCTTCGCCGTCCCGCTCGTGGCGTACGGGCTGACCGGGTCCGTCGTGCAGGCGGGGGTGGTGGCCGCCGTCGGGCAGGTGGGCGCGCTCCTGGCCACGCTGCCCGCGGGCGTCGTCGCCGACCGGGTGGACCGACGCCGCCTCGTCGTGGGCGCGGCGACCGTCGGGGCCCTGCTCTGGACGACCGTCGCCGTCGCCGCCGGCACCGGGTCGCTCACGGCGTGGCACCTCGCCGCCGTCCTCTTCGGGGCCTCCGCCGTCGGCGCGCTCGTGGACCCGGCGACGAGCGGCGCGTTCCGCTCGGTCGTGCCGGTGCCGCAGCTCCCGACGGCGCTCGCGGCCGCGCAGGGGCGGGACGCGGTGGCGAGCCTGCTCGCCGGACCGCTCGGCGGGGCGCTCTACGCCGTCGCGCACGCCGTCCCGCTCGCCGGGGCCGCGATCGGGCACGCGGCGACCGCGGTGTGCACGTGGCTCGTGCGCGAGCCGCTCAACGGCGACGTCGAGGCGGCGCGCGCGACCCGGCCCCTCGCGGCGCTGCGCGAGGGCCTGCGCTTCGTGTGGTCCGTGCCGCTGTTCCGTGCGCTGCTCGGCCTGTTCGTCGTCATCAACGTCGCGTTCGGGAGCCTCATGGTCGGCATCAACCTCGAGCTCGTGCGCACGCGCACCGCGCCGGTCCTCATCGGCCTCGTCGACCTCGCGGTCGGCGTGGGCGTGCTCGTCGGCGCGGTGCTCGCGCCCCGGCTCGTCGCGCGGGTCCGCGCGGGGGCGCTCGTCGTCGCGGCGCTCGGCGTGCTCGCCGCGGGGTCCGTCGTCATGGCCGTGCTGGAGTCGTACGCGGCGTACCTCGCGGTGCTGCCTGTCGCTCTCCTGCTCGTCCCGGCCGTGAACGCGGGCCTGTCGGGTTATGCCGCGGCCGTCACCCCGCCGCAGCTCCAGGGCCGGCTCGCGTCCGTGCTCGGGCTCACCGGGCTGGCGGCCGGCCCCCTCGTCCCGCTCGTCGGGAGCGGGCTCCTCGAGCGGTTCGGGCTCGGGACCGCGCTCGCGGTGCTCGCGGGGCTGCTCGTCGTCACGGTCGCGGTCCTCAGCACGGTCCGGTCCCTCTGGCGGGTCGGCACCCCGGACACGTGGGCCGACGACGCGGCCGCCCTCGCGGCGTCGGGCACCGTGCCGTGCGCCGCGCCGGCCGAGCCGGGGCCTTCGCCGTCGGGCCGCTAGACTGGACGACGGCCGCGACTGGCGAGGGTGGGAACGACCACCGGGGAGCGGCCGGATCTACCTGCTGGAGCGTCGACCGCCTGGGCGCCTGGGTTCTGCCACTCGCGTCGGCTCCGCCGGCGCAGCGACCGCGACCCAGAGGAGCCCCTCGTCATGTCCCACCCGGCCCCGCACGTGCCCTCCGCCCCCGACGTCCAGCTCACCGACGACGCACGGCGCCCCGTGCGGCGTGCGCTGCTGAGCGTCTACGACAAGACGGGCCTCGTCGAGCTCGCGACGGCGCTGCACGCCGCGGGCGTCGAGCTCGTCTCCACCGGCTCGACGGCGTCGACGGTCGCGGCCGCGGGCGTCCCGGTGACGAAGGTCGAGGACCTCACCGGTTTCCCCGAGTGCCTCGAGGGCCGCGTCAAGACGCTCCACCCGCGGGTGCACGCCGGCATCCTCGCGGACTCGCGCAAGGCCGACCACCTCGCGCAGCTCGACGAGCTCGGCATCGCGCCGTTCGAGCTCGTCGTCGTCAACCTCTACCCGTTCGCCGCGACCGTGGCGTCGGGCGCCGGGCCGGACGAGGTCGTCGAGCAGATCGACATCGGCGGCCCGTCGATGGTCCGCGCCGCGGCGAAGAACCACCCGAGCGTCGCGGTCGTCGTCGACCCCGCCCGCTACGACGACGTCGTCACGGCCGTGCAGGCGGGCGGCTTCACCTACGCGCAGCGCAAGGCGCTCGCCGCCGCGGCGTTCGTGCACACCGCGACGTACGACGTCGCCGTCGCGTCCTGGATGGGCAACGTCGTCGCGCCCACGGACGCGGTCGAGACCGACGGCGAGACCGTGAGCACCGGCTTCCCGGCCTGGATCGGCGCCACGTGGGACCGCGCCGACGTGCTCCGGTACGGCGAGAACCCGCACCAGCGTGCCGCGCTCTACACGAACGGCCACGGCGCGACGGGGCTCGCCCAGGCCACGCAGCTCCACGGCAAGGCGATGAGCTACAACAACTACGTCGACGCCGACGCGGCGTGGCGCGCCGCGCACGACCACGACGAGCCGGCCGTCGCGATCATCAAGCACGCGAACCCGTGCGGCATCGCGGTCGGGGCCGACGTCGCCGAGGCGCACGCGCGCGCCCACGCGACCGACCCGGTCTCCGCCTACGGCGGCGTGATCGCCGCGAACCGCGTCGTGACCCGCGCGGCCGCGGAGCAGATCGCGCCGGTCTTCACCGAGGTGGTCGTCGCGCCCGGGTTCGAGCCGGACGCGCTCGAGGTGCTCCGGGCGAAGAAGAACCTGCGCCTCCTCGTCGTCGACGCCCCGCCGACGACGACCGTCGAGACCCGCCCCGTCAGCGGCGGCCTGCTCGTGCAGAGCACGGACCGGGTCGACGCCGTCGTGACCGACGCCGAGGGGAACGTCACCGGCGGCGACGCGCCCGAGCACTGGACGCTCGTCACGGGCGACGCGGCGGACGACGCGACGCTCGCGGACCTCGCGTTCGCGTGGCGCGCGATCCGCGCCGCGAAGTCGAACGCGATCCTCCTCGCGCGCGACGGGGCCGCCGTCGGGGTCGGGATGGGGCAGGTCAACCGTGTCGACTCGTGCCGCCTCGCGGTCGAGCGGGCCAACACGCTCGCGGAGGGCGAGGAGCGGGCCCGGGGCGCCGTCGCAGCCTCCGACGCGTTCTTCCCGTTCGCCGACGGCCTGCAGATCCTGCTCGACGCGGGCGTGCGCGCCGTCGTGGCACCGGGCGGGTCGATCCGCGACGCCGAGGTGGTCGAGGCGGCACGGGCCGCGGGCGTGACGATGTACTTCACGGGGACGCGCCACTTCGCGCACTGACGCGACCCGCGCGACGGCCCCGTCGGTCACCGGACCGGCGGGGCCGTCGCGCGCCCGGCGTCGGGCCGGGCGTCAGGAGAGGGCGTCGCGCAGGCGTCGGGCCGGGTCGCGCGCGACGTCGAGGTCGACGCGCAGGCGGCCCGTCCGGTTCATCGCCTTGCGCACCGGGCCGACGTCGCGCGGCGAGTCGACGAGGAGCACGGCCCGGACGTCGGTGCCCCGCGCTGCGGGGTCGTCGCCCGCGGGAGGATCGCCGGGCCCGGAGAGCGTCGGGGGCGGCACGTAGAACGCGGCCCAGCCCTCGTGGCCGGTGGCGCCGCCCGCGGGGTCGCCGCGCAGCACGACCTCGTCGCCCTCGGCCGGCACCCCGAACAGCGCGAGGTCGTGCCCGAGCTGCTGGGAGAACACGTAGGGCGCGTGCGCGGCCCGGTCGCCGTCGTCGCCGAGCAGCGCCGCGACGGTCGCGTCCGGGTCGTGGAGCGCCGCCGACCAGTGCCCGCCGGGCACGGCGCCGAGCACGGGGTGGTCGCGGTTCGCGCAGTCGCCGACCGCCCAGAGGCCGGGCAGCCCCGGCACGGCGCCGTCCGCGTCCACCGGGACGCCGCCGCGCGCGTCGCGCGGCACGACGCCGTCGAGCCAGTCGGTGGCGGGCCGGGCGCCGACGGCGGCGAGCACGACGTCGGCCGGCAGCTCGCGGCCGTCGGCGAGCCGCACGCCGTCGGGCCGGACCTCCGCGACGGTCGCGCCGGTGACCAGCTCGGCACCCGCGGCGGCGTACCAGGGAGCGAGGTGCGCCCCGACGTCCGGGCCGAGCTGGCGGTGCAGCGGCGCGCCCGCGGCCTCGACGACCGTGACGTGCGCGCCCGCGCCCGCCGCGACCCCGGCGAGCTCCGCGCCGATCCACCCGGCCCCGACGAGGACGAGGCGCAGGCCGGGTCGCAGCGCGGCGCGCAGGCTCTCGGCGTCGGCCGCGGTGTGGAGCACGCGCGCGTGCTCCCAGCCGCGGGGCCGCACGGGCACGGAACCGACCGCGAGCACGACGGCGTCGGCGACGAGACGGTCGCCCGACCGCGTCTCGACGGACCAGCCCGGAGCGTCGGGGGCCCCCGCCCGCTCGAGGCGTACGGCCGGGTCGGCGAGGCGGAGGTCGTCGGCGAGCGCGTCGACGTCCACCCCGAGGTCGTCGGCGAGCCACGCGGGGGAGGGCCGGCTGAGGAGCTCCTTCGACAGGGGCGGTCGGTCGTACGGCGGCACGCCCTCCGCGCCGAGCAGCGTCACCCGCCCGGCGTAGCCGCGGCGGCGGAGCGCCGCGACGGTCTGGGCGCCTGCGAGCCCGGCCCCGACGACGACCACGGACGACGGCGGCCCGCCGTCGTGGGACGCGGGCGCGGGACCGGGCACCGGGCCGGTCGTGGTGGCGAGGGGAGCGGACGGGACCGGCGGCACGACGGACGGCATGCACGTCACGCTAGGGCACGACGGTAGGCTTCCGGGCGTGGAAGGTGCAGCAGCGTGAGCGACGTCACCGCGGACGGGGGGACGCGGCACCGGCCACGCGCGACGCTCGTGCCGGTGTGGCACCACGTGGACGACGAGACCGACGACGGCCCGGTTCCCGAGGGCGCTCCCGCGCCCGACGACGCGACCCCGCCCCCGGTGCCCGAGCCACCCGCGAGCCTCGCGCCGTCCCGCCAGCCCGCGATGTGGCTGGTCCTCGCGGGCGTCGCCGTCTCCACGCTCGTGTCCGTCCTCGCCGGTGCGCGGGCGGGCTGCTTCGCGCTCGCGGGGCTGCTCGCCGTCGCGGGCGTGTGCCGCGCGGCGATCCCCGGCCCGGGCCCGGTCGGCATCACCGTCCGGTCGCGCGGCCTCGACGTCTTCTTCTTCCTCGCGCCCGCCGCGGTCATGGCGTTCCTCGCGCTGAGCCTGGACCAGGGCGAGCTCTGACGCCCGCGCGGAGCGCCGCGCGCGACGTCGGGCACTGACGACGACGGGCCCGGACCGCGTGCGCGGTCCGGGCCCGTCGGGTGTGCGGGGGAGAGGTCAGACCCGCGGGGTCGTGCCCTCACCGGCGGTGGGGGCGTCGGGGTCGTCCGTCTCGGGCTCCGTCTCGACGACCTCCTCGACCGCGACCACGTCACCGTTCTCGTCCGTGACGACGACCGCCTCCTCGACGACGGTGCCCGCGCCGGCCCCGGCGACGGCCGCGCCCGCACCGGCGCCGACCGCGCTCCCGGCACCGCCGGCGACCTCGGCCTCGGTCAGCGTGACGACGTGGTCCTCACCGAGCAGGTCGTCCTGCTTCGGGGCGAACGCGAACGCGCGGTAGAAGAGGCCCGCGATCGCGGCGCCGAGGAGCGGCGCGACCCAGAAGACCCACTGCTGCTTCCACAGGTCCCCGTCGCCCGCGAACACGGCCGACGCCATGGAGCGCGCCGGGTTGAGCGACGCGTTCGTGACGGGCACCGCGACGAGGATCAGGGCGGTGAGGGTGAGGCCGATGACGACCGGCGCGTACTGCACGGTCGCGCGCTTGTCGGTCACGCCGAGGATCACGCCGACGAAGACCGCGGTCGCGATGGTCTCGATGAGCAGCGCGGCGAGCAGCCCGAACTCGGTGCCGCCCTGCGACGCCGTGGAGAGGGACGAGAAGTCGCCGTAGCCGTTCGCGGTCGACACGAAGAGGCCGCCGCGGCCCTCCTGCCCGACGAGCGCGGGCAGCGAGTTGGGGACGGTGGCGAGCAGGACGAGGCCCGCGAGGAGGGCGCCGACGAGCTGCGCGACCCAGTAGGGCAGCACGTCGCGCCATGCGGTGCGGCCGCCGATGGCGGCGCCGAGCGTCACCGCCGGGTTGAAGTGGCCGCCGGAGACGTTGCCGACGGCGGCGGCGCCGGCGAGCAGCGCGAGGCCGCCCGCGAGAGCGACGGCGAGGGCGTTCTGCTGGCTGACGAAGGTGTACAGCGCCACACCGATGATCGCGAGGACGAGGAAGAACGTGCCGAAGACCTCGGCGCCGAGGCGCGCGAGGAGGCTGGGCTGGACGACAGCGACGGCCTCGGTCGGCGCGAGGCGCGCGTCGTCGACGTAGCCCTCCGGTGCGCCGGGAGCGGTGGTGTCCTGGGACATGATGATCCTGTCTGGTTCGGTGGGAACTTCGGGCAGTCCCGGCCCGGTGTGCCACGGTGCGGCACCGGCGGGCCGTCGGGACGACGGCACGATGCCTGACCGAGTGCCCGGCCATTCCGGCATCTGGGGGCATCTTGCCACCACCACCCGGGAGATGCGTGGAGATCTGCGGTGCTGCACCTGAGAACGGACGCCCGGTCTCACGATCCGAACGCGGTCGCCGGGGGCCGACAAAGTATCTTGACGTCGAGAAGTCGAGTACCCTGGACCGCGGTCAGCAACGCCCTCGTGTGCGACGGACCGGGCCCACGGGCCGCACGGTCGCCGTCCGACACCCGGGGGCTCCAGTCCCCGACAGTTGGAGCGATCTGCGCATGGGCAAGATCAAGGTCGTCAACCCGGTCGTCGAGCTCGACGGCGACGAGATGACGCGCATCATCTGGCAGTTCATCAAGGACCGCCTCATCCACCCGTACCTCGACGTGGACCTCAAGTACTACGACCTGTCGATCCAGAACCGCGACGCGACCGACGACCAGGTCACGATCGACGCCGCGCACGCGATCAAGCAGTACAACGTCGGCGTCAAGTGCGCGACGATCACGCCCGACGAGGCGCGCGTCGAGGAGTTCGGCCTGAAGAAGATGTGGGTCTCGCCGAACGGCACGATCCGCAACATCCTCGGTGGCGTCGTCTTCCGCGAGCCGATCATCATCTCCAACATCCCGCGCCTCGTGCCGGGCTGGAACAAGCCGATCATCATCGGCCGTCACGCCCACGGCGACCAGTACAAGTCGACCAACTTCAAGGTCCCCGGCCCGGGCAAGATCACGATGACGTTCGAGCCGGCCGACGGCTCCGAGGCCCAGAAGTTCGAGGTCGTGACCATGCCCGAGGAGGGCGGCGTCGCGATGGGCATGTACAACTTCAACGAGTCGATCCGCGACTTCGCGCGCGCCTCGTTCGCGTACGGCCTCCAGCGCGAGTACCCCGTGTACCTCTCGACGAAGAACACGATCCTCAAGGCCTACGACGGCGCCTTCAAGGACATCTTCCAGGAGGTGTTCGACGCCGAGTTCGCCGAGGCGTTCGCCGCGAAGGGCCTCACGTACGAGCACCGCCTCATCGACGACATGGTCGCCTCGGCCATGAAGTGGGAGGGCGGCTACGTCTGGGCCTGCAAGAACTACGACGGCGACGTGCAGTCCGACACCGTCGCGCAGGGCTTCGGCTCGCTCGGCCTCATGACGTCGGTCCTCATGACCCCGGACGGCCAGACCGTCGAGGCCGAGGCCGCGCACGGCACCGTGACGCGTCACTACCGCCAGCACCAGCAGGGCAAGCCGACGTCGACGAACCCGATCGCGTCGATCTTCGCGTGGACCCGTGGCCTCCTGCACCGCGGCAAGCTCGACGGCACGCCCGAGGTCACCGAGTTCGCGCAGACGCTCGAGGACGTCGTCATCAAGACGGTCGAGTCCGGCAAGATGACGAAGGACCTCGCGCTCCTCATCGGCCCGGACCAGGAGTGGCTGACGACGGAGGAGTTCCTCGCCGCGCTCGACGAGAACCTCAAGGCGCGCCTGGGCTGACCCGGCCCGCACCGCACGCCCGACGGCGGCGCCCCCTCGCGCAGGGGGCGCCGCCGTCGTCGTCCCCGCGCACGGGCGGAGACGCACCCGTGGGCGTGCCGCGCCGCACGTCCGGGCGGGTCGCGTTGTGGGAGAGTGAGCGCATGACTTCCCCCGTGAACGTGACGGTGACCGGCGCGGCCGGTCAGATCGGTTACGCGCTGCTGTTCCGCATCGCGTCGGGCCAGATGCTCGGCCCCGACACCCCCGTGCGCCTGCGCCTCCTCGAGATCCCGCAGGGCGTCAAGGCCGCCGAGGGCACGGCCATGGAGCTGGACGACTGCGCGTTCCCGCTGCTCGCCGGCATCGACATCTTCGACGACCCGACGGCGGCGTTCGACGGCACGAACGTCGCGCTGCTCGTGGGCGCCCGCCCGCGCGGCCCGGGCATGGAGCGCGGCGACCTGCTCGAGGCGAACGGCGGCATCTTCAAGCCGCAGGGCCAGGCGATCAACGCCGGCGCGGCGGACGACGTCCGCGTCCTCGTGGTCGGCAACCCCGCGAACACGAACGCGCTCATCGCCGCGTCGAACGCTCCCGACGTGCCGAAGGACCGGTTCACCGCGATGACGCGGCTGGACCACAACCGCGCGCTCACGCAGGTCGCGAAGCGTGCGGGTGTCCCGGTGTCCGAGGTGCGCAAGGTGACCATCTGGGGCAACCACTCGGCGACGCAGTACCCCGACCTCTTCCACGCGGACGTCGCGGGAACGCCGGGCGCGCGGCTCGCCGAGGACCGCGAGTGGCTGGAGAGCACCTTCATCCCGACGGTCGCGAAGCGCGGCGCGGCGATCATCGACGCGCGCGGCGCGTCGTCCGCGGCGTCGGCGGCGAATGCAGCCATCGACCACGTGCACGACTGGGTCCTCGGCACGCCCGAGGGCGACTGGACGAGCGCGGGCGTCGTGTCGGACGGGTCGTACGGCGTCCCGACCGGCCTCATCTCGTCGTTCCCGGTGGTCTCGCGCGACGGGTCGTGGGAGATCGTCCAGGGCCTGGAGCTCTCGGACTTCTCGCGCGGGCGCATCGACGCGTCGGTCGCGGAGCTCCAGGAGGAGCGTCAGGCCGTCGAGGAGCTCGGCCTGGTCTGATCCTCACCGCCGCGGCCCGGGTCCCCCAGGGACCCGGGCCGCGCTGCGTCCCGGGCCGGGCAGGGGCCGCGGGGAGCGAAAATCCCTGCGTCGGCGGGGGTGGGTCGCCGTAGGGTCGTGGGGCCATGATCGACGCCTCCCTGCCGACCGAGCAGCCCACGAACCCCCCGTCCGACCCGCACGCCGCGCCGTCGGCCAGCGCCCCGCGCCCGCCCGACCCGGCCCGCCGCCTGGACTGGCGCCGGCTGCGCGGGCCGCAGGCCGTCGTCGCGCTGCTCGCGCTCGCCGTGGGCGCGGTCGGTGCCGCGCTGGGCACGGTCATCGCCGGGTGGCTCGCCGAGGACCCGACGACGGCGACGCTCCAGCTCCTCGCCGCGTGCGTCGTCGGGGCGGCGCTGCTCGACACCGTCGGCCAGGTCGTGTGGGCGGGCGTGGTCGACCGCGCCGAGGGCCGCCTGCGCGGCGACCTCCTCACCGCGGCGCTGCACCAACCGCTCGCCACGCTCACGGAGCAGGCGGTCGGCGAGGTGCTCGACCGCGTCGACGACGACACGCACGCCGTCGGCACTCTCGTGCGCCGCCAGCTGTGGGGCGCGGGACGCACCGTCGTCGGCGTGCTGCCGATGTGGGTCGTCGCCGGCCTGACCTGGTGGCCGGCGTGGGTCCTCTTCCCGGCGCTGGGGGCGGTCGCGTGGTTCATCGTGCGCCCGATGCTGGGCGAGATCGCGCGCCGCAAGGTCATCGAGGAGATGGCGTGGACCGACCACGCCGCGGCGTTCGAGGAGTCCGTCGCGGCGCGGGACGACCTGCGCACGAGCCTCGGGCAGTCGTTCGCGATCCGCCGCCTCGCCGAGCGCTCCGCCCGGGTGCACCGGAAGTTCGAGGCCGTGCTCGTCGTCGAGGCGCGCATGCTCCGCCGCGCCGGTCTCGTGCTCGCCTCGCTGCTCGCGGGCGTGGCCGTGGCGGGCGCCGCGCTCGCCGCGGACGGCGACCTGGGCGTCGACCGGCTCGTCACCCTGTTCCTCGTCACCGCGCTCTTCGTCGGGCAGGTGGACAACCTGGTCCACCACCTCCCGGACATCCAGGAGGGGCTGGGCGCGCTCACGCGCATCCGGCAGATGCTCGCCGTCGAGCCGGAGCCGACGGGCGGGCGCACGCTGCCCGCCGGGCCGGTCGGGATCGAGGTGCGCGACCTGCACTTCTCCTACGCCGAGGGCACGTTCGCGCTCGACGGGGTGGACCTGCACGTGCCCGCGGGGGAGACGGTCGCGCTCGTCGGGCGCACCGGCTCGGGCAAGTCGACGCTGGCGTCGCTGCTGTCGCGCGCGGTCGAGCCGCCGCGCGGCGCGGTCCTCGTCGGCGGCGTCGACGTGCGCGACCTCGACCTCCAGGCGCTGCGCGCGGCGGTCGGCGTCGTCACGCAGCGCACCGAGATCCTCGCGGGCACGCTCGCGGAGAACGTCGCGCTGTTCGCGGACGTGCCGCGGTCCGACGTCGAGGCGGCCGTGCGCGAGCTGCGGCTCGACGACTGGGTCGCGGGCCTGCCCGACGGCCTGGACACGCTGCTCGGGCCCGGCGGGACGTCGCTCTCGGCGGGGGAGGAGCAGCTCGTCGCGTTCGCCCGCCTGCTGGTGCGCGACGTCCAGGTCGTCGTGCTCGACGAGGCGACGGCGCGCATGGACCCGCTCACGGAGGCGCGCGTCGTCGCCGCGTCGGAGCGCCTGCTCGCGGGGCGCACGGGCGTGCTCGTCGCGCACCGGCTCACCACGATCGAGCGCGCCGGGCTGCTGGCGGTCCTCGACCACGGCCGCGTCGTGCAGCAGGGCGAGCGCGCCGCGCTCGCCCAGGCGCCCGGTCCCTACCGCGACCTGCTCGCGGCGAGCGTCGCGCAGGACGGCGGCCCGCGCGCCGACGACGTCGACGACCTCGCTCCCGGCGCCACGGCGCCCGCCCTCGTGAGCGGCCCGTCGGTCCGCGCGACGGAGGGGCACGACGAGGACGGGGCCAGGGCGTCCGCAGCCGCCCCGGCCTCGGACGCGGTCGGTGGCCGCCGACGGCGCGGCGAGCCGCCCGTCCTCGACGACCCGGGCGACGGACCGAGCCTCGCGCGCGGCGTCGCGCACGCCCTGTTCGTCCGTCCGGCGTGGGGCGTGGTGGGCGCGGTCCTGTTCCTCGTCACGAGCCTCGTGTCGGCCCAGGGCGCCGTCACCGGCTTCCTCTGGGGCCAGGCGGTCCAGGACCTCGACTCCGGCTTCCCGGCGCGGCAGCTCGTGCCGCTCGCCGTGCTCCTCGTGGTCGCGCCGCTGTGCCTCGCGTGGGCGCTGTACGTCTACCCGCGCTGGTGGGTCGAGGTGCTGCTGCGCGTACGCATGGCGGTCATGGCCGGCCAGACCCGCCAGCACCGGCTCACGGCCACGCCGCCCGGCGAGGTCGTCGCCCGTGCCATGGACGCCGACCGGTTCGTCCGGTACGCCGACCGCTGGGTCGACTTCGTCAACGGCCTCGTCATCGCGGGCGTCACCGCGCTGCTCAGCCGGTCGTGGCTCGCGGGCGCCGTGCTCCTCGCGGTCATGGTCGTGTCCGCGGCGGCGTCGGCCCTCGGGCGGCCGATCGCGGGCCGGTCGGCGACGCGGTCGTCGGCCGCGCGCGCCCGGTTCGGACGCGCGCTCGTCTCGGCGCTCGACTCCGCGCGGACGGTGAAGCTCGCCGCCCGCACGCCCCAGGTGCACGCGCACCTGCGCGAGGTGGACGACGGGCGCGTGCGCGCCGCCGTGTTCGAGCACCGCGTGCAGGCCGCGCTCGACGGCGTCCCGCTCGTCATGATCCAGCTCGGCGTCGTCGCGGCCTGGGCCGGGCTGCTCACCGGGACGTGGGACCTCGCGACGGCGCTCCTCGTCGCGAACGCCGTGACCGGCTTCGGCTGGTTCGGCGTCGTCGCGGGCGCCGTCGTGACCGAGGCGCCGGGTACCCGCTCGTGGCAGCGCGCGACGAGCCGGTTCGCCGCGGGGACGGACCTCATGGACCTGCCCCCCGGCGTCGACCTGCTCACGGGCGCCGCCCCCACGCCCGACCCGGGGCCCCGGCGGCCGCTCGAGCGGATCGACCTGGACGGCGTGACCGCGCTGCACGACGACGGCACGATCGGCGTCCAGGACGTCGACCTGTCCGTCGCGCGCGGCGAGCTCGTCCTGCTGCTCGGGCAGGTCGGCGCGGGCAAGTCGAGCCTGCTCTCGGCGCTCGCGGGCCTCATGGAGCACACGGGCCGCATCCGCTGGAACGGCGCGGACGTCGTCGACGCCCAGACGTTCCTGCGGCCGGGCCAGGTCGCGCACGTCGCGCAGGTGCCGCGCGTGCTCTCCGGGACGTTCGCCGACAACGTGCGGCTCGGCCACGAGCGCGACGTCCACGGGCCCGTCGCGGCTGCGCGCCTCGAGCGGGACGTCGTCGAGGCCGGCGGGCACGAGGCGCTCGTCGGGCACCGCGGCGTGCGGCTCTCGGGTGGCCAGGTCCAGCGGCTCGCCCTGGCGCGGGCGCTCGCGACCGACGCCGAGCTCCTGCTGGCCGACGACGTCTCCAGCGCGCTCGACGCGGCGACGGAGATCGAGCTGTGGGAGTCGCTGCGCGAGCGGGGGACCACGGTCGTCGGCTCGACCTCCAAGCGGGCCGCGCTCGCGCGGGCGGACCGCGTCGTCGTGCTCGACGAGGGCCGGGTCGCCGCCGTCGGGCCGTGGGCCGAGCTCGCCTCGCGCTGGGGTCACCTGGCGGGCTGAGCGCCGCACCCTCCCGGACCCGGGGCCGTCCTCGTCAGGTCTTCCTGAGCGGGACGGCCCCGGGTTCGTCGCGTCCCGGGCGGGTGGGGAGCGGTGTCGGCGGGTCGCTTGCCGAACCTTGCTGCAACTTTCTGCAACCAGTACAGTTCGGCTCAGCCGTACGCTGAGGAAGCCGCGGTCGACGTCGCCCGCTGCTGGTCCCCGTCGTCCGCGTCTCTGCCGGCACCTGCCTGCTCACGCCTGCGGTCCCGCACCAACCACCGGACGAGGGAGTCCTCATGACCTCCACGCCGCGACGTCGCCGCGTCCCGCGCACACCGTCGCCCCACCCATCCGCCACCACCCGCCGCGCGCGCGGGGCTCGCACGACGGCGTCGGTCACCGCCGTCGCGCTCGCCGCCTCGGGCCTGGCGGGCGTCACGCTCGCCGCGTTCGCCGCCCCCGCCGCGGGGGCCGACGAGCGCACCCTCGCCCTCGTGGGCGACCTCCAGTCCGAGCTCGGCTGCCCCGCCGACTGGGACCCCGCGTGCGCGGCGACCGAGCTCGCGCCCACCGACACCGCCGGCGTCTGGTCCGCCGACTTCGAGGTGCCCGCGGGCGCCTACGAGTACAAGGTCGCGTACGACGACGCCTGGGACGAGGCGTACGGGCGCGAGGGCAGCCAGGACAACGCGCCCCTCGTGCTCGGCGGCGACGCGACCGTGCGCGTCACGTTCGACGAGTCGACCCACCGCATCGCGCTCACGCCGCTCGGGCTCGCGGGCGGCTACGACGAGGCGCAGGACGCCGACCTCGTGGTGCCTCCCGTGCGCCAGCCCGGGTCGGACGAGCGCTTCTACTTCGTCATGACCGACCGGTTCGCGAACGGCGACCCGTCGAACGACACGGCGGGGCTCGGCGACGACCCGCTCGTCTCCGGGTTCGACCCGACGAACAAGGGCTTCTACCAGGGCGGCGACATCGCGGGCCTGCGGCAGAACCTCGACTACGTCGAGGGCCTCGGCACGACGGCGATCTGGCTCACGCCGTCGTTCAAGAACCAGCCGGTCCAGGGCACGGGCACCGACGCGTCGGCGGGCTACCACGGCTACTGGATCACCGACTTCACGCAGATCGACCCGCACCTCGGCACCAACGCCGAGCTCGAGGCGCTCATCGACGAGGCGCACGACCGCGGGATCAAGGTCTACTTCGACATCATCACGAACCACACGGCCGACGTGATCGACTACGAGGAGAAGCAGTACTCGTACATCGACCAGGCCACGTCGCCGTACCGCGACGCCGAAGGCACCGTGTTCGACCCGGCGGACCACGCGGGCACCGGCGACTTCCCGGCGCTGGACGCCGCGACGTCGTTCCCCTACACGCCGGTCGTCCCCGCGGGCAAGGAGGACCTCAAGGTCCCCGCCTGGCTCAACGACCCGACGCTCTACCACAACCGCGGCAACTCGACGTGGACCGGGGAGTCCGTGACGTACGGGGACTTCGACGGTCTCGACGACCTCATGACGGAGCACCCGACGGTCGTCGACGGGTTCGTCGACGTCTACCAGGACTGGATCGACCTCGGGATCGACGGCTTCCGCATCGACACCGTCAAGCACGTGAACTTCGAGTTCTGGGAGACGTGGACCACCGAGGTCCTCGACTACGCGCACGCGCAGGGCAAGGACGACTTCTTCATGTTCGGCGAGGTGTACGACGCCGACGCGGCGAAGCTGTCGCCCTACGTCCGCAAGACCGACATGAGCTCGACGCTCGACTTCACGTTCCAGTCCGCCGCGACGAGCTTCGCGAGCGGCAACAGCGCCAAGGGCCTCGCGTCGCTCTTCGCGAGCGACGACATGTACACGACGCCCACGACGAACGCGCAGGCGCTGCCGACGTTCCTCGGCAACCACGACATGGGCCGCGTCGGGTACATGCTCGCGAGCACCGACGACCCGCTCGCGCGCGACGAGCTCGCGCACGACCTCATGTACCTGACCCGCGGGCAGCCGGTCGTGTACTACGGCGACGAGCAGGGCTTCGCGGGGACGGGCGGCGACAAGGACGCCCGCCAGACCCTGTTCGCGACCCAGGTCGACGAGTACGCCGGCCAGCCTCTCGTCACCGGCGAGCAGGCGGGCAGCGTCGACCGCTTCGGCACGGACGCGCCGCTCTACGCGCACATCGCCGAGCTCGCCGCGCTGCGCGAGGCGCACCCGGCGCTGGCCGACGGCGCCCAGGTCGAGCGCTACGTCGAGAACGGCGCGGGCGTGTACGCCTTCAGCCGCGTGGACCGCACGGAGAAGGTCGAGCACCTCGTCGCGCTGAACAACGCGGCGCAGGAGCGGACGGCGACCTTCACGACCCTCACGCCCGGCGCCTCGTACGAGGTGCTCTACGGCGAGTCGGCCGCGCCCGTCACGGCCGACGCCGACGGCGTCGTCACGCTGACCGTCCCGGCCACGGGCACCGTCGTGCTGCGGGCCGACCGCGAGGTCGGCGCGGACTCGTCGGGCGACATCGCCCTCACCGTGCCGCGCGCCGGCGCAGCGGTCACCGGCGTCGCGCCCGTGACGGCCGCGGTCGACGCGGACGCGTGGGCCGAGACGTCGTTCGCGTGGCGCGAGGTCGGGAGCGCCGAGTGGCACCCCCTCGGCACCGCCGAGGACACCGCGCCGCGCGTCTTCCACGACGTCGCGGGCCTCGCCGACGGCACGCTCGTCGAGTACCGCGTCGTGACGACCGACGCCGACGGCGACCGCGCCGCCGCGTCCACGTTCGCGAGCGTCGGGGTCGACGTGAGCGGCGACGCGAGCACCGAGCCGGAGCCCGAGATCGATCTCGTGACCGTGCCCGGCAGCCACAACGCGGCCATGGGCTGCGCGGGCGACTGGGCGCCGGGCTGCGAGGCGGCGAAGCTCACGCAGCGCGCCGACGGCGTCTACGCGGGGACGTTCGACGTCCCGGCCGGGACGTACGAGTACAAGGTCGCGATCAACGGGTCGTGGACGGTCAACTACGGCGTCGGCGGCGTACAGGACGGCAGCAACGCGACGTACACGACGTCCGGCGGCCCGGTGACGTTCTACTGGGACCCGGTGAGCAAGGACTTCTCGAGCACCGCGCAGGGGCCGATCGTCACGCTCGCGGGCTCGTTCCAGGACCAGGTCGGCTGCCCCGGCTCGTGGGCGCCCGACTGCCTCGCGTCCTGGCTCAAGGACCCGGACGGCGACGGCGTCTACACCTGGTCGACCGACCGCCTCGCGGCCGGCGCGTACGAGGGCAAGGTCGCGCACGGCCTGAGCTGGGCGGAGAACTACGGCGTCGGCGGCGCGCGCGACGGGGCGAACTACCAGTTCTCCGTCGGTGACGGCGAGCTGGTCACCTTCTCCTACGACCTCGCGTCCCACGTCCTGACGATCGACGTCGCGAACCCGCCGCTCCCCGGCACCGGCCAGCAGGCCGCGCACTGGGTGCGCGAGGGCGTCGTCGCCTGGCCGGGGGCCCTCGGCACGGGCGACGAGTGGACCCTGTGGGCCGCCCCCGAGGGCGGGCTCTCGGTCACCCCGGGAGGCGCCGACGGCGAGGTCCGGGCCCCGGAGGGCACGGCGTCGTACACGCTCCAGGTCGACCCGTCGGGCCTGCCCGACGACGTCGCGGCCGAGTTCCCGGCGCTCGCCGGGCACACCGCGCTGCGGGTGCTCGACGACGGCGAGCCGCTCGACCGCGCGGAGGTCGAGGCGGCGCTCACGGGCCAGCTGCTCGTCACCCGGGCCGACGGCGGCGCGCTCACGGCCGCGACCGGTGTCCAGGTGCCGGGCGTCGTCGACGACCTGTTCGCCGAGGAAGCGGCCGAGCGCGAGCTCGGCGTCTCGTGGCACGCCAACGGCAAGTGGGCGTCGTTCGCGCTGTGGGCGCCGACGGCGAAGGCCGTCTCGGTGCTCGCGTGGCCCGCGGGGGCGTCGCTCGACGACGACCCGCGCCGGTTCGAGGCAGCCCGCCAGGCCGACGGCACGTGGACCCTCGACGGCAAGGCGGCCGACAAGATGCTCGGCGGCGCGGCCGTCGGCTGGAAGGGCGCGCGCTACCTCTACGAGGTGCAGGTCTACGTCCCGAGCACGGGGAAGGTCGAGACGAACGTCGTCACCGACCCGTACTCGGTGGGCCTGACGCTCGACTCCACGCACTCGGTGGCCGTCGACCTCGACGACCCCGCGTTCCGCCCGAGCGCCTGGGAGGGCACGCCCGCCCCGGTCGTCGAGCGGTCGGTCGACCAGACGATCTACGAGCTCCACGTCCGGGACTTCTCGATCTCCGACGAGACGGTCCCGGCGGAGCGGCGCGGCACGTACCTCGCGTTCGCGGAGAAGGACTCGGCCGGCATGACGCACCTGCGCGAGCTCGCGGACGCGGGCGTCACCACGGTGCACCTGCTCCCGACGTTCGACATCGCGTCGATCCCCGAGGACCGCGCGGCCCAGGCCACGACCGGCGACCTCACCGGGTTCGCGCCCGACTCGCCCGAGCAGCAGGCCGCCGTCGCGGCGGTGCAGGCGCAGGACGGCTTCAACTGGGGCTACGACCCGTGGCACTTCAGCACGCCGGAGGGGTCGTACGCGGTCGACGCGGACGGCGGCGCGCGCGTGGCCGAGTTCCGCACCATGGTCGGCTCGCTCCACGGTGCCGGGCTGCAGGTCGTGCTCGACCAGGTGTTCAACCACACCGCCGCGAGCGGGCAGGACGCGAAGTCCGTCCTCGACAAGGTCGTGCCGGGCTACTACCACCGGCAGAACCCGACCACCGGCTCCGTCGAGACGAGCACGTGCTGCCAGAACGTCGCGACCGAGCACGCGATGGCGGGCAAGCTCATGGTCGACTCGGTCGTCACGTGGGCGAAGGACTACCGCGTCGACGGGTTCCGCTTCGACCTCATGGGCCACCACTCGAAGCAGAACATGCTCGACGTCCGGGCCGCGCTCGACGAGCTCACGCTCGCCGAGGACGGCGTCGACGGGAAGTCCGTCTACCTGTACGGCGAGGGCTGGGACTTCGGCGAGGTCGCGGGCAACGCGCTGTTCGAGCAGGCCACGCAGGGCCAGCTCGGCGGCACGGGCATCGGGACCTTCTCCGACCGGCTGCGCGACGCGGTGCACGGCGGCTCGCCCGTCGACGGCGCCACGACGTTCACGCAGGGCTTCGGCACGGGCCTGGCGACCGACCCGAACGGGCAGCCCGCCCGGGCGGGGGAGCCGGGGACGGTGAACGACGGGTCCGCCGACGAGCTCGCCGACCTCGGTCACCAGACCGACCTCGTGCGCCTCGGCCTCGCGGGCAACCTGCGCGACTACACGCTCGTCACGTCGACGGGCGAGGAGAAGCGCGGCGACGAGATCGACTACCGCGGGGCGCCGGCCGGCTACGCCGACTCGCCCGAGGAGGTCGTGACCTACGTCGACGCGCACGACAACGAGACGCTGTTCGACCTGCTCACGCTCAAGCTCCCGGCGGACACGCCGATGGACGAGCGGGTGCGCATGAACACGGTCTCGCTCGCGACCGCGGCGCTCTCCCAGACGCCGTCGTTCTGGCACGCGGGCACGGACCTGCTGCGGTCGAAGTCGCTCGACCGCAACAGCTACGACTCGGGCGACTGGTTCAACGCGATCGACTGGACCGGTCAGGACAACGGGTTCGGCAAGGGCCTGCCGATGGCGGCCGACAACGAGGACAAGTGGCCGCTCATGGCCCCGCTCCTCGCGGACCCGGCGCTCAAGCCGTCGCCCGACGACATCGCCACCGCGTCGGCGCAGGCCCAGGACCTCCTGCGGCTGCGGCACTCGACCGAGCTCTTCCGGCTCGGCGACCCGGAGCTGATCCGGGAGAAGGTCACCTTCCCGGGCGCCGGGACGGACCAGGTCCAGGGCGTCGTGGCGATGGCGGTGGACGACACCGTCGGTGCCGACGTGGACCCGGCGCTCGACGGGCTGCTGGCCGTCTTCAACGCCTCCCCGGACGAGGTCACCGTCCCGCTGTCCGCGCTCGCGGGCCGCGAGTACGTGCTCTCGCCCGTGCAGCAGGAGGGGAGCGACGACGTCGTGCGGGGCACCGCGTGGGACGCGACCACCGGCACGGTGACCGTCCCCGGGCGGTCCGTCGCCGTCCTCGTGCAGCCGCAGGCCGGGGCGGAGCTGCCCGTCTCCGTCGAGGTGCAGACGCGCTGCCTCGCGGGCAAGGCGTACGTCGCGGTCCGGGCGACGAACGACGGCGCCGTGCCGGTCGACGTCCGGCTCGCCACGCCGTTCGGCGAGAAGGCGGTCGCGGACGTCGCGCCCGGCAAGAACGCCTACCAGTCGTTCGCGACGCGCCAGAAGGCGGTCGCGGCCGGCGAGGCCACGGTGACCGCCACCGCGGTGGTCGACGGCGAGGAGGTCACCTCGACCTTCACCGTCGAGCACGAGGGTGCCACCTGCTCCTGAGCCGACCGCCGAGGTAGGACGACCCGCCGAGGGAGAGCCCTGGTCATCACCAGGGCTCTCCCTCGGCTTACCCGGGGTCTACCTCGGCGCACCCCGGTCGGCGTCGTTGTCTCCCGGGGGGCTGGTGCTAGCGTCGCGAGCCGTGACCACCTCGCCCTCGCCCGCCGTCCGCCCGACGGCGGGTCTCGTCTTCCGTCCGGCCGTCGCCGCCGACCTGCCCCGGGTGGTCGAGCTCATCGCCGACGACGCGATCGCGCGCGCCCGCACCGGCGAGGTCGGCCCCGAGCACGAGGCGGCGTTCGCCGCGATCGACGCGGACCCGAACAACGCCCTGGTGGTCGTGGAGCGCGGCGGCGAGGTCGTGGGCACCATGCAGCTGACGGTCGTCCCGGGGATCTCGCGCGGCGGTGCGTCGCGGCTGCTGGTCGAGGCCGTCCGGGTCGACCGGCGGCTGCGAGGGCAGGGCGTCGGCCGCGCCATGATGGCCTGGGCGCACGCGTGGGGTGTCGCGCGTGGCTGCGCGCTCGCCCAGCTCACGTCCGACAAGCGACGCACGGACGCCCACCGGTTCTACCGGTCGCTCGGTTACGAGCAGTCGCACGAGGGCTTCAAGCGCCCGCTCCCACCTCGCTAGGCCCGCTTCCACCTCGCGAGGCCCGGACGGCCGGCACCGCCGCGGCCGCCTCGGTGCACCGCGCCTGTCGGCAGCGCTGTGTGCGCCCTCGCCTGAAAGCGCTCTCAAGCATTCACGTCCTGATCGCTTGGGCCAGACCGCACGTGTTCGCGCTCACATCCGGGGCATATGTCTGCGCTGTCATAGGACCAAGGTCGCTATTCGATCACAGTTCGCCCCGGCCTTGCGTTCAGGAGTTGACGCCAAGATCGCGACGGGCATAGCGTCGGGCCCGCTCGGACGGCGCTGAGGGTGTCCGGGTCCGCGGGGCACAGGTGCCCCGCGCGCTGTCCTCGGCAGGAGGAGGTCCGATGACGGACGAGCGCGTGATCCTCGAGATGCGGGGCATCACCAAGGAGTTCCCGGGCGTGCGCGCCCTCGACGACGTCAACCTGCGCGTCCGCGCAGGGGAGATCCACGCGATCTGCGGGGAGAACGGCGCCGGCAAGTCGACGCTCATGAAGGTGCTCTCGGGCGTGTACCCGCACGGCACGTACACGGGCGACATCTACTACGAGGGCGCCGAGGTCCGGTTCAAGGACATCCGCTCGAGCGAGCAGGCGGGCATCGTCATCATCCACCAGGAGCTCGCGCTCATCCCGGAGCTCTCGATCACCGAGAACATCTTCCTCGGCAACGAGGTCAAGGGGTCGTTCGGGATCGACTGGGGCGTGGCGCGGCGCCGGGCGGAGGAGCTCATGGCCCGCGTAGGGCTCCAGGAGTCGCCCGACGCCCAGATCAAGAACATCGGTGTCGGCAAGCAGCAGCTCGTGGAGATCGCCCGCGCGCTGGCGAAGGACGTGCGCCTGCTCATCCTCGACGAGCCGACGTCCGCGCTCAACGAGGAGGACTCGGAGCACCTGCTCGACCTGCTGCGCGGCCTGCGCTCCCGCGGCATGACGAGCATCATCATCTCCCACAAGCTCAACGAGATCGAGGCCATCGCGGACTCGATCACGATCATCCGTGACGGCCGCTCGATCGAGACGCTCGACGTGAAGCACGACGCCGTCGACGAGGACCGCATCATCCGCGGCATGGTCGGCCGCTCGCTCGAGTCGCGCTTCCCCGACCACACCCCGTCGATCGGCGAGACCTTCTTCGAGGTCGAGGGGTGGACCGTCGAGCACCCCGAGGTGCCCGGGCGCCTCGTGTGCAAGGGGTCGACCTTCCACGTGCGACGCGGCGAGATCGTCGGCTTCGCCGGGATCATGGGCGCGGGGCGCACCGAGCTCGCGCGCTCGATCTTCGGGCGCACCTACGGGCGCTACCTCTCCGGCGTCGTCCGCATCGACGGGCGCGAGGTCTCCATGCCCACGGTGCTCTCGGCGATCGAGAACCGCATCGCGTACGTCCCCGAGGACCGCAAGTCCCTCGGCCTCAACCTGCTCGACACGATCCTGGGCACGATCCAGTCGGCGAACCTGCCGCGCATCGCGAAGGCCGGCGTCATCGACCGCGACGCGGCGTTCGTCGCGGCGGAGGGCTACCGCAAGGCGTTCTCCATCAAGGCGCCGAGCGTGCACGAGGGCGTCGCGAAGCTCTCCGGCGGCAACCAGCAGAAGGTGCTGCTCGCCAAGTGGATGTACACCGAGCCGGAGCTCCTCATCCTCGACGAGCCGACGCGCGGGATCGACGTCGGCGCCAAGTACGAGATCTACGGGCTCGTCCAGAAGCTCGCGGACGCGGGCCGTGGCGTGGTCGTCATCTCGTCGGAGCTGCCCGAGCTGCTCGGGCTGTGCGACCGCATCTACACCGTCTTCGAGGGGCGCATCACCGGTGAGGTCTCCCGGGCCGACGCGACCCAGGAGGGGCTCATGCGGCTCATGACCGGGACGCAGAGCGACGCGCCCGCCGACGCGGCCTGACCCGGCCGCCCCACCCCCCAGCCACCCCGTCTCGACCGAGAAGGAACCACCGACGATGTCGTCCATCAAGCAGCTGCTGAGCGGCGGAGCGCGCCAGTTCGGCATGCTCTTCGCGCTCCTCGCCCTGATCATCTTCTTCCAGATCGCGACCGGGGGGCGCGTCCTCACCCCGAGCAACGCGCAGAACCTGCTCAACGGCAACTCCTACATCCTCATCCTCGCGATCGGCATGGTGCTCGTGATCATCGCGGGCCACATCGACCTGTCCGTCGGGTCGGTCGCGGCGGTGACCGGCATCATCGTCGCCCTCGCGATCCGGGACTGGGGGATCCCGTGGTGGCTCGGCATCCTCCTGGGGCTGTGCGTCGGCGCGGTCATCGGCGCGTGGCAGGGCTTCTGGGTCGCGTACGTCGGCATCCCGGGCTTCATCACGACCCTCGCCGGGATGATGATCTTCCGCGGCCTCAACCAGTACATCGGCAAGTCCAACACCGTCCCCGTCCCGACCGAGATCCAGTGGATCGGCGGCGGCTACCTGCCCGAGTGGGGACCGGGCACCGGCCTCAACAACTCGACGCTCCTGCTCGGCGTCCTCGCGATCGCGGCGGTCGTGTGGTCGGAGCTCCGCCGCCGGGCCAGCGCCCGCAAGCTCGGCGCCGACCCGGTCCCGACGTCGGTCGCCGTGACGCGCGTCGTCCTCTTCAGCGCCGTCATCGCCTACCTCACGTACCTCTACGGCTCGGGCCGCGTCGGGACCTCGATCCCCGTGCCCGCGGTCATCCTCATCCTGCTCGTCATCGTCTACCAGTTCGTCGCGCAGCGGACCGTCGGCGGCCGCCACGTGTACGCGGTCGGCGGCAACCGGGCCGCCGCGGCGCTGTCCGGCGTCGACATCAAGCGCACGAACTTCTTCGTCATGATGAACATGTCGGTCCTCGCGGCGCTCGCGGGCATGATCTTCATCGGCCGCTCGACCGCGTCCGGCCCCTTCGACGGCAACATGTGGGAGCTCGACGCGATCGCGGCCGTCTTCATCGGCGGCGCCGCCGTCTCGGGCGGTGTCGGCACGGTCGTCGGCTCCGTCATCGGCGGGCTCGTCATGGCCGTGCTCAACAACGGCCTGCAGCTCATGGGCATCGGCTCGGACCGCACCCAGATCATCAAGGGCCTCGTGCTCCTCATCGCGGTCGCGTTCGACGTCTACAACAAGGTGCAGGGCCGCCCGTCGATCATCGGGCTGATCTTCCCCTCGCGACGCGACAAGGGCACCGGTGCCGTCACCGGCGCCGACGACCCGCAGCCCGAGGTCCCGGTCGAGGCCGGCGCCACGGCCGCCAAGGGCTGAGCCCTCCCGAACCTTCCCGCACGACCCCCGGACCGCATCCGACGACGGATGCCCGACAGAAAGTGGTACCCATGAAGAAGCTCACCACGACGCTCCTGGCGCTCACCGCCGCGAGCGCGCTCGTGCTCAGCGGCTGCTCCTCCGAGCGCGGGGGCGACAGCGGTGGCGGCGAGACGTCCGGCGGCGGCGAGTCCGCGGCGGCCGGCTTCGAGGAGGGCGCGACGATCGGTGTCGCGCTCCCGCAGAAGACGTCGGAGAACTGGGTCCTCGCCGAGAGCCTGTTCAACGACGGTCTCGAGGAGGCCGGCTTCAAGCCGATCGTCCAGTTCGCCAACGGCGGCGTCTCCGAGCAGCAGAGCCAGATCGACGCGATGGTCGAGCAGGGCGCGAAGGTGATCATCGTCGGCGCGATCGACGGGTCGCAGCTCGGCACCCAGCTCAAGAACGCCAAGGACAACGGCGCGACCGTCATCGCCTACGACCGTCTCGTCAAGAACACGGACGCCGTGGACGAGTACATCGCGTTCGACAACTTCAAGGTCGGCGAGCTCCAGGGCCAGGCCCTGCTCCAGGGCCTCGAGGAGCGCAAGGGCGAGGCGCCGTACAACGTCGAGCTCATCGCCGGCTCGCCCGACGACGCGAACTCGACGCCGTTCTTCGAGGGCGCCATGAGCGTCCTCCAGCCGAAGATCGACGACGGCACGCTCGTCATCCCGTCGGGCCAGACGTCGTTCGAGCAGGTCGCGACGCAGGGCTGGAAGGCCGAGAACGCCCAGAAGCGCATGGACACGGTGCTCTCGGGCAGCTACTCCGACAAGGAGATCGACGGCGTCCTGTCGCCGAACGACACCCTGGCGCGCGCCGCCCTCACCTCGGCGAAGCAGGCCGGCAAGGAGACCCCGGTCATCACCGGCCAGGACTCCGAGGTCGAGTCCGTGAAGTCGATCGTCGCGGGCGAGCAGTACTCGACGATCTACAAGGACACGCGCAAGCTCGTCGAGGAGTCGATCAACGCGGTCACGGCGCTCCAGGCGGGCGACGAGCCGGAGATCAACGACACCGAGTCGTACGACAACGGCGTGAAGGTCGTCCCGGCCTTCCTGCTCGAGCCCGTCATCGTCACGCAGGAGAACGCCGCCGAGGTCTACGCGGGCGACCCCACCCTGGAGGAGCTCACCAAGTGACCCGTTCGCGCTGAGCGACCGGGAGGCGGCGGCGAACCGGCACGCCGCCGCACGACGGCCCCCGTCACGTCCGAGACGTGGCGGGGGCCGCCGTCGTGCGCGAGAGAGCGGCGGGCGCGCGACGGGGGTGCCGGGCGCGCGCGGCGGCTGCTCAGCGGAAGACGACGGTGCGGTGCCCGTCGAGGAGCACGCGGTGCTCCGCGTGCCAGCGGACGGCGCGCGCGAGCGTCTGGCGCTCGACGTCCTCGCCGATCGCGACGAGGTCCTCGACGCGGCGCGAGTGGTCGACGCGCTCGACGTCCTGCTCGATGATCGGGCCCTCGTCGAGGTCGCCCGTCACGTAGTGGGAGGTCGCGCCGATGAGCTTGACGCCGCGGTCGTGCGCCTGGGCGTACGGGCGCGCGCCCTTGAAGCTCGGCAGGAACGAATGGTGGATGTTGATGATGCGCCCGGGCATCTCGCGGCACAGCTCGTCCGAGAGGATCTGCATGTACCGGGCGAGCACGACGAGCTCGACGTCGAGCTCGTCGACGAGCTCGCGCAGGCGCGCCTCGGCGACGGCCTTCGTGTCCCGCGTGACGGGCACGTGGTGGAAGGGCTTGCCGTAGAACGACGCGATGTCCTCGAGGTCGCGGTGGTTGCCGACGACGCCGACGACCTCGATCGGCATGCCCTGCGAGCGCTCGCGGTACAGGAGGTCGACGAGGCAGTGCGGTGCCTTCGAGACCATGAGCAGGGTGCGCACGCGCCGCCCGACGACGTCGAGCCGCCACGTCATGGCGAACCGCGCCGCGACCTCCTCGACGGCCCGCTCGAGCTCGGCGCGCTGCGCGGCGGCCTCGACCTGGACGCGCATGAAGAACAGCCCGGAGAGCGGGTCGCCGAACTGCTGCGACTCGGTGATGTTGCCCCCGAGCCGCGCGAGGGCCCCGGCCACGGCGTGCACGATCCCCGGCCCGTCCGGGCACGAGAGCGTGAGGACCCAGTGCGTGGGTGCGCCGGTGGGGGGCTGCGCGGTGCGGGTCGCCGGGACGTCGGTGACGTCGGCGCCGCGGGGATCTGTCGTGGACACCCCTCAGAGGGTAGCCGCGCCCGCGCCCGGCAGGGGCCGCGTCCTGCTCGCGGACACGACCGGTGGACGTGCCCGGTCCCGGTGCGCGATGTCTGACACGATGTCCCCATGAACGACGCGCAGATCACGACCCGCCTCGTCACCGACGCCGAGGCCGGTGAGCTCCTGACCCTGCGCCGGGCGGCGTTCGTCACCGAGGCGCAGCTCTACCAGGACCCGAACATCCCGCCGCTGACCCAGACGCTCCACGAGCTGCGCGAGGACCTCGCGCGCGAGGACGTCGTGACGATCGGTGCGTGGCTCGGCCCGCGGCTCGTCGGGTCCGTGCGGGTGGAGATCGAGGACAGCAAGGCGACGCTCGGCCGGCTCGCCGTCGCGCCGGACATGCAGGGCCGCGGCATCGGGACCCAGATGCTCTTCGAGGTGCTGCCGTACCTGCCGGAGCAGACGACGGAGATCTGGGTGTTCACGGGCAAGGACTCGAAGCAGAACCTCGCCATGTACACCAAGCACGGCTACGAGGAGCAGTACGACAAGGCGGCGGGCGACCTCACGTACACCTACCTGCGCCGCATCCTCGGCGAGGCCGAGGCGCGCAACGAGTCGGGCGCCGTCGGGCAGGAGTAGCCCGGCACCGCCCGCGGGCCGTGCGCTAGGATCGACGCGTCGCGACTGGCGCCGCCCGGTGGAACTCCGCCCGGGCAGGGTGGATCACCACCGGGGAGCGGCACGCTGTGCAGACGACGGGTCGTTCGCCTGGGCCCCGGGTCACCCCCTGGTGGGGCGTACCCGGCGAGCCGGGAACGTGACCACCGACGACGAACTGCCAGACACCCGCGGAGGAGACGCCATGAGCGCCCAGCCAGCCGACAACGTCCTCGACACCCCGCTCGCCGAGCTCGACCCCGAGATCGCGGCCGTCCTCGACGGGGAGCTCGCGCGCCAGCGCGACACCCTCGAGATGATCGCGTCCGAGAACTTCGTCCCGCGCGCCGTCCTGCAGGCGCAGGGCTCCGTGCTCACCAACAAGTACGCCGAGGGCTACCCGGGCCGCCGGTACTACGGCGGCTGCGAGCAGGTCGACATCGCGGAGAACCTCGCGATCGCCCGCGCCAAGTCGCTGTTCGGCGCGGAGCACGTCAACGTGCAGCCGCACTCGGGCGCCCAGGCGAACGCCGCCGTCCTGCACGCGCTCATCAACAAGGGCGACCGGATCCTCGGCCTCGAGCTGGCGCACGGCGGCCACCTCACGCACGGCATGAAGATCAACTTCTCGGGCAAGCTCTACGACGTCTCCGCGTACGGCGTGGACCCGCAGTCGTACCGCGTGGAGATGGACGAGGTCCGCAAGCAGGCCCTCGAGACCCGCCCCGACGTCATCATCGCCGGCTGGTCCGCGTACCCGCGCCACCTCGACTTCGCGGCGTTCCGCGAGATCGCGGACGAGGCCGGCGCGAAGCTGTGGGTGGACATGGCGCACTTCGCGGGCCTCGTGGCCGCGGGCCTGCACCCGTCCCCGGTGCCGTACGCGGACGTCGTGTCCTCCACGGTCCACAAGACCATCGGCGGCCCCCGCTCCGGCTTCATCCTCAGCAAGGAGGAGTACGCCAAGAAGATCGACTCCGCCGTGTTCCCGGGCCAGCAGGGCGGCCCGCTCATGCACGTCGTCGCGGCCAAGGCCGTGTCGTTCAAGGTCGCTGCGACGGACGGCTTCCGCGACCGCCAGGAGCGCACGCTGCGCGGCGCGAGCATCATCGCGGACCGGCTGACCCAGGCCGACGTCGCCGCGGCCGGCGTCTCCGTCCTCACGGGCGGCACCGACGTCCACCTCGTCCTCGTCGACCTGCGCCACTCGGCGCTCGACGGCCAGCAGGCCGAGGACCTCCTGCACGAGGTCGGCATCACCGTGAACCGCAACGCCGTGCCGTTCGACCCGCGCCCGCCGCGCGTCACGTCCGGCCTGCGCATCGGCACGCCGGCGCTCGCGACCCGCGGCTTCGGCGACGCCGAGTTCACGGAGGTCGCCGAGATCATCGCGACCGCGCTGCGCGAGGGCGCCGCGACCGACGCCGAGGCGCTGCGCGCCCGCGTGCAGAAGCTCACGGCCGACTTCCCGCTGTACCCGGGCCTCCAGCAGTGACCGCCCGGATCCTCGACGGCAAGGCCACCGCCGCCGCGATCAAGGCGGAGCTCAAGGACCGCCTCGCGGTCCTCGCGGGGAAGGGCGTCGTGCCCGGTCTGGGCACGCTCCTCGTCGGCGACGACCCGGGCTCGCAGTGGTACGTCGCGGGCAAGCACCGCGACTGCGCGGAGGTCGGGCTCGCGTCGATCCGGGAGGACCTCCCGGGCGACGCGACGCAGGAGGAGATCGAGGCCGCCGTCCGGCGCCTCAACGACGATCCGGCCTGCACGGGGTACATCGTGCAGCTCCCGCTCCCGAAGGGCATCGACACCAACCGCGTGCTCGAGCTCATCGACCCGGCCAAGGACGCGGACGGGCTGCACCCGACCAACCTCGGCCGGCTCGTGCTGCGCGTCAACGAGGAGGTCACGTCGCCGCTCCCGTGCACGCCGCGCGGGATCATCGAGCTCGTCGAGCGGCACGGGATCTCCCTCGCGGGCAAGGAGGTCGTGGTCGTGGGGCGCGGCGTCACCGTCGGCCGCTCGATCGGCCTGCTGCTCACGCGGCGCGCGGTCAACGCGACCGTGACGCTCACGCACACCGGCACGACGGACCTCCCCGCGCTCGTGCGCCGCGCCGACGTCGTCGTCGCGGCCGCGGGGGTCCGCGGGATCGTCACGCGCGACATGGTGAAGCCGGGCGCCGTCGTGATCGACGTCGGCGTCTCGCGCGAGGTCGACCCGGAGACCGGCAAGAGCCGCGTCGTCGGGGATGCCGCGCCCGACGTCGCCGAGGTCGCGGGCTGGATCTCGCCGAACCCCGGCGGGGTCGGCCCGATGACGCGCGCGATGCTCCTCGCGAACGTCGTCGACGCGGCGGAGCGCGCCTCCGCCTGAGCTCGACGCAGGGCGCGGTCGCGGGTCACCCGCGGCCGCGCCCTGCGGCGTTCCCGGGACGGCGCGCGAGCGCTAGTCTGCGCGGGTGACGGAGCGCATCGCGACGACGGCGGCGTACGCCGTGCAGGGCTTCGGGTTCGCGGTGGTGCTCACGAGCATCCCCGGCTACAAGGACCGGCTCGGCATGGGCGACGACGTCGTGACGCTCGTCGTGCTGGGCGTGTGCGTCCTCGCCGGTCTGGGCAGCGCGCTGTCCGGCGTCGTGGCGGCGCTGCACGGCGCACGGACCGTGGTGGTCGGTGGCCTGCTGCTCGCCGCAGCGGCGGTGGCGGGGATCGGCCTCGCGCCGTCGTGGCCGGTCTTCTTCGGGGCGATCGGCCTCTACGGGCTCGCGCTCGGCGCCGTCGACGCCGCGATGAACATGCTCGGGATCGACGTCGAGCGCGCGCACGGCCGCAGCCTGCTCGCGTCGTTCTACGCCGCGAACGCGGCCGGGGGAGTGCTCGGCGCGCTCGCGGTCTCGGGCGGCGCGCTGGCCGGTCTCGGCCAGCCGGTCGCGCTCCCGCTGGCGGCGCTGCTCGTCGCCGCGGGCGCGGTCTGGCTCGCGCTGCAGCTGCCCGACGGCGGCCGTGCCGTCCCGGGTGCCGTCGTCCCGGACGCCGCGGTCCGGGACGCTGTGGTCCGGGATGCCGTCGCGAGCGACGCCGTGGTCCGGGACGCCGTCGTCCGGGACGGCCCGGCCGGCACGGGCGCCGTGGCCACGCCCGGGACGGTGACGTGGGTCGCGGCGGGCACGATCGCGCTGCTCGGCGCGGGGATGCTCGCGTTCCCCGTCGCGGACTCCGCCGTGTCGAGCTGGAGCGCGACGTTCCTGCGCGACGTCCTCGCGGCGAGCGCGGCCGCCGCCCCGCTGGGTTACGCGGCGTACCAGGCGGCGCTCATCGTGTCGCGGCTCGTCGGGGACGGCCTGGTCGAGCGCCTCGGCCGGGTCCGGGTCGTGCGGCTGGGCGGCACGCTCGGCGCCCTCGGGTTCGTCGCGGTGGCGGCCGCCCCGGCCTGGCCCGTCGCCGTGCTCGGCCTCGCGGTGACCGGCCTCGGGCTCGGCGTCGTCGCACCGCTCGCGTTCTCGGCGGTCGGGGACCGGGCGCGGGAGGCCGTCGCGGCGGGCCGCACCGGGGCGACGGGGGAGGCGGCCTCCGGGGTCGTGGCGACGGTCACCGACCGCGCGGTCGCGCGGCTCAACGTCTTCACCTATGCGGGCGCCGTGCTCGGCGGCGTGCTCACCGGCGTCTTCGCGACCGCGCACCACCTCCGGGTCGGGTTCGTCGTGCTGGCCGTGCTCGCAGCCGTCTCGGCGGTCCTCGCGAGCGCGTTCCGACCCGCCCGCGCCGTCGTGGCGCCCGTGAGCGAGGCCACTCCGCCCGCGTGACACCGGAGCGCCTCGCTGTCGGTGGCGTGTGATGGGATGGCCCGCGTGCTGACCCTTGCCACCGCCAACGTCAACGGAATCCGCGCCGCCTACCGCCGGGGGATGGACGCCTGGATCGCGTCCCGGACGCCCGACGTCCTGCTGCTCCAGGAGGTGCGTGCCCCCGACTCGGTCGTCAACGACCTGCTGGAGGGCTGGCACGTCGCCCACCAGGCGTGCGACATCAAGGGCCGCGCCGGGGTCGCGGTCGCATCACGCCTGCCCGTGTCCGCGGTCCGCGTCGGCCTCGGGGCCGGCGAGCCCGAGCCGCCCGTCGACACCGGACGCTGGGTCGAGGCCGACCTGGAGCTGCCCGACGGCGGTCGTCTCACCGTGGTCTCGGCGTACATCCACTCGGGCACCGTGAGCCAGCCGGAGACGATGGTCGCGAAGTACGCCTACCTGGAGAAGGTGACGGCGCGGCTGCGTGAGCTCGCGGCCACGGGCGAGAAGGTCGTCCTGGCGGGCGACCTCAACATCGCGCACCGCAACGTCGACATCAAGAACTGGAAGGGCAACCTCAAGAGCGCGGGGTTCCTCCCGGAGGAGCGCGCGTACGTCGACGTGTGGCTGGACCAGGTCGGGCTCGTCGACCTGGGTCGCGTCCACGGCGGCGAGGGCCCGGGCCCGTTCACGTGGTGGTCGTGGCGCGGGCGCGCGTTCGACAACGACTCGGGCTGGCGCATCGACTACCAGCTCGCGACACCGTCGCTCGCCGAGCGCGCGGTCAAGGTCGAGGTCGACCGCGCGCCGTCGCACGAGGAGCGCTGGAGCGACCACGCGCCCCTCGTCGTCACCTACGACGTCTGAGCCGACCCGGTCAGGCGACCCGCTCGGCGGGCGCGGACGGCGTCGCGAGCAGGAAGCCGGGGGCGCCGAGCCCTTCGCGCTCGAACGCGGCGCGCACGGCGTCTGCGACGGTCTCGACCTGGTCCGCGCGCACGAGCGCGATGGCGGAGCCGCCGAACCCGCCGCCGGTCATCCGCGCACCGAGCGCGCCTGCGACGCGCGCCGCGTCGACCGCGACGTCGAGCTCGACGCTCGACACCTCGTAGTCGTCGCGCAACGACGCGTGCGACGCGTTCAGCAGCGGGCCGACGGCGTCCGGCCGCCCCTCGCGCAGCAGCGCCACGAGCTCGCGCACCCGGCCGATCTCGGTGACGACGTGGCGCACCCGGCGGCGCGCGACGTCGTCGGGCAGCGCGTCGAGCGCCCGGGCGAGCGCGGCCACCGGGTCGTCGCTCGCGTCCACCGCGTCGGCGAGCTCGCGCAGCGAGGCGATCCCGAGCGTGCGGGCGGCGTCCTCGCACGTCGCGCGGCGCTGCGCGTACTGGCCGTCGACGAGCCGGTGCTCCGCCCGGGTGTCCACGACGAGCAGGGCGAGTCCCGCGGCGTCGAGGTCGAACGGCACCTGCGTGGCGGACTCGACCGGGTCGAGCCCGGGGCGGCAGTCGAGGAGGAGCGCGTGACCGGCCTGCGCGCGCAGCGCCGCCGACTGGTCCATGCCGCCCGTGGGCGCGCCCGCGATCTCGTTCTCGGCACGGACGCTCGCCGTGGCGAGGACGGCGCGGCCCGCGTCGGTCGCCGCGAGGCCGAGCCCGGCGACGTCGTCGAGCGCGACGGCGACCGCGCACTCGAGGGCCGCGGACGACGAGAGCCCGGCGCCGAACGGGACGCTCGAGTCGACGGCCGCGTCGAACCCGGGGACGGCGGCGGGGTCCGCGCCCTGGGCGACGAGGTGCTCGCGCAGAGCCCAGGCCACGCCCGCGACGTACGAGCCCCAGCCGGCGACCTCGCCCGGGCCGACGTCCTCGAGGCGGGCCGTCCACGTCTCGCCGGGCGCCTGCGCGGACGCGAGGCGGACGAGCGAGTCGGTGCGCGGCCGCAGCGCGACGTAGGTGCGGTGGGGCAGCGCGACCGGCAGGCACAGGCCCGCGTTGTAGTCGGTGTGCTCCCCGATGAGGTTGACGCGCCCGGGCGCGGCCCACACGCGGACCTCCTCGCCGGTCTCGTCCGCGCCGAACGCCTCCGCGAGCACGGCACGGGCGCGCGCGGCGCCGTCGTCGTCCGACAGCGCGGGCACCCAGCCCCGGGCGGTGCTCGCCGGGGCGAGCTCCTGGAGCCGTGCGGCGATGCGCTCGGGCGTGGTGTCGCTGATCCACGCGCCCATGCCCGACTCCGAGCCCGCGAGATACTTGAGCTTGCCGGGCGCGCGCAGCACGGAGAACACCTGGAGGTGCAGCCGCGCGAGCGTGACGTCGTCGGTGCCGCCGTCGGCGACCGAGCGGCCCTCGCGGGCCGGGGCCTGGTGCCACGCGGCGATGTACGGCAGGGGGATGGGGTCGCCGTCGGCCGTCTCGAAGAACCGGTCCAGGCGGCGCAGCAGCTCGAGGTACGCGCTGGCGAGGTCGTCGCGCTCGGCGTCCGTGAGCGCAGGCAGGTCGGGCACGTCGCGCCGCGGCGCGAGGTGGACCTCGACGGGCCACCGCGCCGCGTAGGGCACGTACGCGACCCAGTGCTCGGTCTCGAGGACGACGCGGCGGCCGTCCGCGAGCTCGGACTCGAGCACGTCGCGCAGCAGGCTGCGGCCGGTGCGGCGGTGGTGCTCGCGGGCCTGGTCGAGCAGCGCGCGCGTGCGCGGCGTCACGTACGGGTAGCCGTAGATCTGGCCGTGCGGGTGGTGCAGGGTGACGCCGATCTCCGGGCCGCGGTTCTCGAAGCAGAAGACCTGCTCCACCCCCGGCTCGGCGCCCAGCGCGGCGGTGCGGTCCGCCCACGCGTCGATGATCGTGCGGACCCGCTGCGGCGGGAGCGCGCCGAACGACGCGCGGTGGTCGCTCGAGAAGCACACGACCTCGCACCGACCCGCCGCCGGTGCGTGCTGCTGGAGCGGCGCGTCCGTGACCACCGCGTCCGGGACGCCGGGCACGCGCTGGAGCGACGGGAAGCGGTTCTCGAAGACCACGACGTCGTAGTCCGTGTCGGGGACCTCGCCGTCCGAGTACGCGCTGCCGGGCCGCGCGGGGCAGAGCGGGCACGAGTCCGCGGCAGGCAGGAAGGTCCGGTTCATGCGGTGCGCGGCGAGCGGGACCCAGTCGCCGGTGAGCGGATCCCGGCGCATCTCCGGGCCGACGTACGGGTGCGGGGTCCCGTCCGGGCCCGGCACCGGGGCGAAGCGGTCCGGCAACGGTCGCGGGTCGTCGAGCCGTCGCGTGCGCTCGCCCGAGACGTACGCGGGGGAGTCGTCGAAGTAGACGAGCTCGCGGCCGTCGGCGAGCCGGGTCGAGGTGCGGCGCAGGTGCGGGTTCATGCGTGGGATGTTCCGATCGCGGTGCGGTGGGGGAGTGCGGGGAGCCGGGGCTGCGGTCGCCGGTCAGGCGACGACGAGCTGCTCGACCAGGTCCTGGACGCGCGCGCGCTCGTCCTCGGCGAGCCCGGCGTCGGTGACGAGGACGTCCACGTCGGCGAACGTCGCGAAGACGCGCAGGCCCGTGGTGTGCCACTTCGTGTGGTCGGCGAGGACGACGGTGCGCCCGGCGGACTCGATGAGCGCGCGGTTCGTCGCGGCCTCGTCGAGGTTCGGCGTCGTGAGCCCGATCTCCGGGTCGACGCCGTGCGCGCCGACGAACGCGAGGTCGACGCGCAGCCCGGACAGCGCGGCCTCGGCGAGCGGGCCGACGAGCGCGTCGGACGGCGTACGGCTGCCGCCGGTGAGGATCGTCTCCAGGCGCGGGTCGTTGGCCCGGTGCAGGACCTCGGCGACCGGGAGGGAGTTCGTCACGACCGTCAGCGGCCGCAGCGCGGGGTCCGCGGCGATGCGGGCGGCGAGCAGGTGCGTCGTCGTGCCGGCGCTCAGCGCGACGGAGGCGTTCGGCGTGATGAGGCGCGCCGCCGCGGTGGCGATCGCCTCCTTCTCCACGGCCTCCCGCGAGCTCTTCGCGGCGAAGCCGGGCTCGTGCGCGGTCGTGTGCGGGGCGACGGCACCCCCGTGGACCTTCCGGACGAGGCCCTGGTCGGCGAGCTCCACGAGGTCGCGCCGGATCGTCATGTCCGAGACGCCGAGCTCCCGCGTCAGGTCGCCGATCCGGACCGCGCCGTGGTCGCGGATCTCCGCGAGGATGCGCTCCTGGCGCTGTGAGGCGAGCATGCCGACAGTATTGTCCACATCGCCGAGAAATCCAACATGACCGAACAGGAACCAACATCGCTCGGCCCGGCGACGAGGCCGGGCCGAGCGGGTCAGTACCGGATCGCGTCGATCACCTTGACGCGCACCGCGACGAGCGCGGGAAGGAGCCCCGCCAGCGCCCCGATCCCGATGGCCGCGAGCATCCCGGTCACCGCGGCGGAGAACGGGAAGCCGGGCGCGTCCTGGACGGCCGAACCCATGAGCACGTCGAGCGGGACGTTGTGCAGCACGACGATCGCGACCGTCACGCCCAGCACGCCCGCGACGGTCGTCGCGACGACGCTCTCCATCATCACGGAGAAGAAGACGCGCCCGGAGCTCGCGCCGAAGCTGCGGCGGATCCCGATCTCGCGGATCCGGTACCGCACCGTGACGAGCGCGATGTTCACGAGGCCGAGCCCGCCGAGCAGCAGCGCGATCGCGCTCACGCCGAGCACGACCCACCGGATCGCGCCGTCGACGACCGACGCCGACGGCGAGTCGGACCGGTAGACGTCGGCCTGGACGCCCTGGAGCGCGCCCGCCACGTCGCGGCGCACCGTCTCGACGAGCGCGTCCGACAGGTCGTCGGGCACCCACAGCTCGAGCCGGGGCGGCCCCATCATCTCCATCGACTCGGGGGTGACCCACGTCGACTGGGCGTCGACCAGCGCGTACGCGACCGGGTCCATGTCGGGCCAGTCGTCGGGGAAGGCCCCGACGACGGTCGCGACGACCGGGTTGTCCCCGCCGATCGTCACCGTCGGGTGCTCGGCCACGGTCGTCCCGCCGAGCGCGTCGAGGAACGCCTGGTTGACGACGAGCGCGGGCGCGAGGCGGTCCGCGTCCGCCTCGGTGAACCAGCGACCCGACGTCACCTGGAAGCGGTGCATCGTGGCCCAGTCGGGCTCCACCCCGGTCGTGGTGATCTCGCGCGTGCCGTCGGGGAACCGCACCGGTGCGGGCGCGTCGCGCAGCATCGAGGAGTAGCCGATGCCATAGCGGTCGACGATCTCGTCGAACACCTGCTCGTACTCCTCCGACGTGGGCATGACGCTCCCGCCCTCGCCCGTGGGCCATGCCGAGACCTGGAGCGTCGCGGCGCGACCGCCCCAGCGTTCGTTCTGCTCGGCGGAGACCTGGCGCAGCATCTCCCCGGCCGCCGAGATCGTGGTGATCGCGCAGACCGCGACGGCGACGCCGACGAGCGCGAGCAGCACCCGGACCTTGTGGACGCGCAGCTCGTCCCAGGCCTCGAGGAGGGCGCCGACGACGCCGGTCATGCCGTGGCCCCCGCGTCGCGTGCGGTGTCCGGGGTCCCGGCCGCGGTGGCGGCGGACGCGCGAGCGGAGAGTGCGTGAGCGACCCCGACGAGCGGCCGGGCCACGTGCTCGGCCTGGTGGTCGTGGCTCGTCCCGGGGTCGGTCCCGGGATCGTGGTCGGTGCCTGGGGCGCCGAGCGCCCCGAGGGAACCGGCGCTGCGCGCGCTGATGGAGATCGGGGTGAGCACGCCGTCGGCGAGGCGGAACTGGCGGGCGGCGCGCGACGCGACGGCGAGGTCGTGCGTGATCGCGATGAGCGCGGACCCGTTCTCGCCGGCGATGGTGTCGAGCAGGTCCATGACCTCGCTGCCCGTGTCGACGTCGAGCGCCCCCGTGGGCTCGTCCGCGAGGATGACGCGCGGGACGCGCACCAGGGCGCGGGCGATCGCGACGCGCTGCTGCTCGCCGCCCGAGAGCTTCTCCGGGGTCGTGTCGAGCCGGTCGCCGAGGCCGACCCGCTCGAGCATCTGGGCGGCCAGCGTGCGCCGCTGCCAGAACTGCCGTCCGCGCGCGTACAGCAGCGGGGCGACGACGTTCTCGAGCGCGGTACGGCCCTGCAGCAGGTTGAACTGCTGGAAGACGAACCCGAAGTCCGTGCCGCGGCGTCGCGCCCGGGCGCGGCCGGAGAGCCGGCCGATCGGGACGCCGTCGAGCAGGTAGTCCCCGCTCGTCGGGCTGTCGAGCAGGCCGAGGATGTTGAGCAGGGTCGACTTGCCCGTCCCCGAGCGGCCCACGATCGAGACGTGCTCGCCCGCGCCGACCGTGAGGTCGATGCCGCGCAGGATCTCGAGCTCGCGGTCGTCGGGGAGCAGCACCGAGCGGGTGACCCCGCTGAGCTCCAGGAGGCTCATCAGTACGAGGCCTCGCTGTCGTCCGTGACCATCATGTCGTCCATGACCGGCATGACGTCCTGGCCCGGCACGAACTCGAGGACCTCGTCGCCCTCGGCGAGGCCCTCGGTCACCTGGACGACGGACCCGTCGGTGAGGCCGAGCGTCACGGCGCGCTCCTCGGGCTCGCCCTCCGCGCCGACGACCCACACCTTGCCCTGCTCGACGCGGCCGAGGACCGCCGTCACGGGGACCACGAGGGCGCCCTCGACGGAGCCCGCGGTGATCTCCAGCTCGGCGGCGAGCCCGGCGAAGACGGTGACGTCGCCCGGGACGGCGCACGTCACGCTCGCGGAGGACGCGCCGGCGGCCGGGTCGGGTGCGCCCTCCTCGGGCGTGCCCGCGGGGGCGGCGGCGGCGCCCATGCGAAGGTTCGTGCACACGAACGGCGCGGGGCCGCCGGTGACCGTGACGGTCGCCTCGCCGGGGATCTGGAGGAGCCGGAACTGCTGCTCGGCGACCATGCTGCCCGTGACCGAGAGCGTGCCGGGCGAGACGGTCGCGAAGTCCTCGCCGACGGCGACCTCCTGGTCCTTGAGCGCCGTGAACGTGGCGACCGTCCCGCCGATGGTGGCCGTGACGGTCTCTCGCGTGACCTTCGGTCGACGCTCGGTGACCGTGACCTCGCCCGTCTCGGGGTCGGTCTCGGTCAAGGGCTCGCGAGGCTCCTCGAGGGTGACCTCGAGGAGGGGCGCGCCCGCCTCGACGACGTCGCCGGGCTTGGCGTGGACCGCGGTCACGACGCCGCGCTGCGTGACCTTCTGGGGTGCCGCCGGGTCGGCGACGACCTGGCCGGTCAGCACCACGGTGTTCGTGACGTCCCCGGTGGTCACCGCGACGCGCGGCTCGACGATCTGCGCCGTGGGGAACGCCGGGTCGACCGGTGGCTCGGGCGCAGAGCGGAAGGCGATCACGGCGAGCAGGGCGGCGATCGCCGCCCAGATCACGATGCGGAGGGCGGGGAAGATGATCCGGCGGGTGATACCCACGTGCGGGCTCCTGGGACGACGGTGGCGGGACGACGGTGGCGGGACGACGGTGGCGGGACGAGCGGACGCTCTGGTGGGGCCGACGGCGGCCCGGCCCGAGGCTAGGGCGGGGACACGGACGGCGTCGTCATCCCTGGGGAGGAGTTCTGTCGCGGCTTCGTCACCGGTGGGTCACCGGCCGGTCACGTCGACGTGACCGCGCGGGGCGGGCGGGCGAGGCGGGCAGGGCAGGGACGCCCTGACGGGCAGTGGAGGTGGCGTCGCAGGTCAACAGGCTCGAGAGCGAGGAGCGGGCACGGCGGAGCGGCGGCGGTGCCACGGCACGATCCCCCTCACCGGCCCCCACGGCCGTCCCCCCGGTCGAGATGCGGGCGAGACTATACCGTGGCACGCAGAAAAGACAGGGCCGACGTCCGGGGCGGGGGTCGGGTCAGACGACCGTGACGCCGAGCGACCGCCCCGCGAGCCCGCGCGGACGGCGCGCGAGGCCGGTCGCGACGTCGCGCAGCGCGGCCGCGGCGGGAGAACCCGGGTCGGAGAGCACGACCGGGGTGCCGCCGTCGCCCGCCTCGCGCAGCGACACGTCGAGCGGGACCTGGCCGAGGAGGGGGACCGTGGTCCCCGTCGCGCGCGACAGGTTCGCCGCGACGCGCTCGCCGCCGCCTGCCCCGAACACCTCGAGGCGCGACCCGTCGGGCTGCTCGAGCCACGACATGTTCTCGACCACGCCGACGACGCCCTGCTGGGTCTGCGTCGCGACCGACCCGGCCCGCTCCGCGACCTCCGCGGCGGCGACCTGCGGCGTCGTGACGACGACGATCTCGCTGCCGGGCAGGAGCTGCGCGACCGAGATGGCGATGTCGCCCGTGCCGGGCGGCAGGTCGAGGAGCAGCACGTCGAGGTCGCCCCAGAACACGTCCGCGAGGAACTGCTGGAGGGCGCGGTGCAGCATCGGTCCCCGCCACACGACGGGCTGGCCCGGGGGCACGAACATGCCGATCGAGACGACCTTCACCCCGTGCGCGATCGGCGGCAGGAGCATGTTGTCGACGCGCGTGGGCTGCCGGTCGACGCCGAGCATGCGCGGGATCGAGAACCCGTAGATGTCCGCGTCGACGACGCCGACCTCGAGGCCCTGCGCGGCGAGCGCGACCGCGAGGTTCGCCGTGACCGACGACTTGCCCACACCGCCCTTGCCCGACGCGATCGCGTACACCTTCGTCAGCGACCCCGGCTTGGCGAAGGGGATCTCGGGCTCGCCCACGCCGCCGCGCAGCATCGTGCGCAGCTCGGCCCGCTGCTCCGCGCTCATCACGCCGAGGTCGACCCGGACGTCCGCCACGCCGTCGACCGCGCGCACCGCGGCGTCGACGTCGCGCGCGAGCGTGTCGCGCATCGGGCACGTGGCGACCGTGAGGTCGACGCCGACCGTCACGACGGCGCCCGGCGCACCGGGCTCGACCTCGACCGAGCGGATCATGCCGAGGTCCGTGACGGGGCGGCGGATCTCCGGGTCCAGGACCGTGGTGAGGGCCTGCCGGACGGCGTGCTCGAGCAGGTCTGCGGCGGGGTCGGGCATGCCCCCATCGTAGGCGGGGCCGACACCCGGTCGGCCGGGCCGTAGGTCCCGGGCCGGACGTGAGCCCCGTCGCACGACGAGCGTCGCGGATCGGGGCTACCGTGCACGGATGGACGCCCTGGCCTCCCTCGCGCGGGACAGCGAGCTGTTCGGCGACGCCGTGCGCAGCGCCCCGCCCGACGCGCGCGTCCCCGCGTGCCCCGAGTGGACGGGCGCCGACCTGCTCTACCACCTCGCCGAGGTGCAGGACTTCTGGGCGCGCGTCGTCGGCCCGGCTCCCGGGGAGGGGGTCGACGGCGACGAGGTCGAGCCGCTCGCGCGGCCGGCGTCCGACGCCGAGCTGCCCGCGCTGCTCCAGCGCTCGACGAGCCGGCTCGTCGCGGCGCTCACCGGTCGCGACCCCGACGAGCCGTGCTGGTCGTGGCACGACGACGGCCGGCACGTCGGCTGGGTGCTGCGACGCCAGGCGCACGAGGCGCTCGTCCACCGCGCCGACGCGGAGCTCACGGCCGGTCGCGACGTCACGCCCGCCGACCCGGCCGTCGCGGCGGACGGCGTCGACGAGGTGCTGTCCGTCATGGTGGACGGGGTGCCTGGCTGGGGCGTCTTCACGCCCGACGGCGCGACGGTGTCGGTCGTCGTCGACGGCCCGGGGGAGCGCCCGCGGAGCTGGGAGCTCGCGTTCGGGCGCTTCACGGGGACCGGTCCGGAGTCGGGGACGGCGTACGACCTCGACGTCGCGCAGCTCGTCGACCTGCCCGGCTCGACGACGACGCAGGTCTTCGGCCCGGCCTGGGCGCTCGACCTGTGGCTCTGGGGCCGTGGCCCGGCGGACGGGCTCGCCGTGGCGGGCGATCCCGCCCTCGCCGAGCGGCTGCGCCGGATCGCGGCGGAGGGCACGCAGTAGTGCTCGCGACGTCGACCCGAGAGGCCGAGGTCGGCCCTCGGGAGGTCGACGCGGGGACGGGCGGGCCGATCTCGGCTCAGCGGTCGGCGACCTCGTCGTCGGGCTGACGGGCCGTCTTCTCCTCCAGCTCCTCGAGCAGGTTGCGGATCTCGGACCGCACGAAGTCGCGCGTGGCGACCTCGCTCAGCGCGATGCGCAGCGCGGCCATCTCGCGCGCGAGGTACTCGGTGTCCGCGAGGTTGCGCTCCGCGCGCTGACGGTCCTGCTCCGCGGTGACGCGGTCGCGGTCGTCCTGACGGTTCTGGGCGAGCAGGATGAGCGGCGCGGCGTACGACGCCTGGAGCGAGAGCATGAGCGTGAGCGCGGTGAACCCGAACTCGGCGGAGTCGAACCGCAACCCCTCCGGGCCCCACGAGTTCCACGCGATCCACAGCGCGCAGAACACGGTGAGGTAGACGAGGAACCGCGGCGTGCCGAGGAAGCGTGCGATGCCCTCCGTCGAGCGGCCGACGGCGTCCTGGTCGACCTTGACGCGCGGGAAGAAGCTGCGGCGCGCGGTCTTCGGCGTGTCGAGGCGGTCAGCCACGGGCCACCCCCGCGGTGCCCGGCCGTCCGGGCGCGGCGGTGCGCGCGCGCCCGCTCGCGACGGCACGGCGCGCGGCCTCGGTGTCCTCGTCGTCGGTCTCGCGCCAGTCGTCGGGCAGCATGTGGTCGAGCACGTCGTCCACGCTGATCGCGCCGAGCAGGCGTTTCTCCGCGTCGAGCACGGGCACGCACAGCAGGTCGTAGGTCGCGAGGATGCGCGTCACGCGCCCGAGCGGCGCGTCGGGCGTCACGCCCTCGACGTCGGAGTCGAGCACCGAGCCGACGGCCGCGTGCGGGGGCTCGCGCAGCAGGCGCTGGAAGTGCGCGACGCCGAGGAACCGGCCCGTGGGCGTCTCGAGCGGCGGGCGCGCGACGAACACCATCGACGCGAGCGCGGGCGCGAGGTCCTTGCGGCGGATCTGCGCGAGCGCGGTCGCGATGGTGGTCTCCGGGCCGAGCACGACCGGGTCGGACGTCATGAGGCCGCCCGCGGTGTCCTCCGCGTAGGAGAGGAGCCGGCGCACGTCGCGCGCCTCGTCGGGCTCCATGAGCTCGAGGAGCTGGGCGGCCTGGGCCTCGGGGAGCTCGTGCAGGAGGTCGGCCGCGTCGTCGGGCTGCATCGCCTCCAGGACGTCGGCGGCGCGGTCGGTGTCGAGCCCGGAGAGGATCGCGACCTGGTCGTCCTCGGGCAGCTCCTCCAGGACGTCGGCGAGCCGCTCGTTGTCGAGCGCGCCCGCGACCTCGAGCCGGCGCGTGTCGCCGAGGTCGTGGATGACGTCGGCGAGGTCGGCGGGCTTGAGGTCGTCGTACGCGGCGAGGAGCATCGCGGCGCCCTGCGCCTCCGTGCTCCCGGCGAGCCCGGTCACGGCGTCGACGTCGACGACGAGCGCGTCGCCCCGCCGGCGCAGCCCGAGCGTGCCCTTGTGCTGCGCCTGGCGGCGCACGTACAGCTTGGTGACGAGCCAGTCGCCGGTCCGCTGGCGCTCGATCGCGAGGTCCTCGACCGTCGCCGAGCCCGACCCGTCGACGAACTGCACCGTGCGCTCCAGGAGCTCGCTCACGGCCAGCGTCTCCATGGCGCGCTGCTCGAACCGCCGCATGTTGACGAGCCCGGTGGAGATGACCTGGCCCGCGTCGATGCTCGTCACGCGCGTCAGGGGCAGGAAGACACGGCGTCGGCCGGGCACCTCGACCACGAGGCCCACCGCGCGCGGCGCCCCCTTCGGCCTGATGAGCACGACGACGTCCCGCACCCGCCCGACCTGGTCGCCGATGGGGTCGAACACGCTGGTCCCGGCCAGGCGCGCGACGAAGACGGTGGTGGCTGCACTCACGCCGCCAGCCTACGCACGCGCCCCGGTCGCCGCGCTCCGTCCCGACAGGTGGCGGGCGTCCCGAGCCGTCTCCCGGCCGCCTCCCCGTCGTCGTCGGCCGGTCGGGGCGGGGAGCGGCCCTCGCGCGCTCCGCCCGGGTAGGACAGACTGGGCGAATGAGCATGTCACGCCCGGGTGCCGTCCCCCGTGTCCCCACCCCGCCGCGCGGCGAGGAGGTGGCGTCGTACGCGACCTACCTCGAGGCGCAGAAGGCGGTCGACTTCCTCTCGGACAACAAGTTCGCGGTCGAGCTCGTGACGATCGTCGGCACCGACCTCAAGATGGTCGAGCGCGTGACGGGCCGCCTCACCTACGGTCGCGTCGCGATCGCGGGTGCCGCGTCCGGCGCGTGGTTCGGCCTCTTCGTCGGCCTGCTGCTCTTCATGTTCTCCGGCCAGGGCGGGTTCGTGCTCACCGCCGTCGGGATCGGCGCCGGGTTCGGCCTGCTCTTCTCGGTGCTGTCGTACGCGCTGACGCAGGGCAAGCGCGACTTCACGTCGCAGAGCCAGATCGTCGCCTCGTCCTACGGCATCCTCTGCGCGCCCGAGCGCGCGGGCGAGGCACGCCAGCTCCTGGGCCGCATGCCCGAGGGCGCGGGCGGCGTCCGCGCGCCCGCCGCGCCGGCCAACCCCGGCTGGGGCACCCCCGGCACCACGCCCCCCGCCGCGCCGCCCGCCTCGGTCCCGGAGCCCTCGGCGGGCGTCCCCGCCGCGGCCCCTCCGGCCGCGCCCCCGGCCCGCACGCCCGACCCGCGCTGGACGACGCCGACCGGCGAGCCGCGCTACGGCGCCATGCGTCCGACGTCGGACCAGCCGACCGACGCGCCGGCACCCGACGCGGGCCCCGGGTCGGCGCCCGCCCCCGGCACGCACCCGGACCAGCCCGAGCGCCCTGCCTGACCGAGCAGGCGTCCCCGGACCGGTGGGACGACGAAGGCCGACCGTCGGACGTCGTCGTCCGTCGGCCGGCCCTCGGCGGAAGCGCCGCTAGCGCTTCCGCGACTTCACTGCGGTCTCGGCAGCCCTCTCGCGCTTCTGGGCGCGCTTCTCCTTGATGGACATCGACGCTTCCTTCTTGATGCTCTTCGCCACGTGAGTTCACCTCCCCTCACCGGTGGATGAACGGGCCACCATAGCCCAGTTCCTCCGCCGGTGAGCCGGGCGCGACTCAGCCGCGCAGCCGCGCCATCCAGGCCTCGACGTCCTCGGGCCGACGGGGCAGCGCGGCCGACAGGTTCTCGTTGCCGTCGGCCGTGACGAGGACGTCGTCCTCGATGCGGACGCCGATGCCGCGGTACTCCGCCGGGACGGCCAGGTCGTCCGCCTTGAAGTACAGACCCGGCTCGATCGTGAAGACCATGCCCGGCTCGAGCACCCCGTCGAGGTAGAGCTCGCGCCGCGCCTGCGCGCAGTCGTGCACGTCGAGGCCGAGGTGGTGGCTCGTGCCGTGCACCATCCAGCGGCGGTGCTGCTGCCCCTCGGGCGAGAGCGACTCGGCGGCGCTCACCGGGAGCAGACCCCACTCCTCGAGGCGCGCGGCGATGACCTCCATCGCGGCGGCGTGCACGTCGCGGAAGCGCGCGCCCGGCACCGCGACGGCGAACGCGGCGTCCGCGGCGTCGAGCACGGCCTGGTACACGCGGCGCTGGACGTCGGTGAACTCGCCGTCGACGGGCAGCGTGCGCGTCACGTCGGCCGTGTAGAGCGAGTCGACCTCGACGCCCGCGTCGAGCAGCACGAGCTCGCCGGTCCGCACGACGCCGTCGTTGCGGATCCAGTGCAGCGTCGTCGCGTGCTCGCCGGCTGCGGCGATCGTCTCGTAGCCGACCGTGTTGCCCTCGAGGCGCGCGTGGGCGTCGAACGTCGTCTCGATGACGCGCTCGCCGCGACGGTGCCCGAGGGCGCGCGGCAGGCTCCGCACGACCTCCTCGAAGCCCGCGATCGTCGCCGCGACGGCCTCGCGCATCTGCTCGACCTCGTGCGCGTCCTTGACCAGGCGCAGCTCGGAGACCGCCTCGACGAGCGCGGCGTCCGTGCGGCGGTACGCGGCCTCGGCGCGCGCGAGCCACTCGGCCTCGCTGAGCTCTTGGTCCTCGGCGGCCTCGTCGACGCCCGCCTCCGCGCGGATCGCCTCGACGAGCGCCTCGACGGCCTCGTCCGCGCCCGCGACGACGAGGAGCATCACCCCGCCGGCGCCGACGTCCTTCGCGAGCGCGTCACGCAGCTCGTCGACGTGCCGCGCCTCCACGCCGGTCGCGGTCGTGACGTCGTCGAGCGACGGACGCGCGCCGACCCAGAACTCGCCGTACCGCGCGTCCGCGTAGAACTCCTCGGTGTCGCGCGCCGCGAGCGGGCGGACGTAGAGCACGGCGTGGTGGTCGGACCCGGCGTCCCCGGTGCCCGGCTCCACGGGGTGCAGCACGAGCACCGCGTCGGGCTCCTGGTCCGTGCCGTAGCCCGTGAGGTGCGCGAACGCCGAGTGCGGGCGGAAGCGGTAGTCCGTGTCGTTCGACCGCGTCTTGAGCGGGCCGGCGGGCACGACGAGGCGCGCGCCCGGGAACCGGGCCGACAGCGCGGCGCGGCGCGCGACGGTGAACGGGGCGGCCGGCAGCGGCTCGACGTCGAGCGCGGCGCGCGGCGCCCAGCCGCTCGTGATGAAGGCCTTGAACGCGTCGGAGTCCGGGCGCTGGGAGCGGTTGCTCCCGCGCGCGGCCAGGTCCTGGGTCTCGCCGGGACCGGCGTGCTCGGTGGCCTGGTCGGGCGTCTCGGACGGGGGCGCGGGCGTGACGGGGGTGGCGTCGGTCATGCCCCCAGTCTCGCACCGCGCACGCGGCCGAAGTCCGCGAGCGCGCGCCCGAGCACGCGGTTGAAGGCCTCGGGGGCCTCGCTGTTGACGTCGTGGCCGGCGCGCGGCACGACGACGAGCGCCGCGTCCGCGGCCGCCGCGAGGTAGCGCTGCTCGTCGAGGCGCATGTGGTCGCGCGCGCCGTTGACGAGCCACACCGGGACGTCGACGTCGCGCACGTGGGCGAGCCACGAGCGGCCCGCGAGCTGGGTGAGCGCGTCGGTGACGACGTGCCAGCCGGGCGCGACCGGCGTGGGGGGCCCGGCGTCGGCCGGCCCGGCCAGCGCGTACGAGGACGCGGCACCGCCCGGCAGGCCGCGCCCGCCGCGGGCGATCGTGCCCCACGCGGTCGCGGTCGTGCGCGCGGCCCAGCGGGCGCCGCGGCCGACGGCGCCGCCCCCGGCGACGACGAGGCGCGCGACGTCGCGGTACAGCGCGACCGGCTTGCCCTTGGGGTCGGACGTGCAGGCCGCGGCGACCACACCCGCGAGGTTGGCGGGGCGGCGGGCCGCCCAGGCGAGCGACGTGTAGCCGCCGAGCGAGAGGCCGACGAGCGCGACGCGGCGGTCGGGGCCGAACGACGCGGCCGCCTCGTCGAGCACCTCGAAGGAGCGGTCGAGCGTGAAGCGCTCGTGCGCGCGGGCGCCGTGCGCGGGCAGGTCGACCGCGACGGTGTCGTGGCCGAGTGCGCGCACGTGCTCGACCTGGTGGTCCCAGATCGCGCCCGAGGTGCGCATGCCGTGGACGAAGACCACCGCGGGCGGAGCCTGCGCGGGGTCGGGGGACGTCGGCGTCGAGGGGGTCGTGGGGGAGGTCGTCGCGGGGGCTGCCGTGGGGGGCGTCGTGAGGGTCATCGCTCCTGACCATGGCACCCGAGCCTGGGACGGCCGTGGTGAGGCGCCGGGCCCCGTGTGGACATCGTGTGGGGGTCCGGTGCCGTCCTGCCCGGGCGTCGTCACTATCCTGGACCCGTGCGCATCGACCTCCACACCCACTCGACCGTGTCCGACGGCACGGACGCACCGGGAGGGGTCGTCGAGGCCGCCGCCGCGGCCGGTCTCGACGTCGTCGCGCTCACCGACCACGACACGACGGCGGGCTGGGCGCAGGCGACGGACGCGGCGCTCGCGCACGGGGTCGCGCTCGTGCGCGGTGCGGAGATCTCGGCCCGCTCCGGCGGTATCAGCGTGCACGTGCTGTCCTACCTGCACGACCCGGCGCACGCCGCCCTCCTGGCCGAGCTCGACCGCACGCGCGACGCGCGCACGAGCCGGGCCCGGCGGATGGTCGACCTCATCGCCGAGGACTACCCGATCACGTGGGAGGATGTGCTCGCCCAGACCGTCGCGGGGACGACGATCGGGCGACCGCACATCGCCGACGCGCTCGTCGCGGCCGGGCTCGCGCCCGACCGCTCCGCCGCGTTCGCGACCATCCTCGCCACGGACACCCCGTACTACGTGCCCCACTACGCGCCCGACGCCGTCGTGGCCGTGCGCGGGATCCGCGCCGCGGGCGGCGTGCCCGTCTTCGCCCACCCGGGCGCGGACGGTCGCGGCCGCGTCGTGGCCGACGCCGTGATCGAGGAGATGGCCGAGGCGGGGCTCGCCGGGCTCGAGGTGTTCCACCGCGACCACGACGAGCGTCAGCGTGCACGGCTCGAGGACCTGGCCCGGACCCTGGGCCTGTTCGTCACCGGGTCGAGCGACTACCACGGGGCCGGCAAACCGAACCGGCTCGGGGAGAACACGACAGCACCGACCGTGCTGGAGCAGATCGAGGAGCTGGGACAGTTGGACGTGATCCGATGATCGGACGATGAGCGAGTTCTTCGACGTCCGGCTCTTCACGGAGGTCTTCGTCACCCTGTTCGTCATCATGGACCCGCCCGGCACGGTGCCGGTGTTCCTGGGCCTGACGAGCGCGATGGGTGCCAAGCAGCGCAACCAGGCGGCGCGCACCGCGATCCTCGTGGCGTTCGGCGTAATCGTCGCGTTCGCGGTGTTCGGCCAGCAGATCCTCAACTACATGCACATCTCGCTGCCCGCGCTCCAGACGGCGGGCGGCCTGCTGCTGCTCCTCGTGGCGATGGAGCTGCTCACCGGGAAGATGGAGGAGCCGCAGCCGTCGGGCAACAAGGGCGTCAACGTCGCGCTCGTGCCGCTCGGGACGCCGCTGCTCGCCGGCCCGGGTGCGATCGTCGCGACGATGGTCTTCGTGCAGCGCGCGGGGGAGCGCGGCGGGGGCGTCGCCGAGTGGGTCGCCATCGCAGCGGGCGTCGTCGCGGTGCACGTGTGCCTGTGGCTCTCGATGCGCTTCGCGAACGTCATCAACCGCGTCCTCGGCGACTCGGGCACGATCCTCGTGACGCGGATCGCCGGTCTGCTCCTCGCGGCCATCGCCGTCCAGCTCGTGGCCGACGCCGTCATCGAGTTCGTCCAGACCGCCTGACCCGCGGCCCGTCGTCGCGGACGACCGGCGTCCGGGGCGGTGGCCCCGGACGCCGGTCGCCGTTCGCGGTCGCGCGCTCGTGGTCGGTCAGGGCCAGTACGCGTCGAAGGCCCGGGAGAACTCTCCGCCGTTGAAGCGGTCCCAGTTGATCGACCACGTCATGAGGCCGCGCAGCCCCGGCCAGCGCCCGTGGGTCCGGTACGACCCGCAGCCCGTGCCCTTCGTGAGGCAGTCCAGGGCCTGGGTGACCTGCGCGGGCGGGGTGTGGCCGTTGCCCGCCTGCGTGCTGGCCGGCAGGCCGATCGCGACCTGGTCGGGGCGGAGCGGGGGGAACATCTTCGTCGTGTCGCGCGCGACCGGGAAGCCGGTGAGCAGCATGTCCGTCAGCGCGACGTGGAAGTCCGCCCCGCCCATCGAGTGGTACTGGTCGTCGAGCCCCATGATCGGCCCCGAGTTGTAGTGCTGGACGTGGAGCAGCGTCAGGTCGTCGCGCAGGGCGTGGATCACCGGCAGGTAGGCGCCGCAGCGCGGGTCCTGGCCGCCCCACGGGCCGGAGCCGTAGAACTGGTAGCCGTTCTGGACGAAGAAGGTCTCCGGCGCCATCGTCAGCACGAAGTCGTCGCCGTAGCGCGCGGTGAGCGACTTGAGCGCGGAGACGAGGTTGACGATCACGGGGGTGGTCGGGGCGCGGAAGTCCGTGTCGCCCGGGTTCAGGTACAGCGAGTGCCCCTCGAAGTCGATGTCGACCCCGTCCAGCCCGTAGGTGTCGATGATCGAGCTCACGGAGGCGACGAACGCGTCGCGCGCGGCGGTCGTCGTGAGCTGGACCTGGCCGTTCTGCCCGCCGATCGAGAGGAGCACCTTCTTCCCGGCCGCGCGCTTCGCGGCGACGGCGGCCTTGAACTCCGCGACCGACTCCACGTTCGGGCACTCGGTCCGCGGGCAGAGGCTGAACCGGATGTCGCCGGACGTGACGCTCGTCGGCTCGCCGAACGCGAGGTTGATGACGTCCCACGAGTCCGGGACGTCCGCCATGCGGACGTAGCCCGACCCGTTGGCGAACGACGTGTGCAGGTAGCCGACGAGCGCGTGCGCCGGCAGCCCGGCGCCGGGTCCGCCGCCGGTGCCGCCGGTCGCCGTGGTGACGGCGACGGCGGCGGAGCGGGGTGACTCGCCCGCGGCGTTGGTCGCGGTGACCTGGAAGGAGTAGGCGGTGGCGGCGGTGAGCCCGGAGACGGTGGTGGACGGGGCCGCGGTCGCGGCGACGCGGGTGCCGTCGCGGTAGACGGCGTAGCCGGTGGCGCCGGCCACGGCACCCCAGGTGAGGGGCACGCTCGTGGCGGTGGGCGTCCCGGCGGTCAGACCGGTGGGGGTCGCGGGCGGCTGCGCCGTGCCGCCGCCCGGACCCACGAGGCTGACGTCGTCCACGAGGTAGGCGGGCTGGCCGTACCAGCCGTGCACGAAGACCGTCGCGGTCGTCGCCGTCGCGGTCGTCGTGAAGGTCACGCTGAGCCGTTGCCAGGTCGGTGCCGAGGGCGTCCAGGTGGTGACGTCCTGCGCCGTCGCGCCGCTCGCCCCGAGGTACGCGTAGGAGCCCTGGACCCACGCGCTGAGCGTGTAGGTCGACGAGGGTCGGACGGCGACGGTCTGCGAGCAGCGCGCGTTGTCCGTCCCGGCGGGCGTGGCCCGGAGCGCCCCGCTGCCGGTGCGGACCGGGCTCGTGGCCGGCTGCCCCGTGGAGCCGGAGCAGGTCCACCCGGACAGCCCGGACTCGAACCCGCCGTTGACGGCGAGCTCGGTGTCCGCGGCCGCGGCGGTCGTGGTGCCGGTGAGGAGCGTCCCGACGAGCGTGGCGGAGGCGACCAGGGCGAGGAGGCTGCGCCGTCGTCGGGGTCGTGACGCGGTGGGGTCCATGGTGGTCTCGCTTTCGTCGTCGAAGGAGCGGTCCTGTCGCAAGGTCCTCGCGGTGCCGCGCGCTGGTCAACCCCCGTACGCGGGACCCCGTACGCCCGCTGCGCCGCCCGCGCCAAACAGGGGATGTTAGGTTCTTTCGGTGAACCAGCCGATCATGCCTCCCCGCAAGGTGTCGGAGCTCGTCGTCGAACGGCTCACGGAACGCGTCGAGCGCGGGGAGTGGCCCGTCGGCACCCGTATCCCGCCGGAGCCCGAGCTCGTCGCCGAGCTCGGCGTCGGGCGCAACACGGTGCGCGAGGCCGTGCGCGCGCTCGAGCACGCCGGGATCCTCGAGCCGCGCCGCGGCGACGGCACCTACGTGCGCGCGGCCGACGGGCTCGACGCCGCACTGACCCGGCGGGCCCGGACCACGGACGCGCTCCACGTGCTCGAGGTGCGCGAGATCCTCGAGCGCGGTGCGGCGCGTGCCGCTGCCGGGCGGGCCGACGCCGTCGCCCTCCGCCGCCTCGACGCGGCCCTCGCCGCCCAGGTCGCGGCACGCGACGGGGACGAGCAGGCCTTCCAGGCCGCCGACGTCGCCTTCCACGGCGAGGTCGTGCGCGCCGGGGGCAACCCCCTGCTCGCCGACCTCTACGGAGGCCTCGACCACGCGCTCGTCCGCACGCTCCCCTCCGGCGGGCAGCGTCGGCACCACCGCGACGTCCCCGGTCACGAGGAGGTCGTCGCGGCGATCCGGGCGGCCGACGCCGACGCGGCCGAGGCCGCCGTCGTCGCGACGATCGACGCCGTGCGGGCGCAGCTCGTCGAGGCCGCCGCGGACCGTCCCGGTCGCAGCGACGCCGGGGAGGCCGAGGCGTGAGCGGGCTGCGCAGGCCGCTGGGGCTGGCCGCCGTCGTCGCGATCGTCCTCGCGGCGCTCAACCTCCGCCCCGCCGTCGTCGCGATCTCGCCCGTGCTCGGCGAGATCCGCACGGACCTGGGCCTCAGCGCGACGGCGGCGGGCGTGCTCACGACGCTCCCCGTCCTGTGCTTCGGGCTCCTCGCGCCGCTCGCGCCCGTGCTCGCGCGGCGCTGGGGGCTCGAGCGGGCGCTCTTCGTGAGCCTCGTCCTGCTGTGCGTCGGGTTCGCGCTGCGCCTCGTGCCCTCGACCGCGGGGCTGTTCGCCGGGACGGTGGTCGCCGGGTGCGCGATCGGGCTCGGGAACGTGCTGCTGCCCGCGCTCATCAAGCGCGACTTCGCCGACCGCATCGGCCTCATGACCGGCCTCTACTCGATGGCGCTCTCCGGCGGGGCGGCGCTCGCGGCGGGCCTGACCCTGCCGGTCGCGTCGGCGGCCGGTCTCGACTGGCGCGGCGCGCTCGCGACCTGGGGCGTCCTCGCCGTGCTCGGGGCGCTCGTGTGGGTGCCGCGCGCGCTGCGGCCCGACCCCTCCGGCACGGTGGCGTTCGGACCCGGCGCGGGGCCGGCCGCCGCGCGGTCGGCGGTGTGGCGCAGCCCGCTCGCCTGGGCGGTCACCGTCGTCATGGGCATGCAGTCGCTGTCGTTCTACGCGGTCAACGCCTGGCTGCCCGAGATCATGGTCGCGCTCGGCCGGACGCCGGAGGTGGGCGGCTGGCTCCTCGCGCTGTGCAACCTCGCGGGGATCGTCGGCTCGTTCGTCACCCCGGTCCTCGCCGGGCGCATGCCGCGCCAACGCGGCATCGGCCTCGTGCTCGTGGTCCTCGTCGGCTCAGGGCTGCTCGGGCTCGCCGTCGCGCCCGGCGGCGCGGCGCTCTGGGTCCTGCTGGTCGGCCTCGGGCAGGGTGGCGGGATCAGCCTCGCGCTCACTCTCATGGCGCTGCGGGCGCGCGACGCCGCGCACACGTCCGAGCTCTCCGGCATGGCGCAGAGCGCCGGCTACCTGCTCGCCGCGACCGGTCCGCTCGGCCTCGGGCTCGCGCACGACGTCACGGGCGCGTGGACGCTCCCGCTCCTGCTCCTCGTCGCCGCGGCGGCCGTCCAGGGCGTCGCGGTGTGGTTCGCCGGGCGTGACGCGCACGTGCACTGACCCGGACGCGACGAACCCCGGGCCGCGTCCCCACGGCCTGGTGACAGTGGGGCGCGACCCGGGGTTCGTCGTCGGGCTCGGGAACCGCCGGGAGCGACTACTCCGCGGGCTGGGCGGTCGCCTCGGCGGCGCCGCCCTGCTGCTCGACCGGACGGCCGCCGCGCGTGCGGCGGCGGCTGCGGGACCGACGACGGCGCTCGCCGCCCTCGGTCGCCGGGGCGCCCTCGGTCGCCTCGGTGCGCTCGCCCTCGGCACGAGCGCTCGTGCGCTCGGTCTCGCCGCGACGCCCGCCGGAGCGGCCCTGGCCGCCGGACCGGCCCCGCTCGCCGTCGGACCGGCCGCGGCCGCCGTCGGACCGGTCGCCCTGGCGCCCGCGCGACCCGCCCGCGGGCGTGTGCCGCTTGCCGGTCTCGCCGAGGTCCTCGATCTCCTCCGCCTCGAGCCCGGCGAGCGTGCGCCGCTCCTTGGGGAGACGGCCCTTCGTGCCCTCGGGGATGTGCAGGTCGGTGTACAGGTGCGGCGAGCTCGAGTACGTCTCGACCGGCTCGGGGATGCCGAGGTCGAGGGCCTTGTCGATGAGCGACCAGCGGGGGATGTCGTCCCAGTCGACGAACGTCACCGCGGTGCCCTTGTTGCCCGCGCGGCCGGTGCGGCCGGTGCGGTGCAGGTACGTCTTCTCGTCCTCCGGGCACTGGTAGTTCACGACGTGGGTGACGTCCTCGACGTCGATGCCGCGCGCCGCGACGTCCGTCGCGACGAGCACGTCGATCTTGCCGTTGCGGAACGCGCGCAGCGCCTGCTCGCGCGCGCCCTGCCCGAGGTCGCCGTGGATCGAGCCGGCCGCGAACCCGCGGTCGACGAGCTCGTCCGCCACCTTCGCGGCGGTCCGCTTGGTCCGGGCGAACACGATGGTGCGCCCGCGGCCCTCGGCCTGGAGGATGCGCGCGAGCATCTCGACCTTGTCCAGCGCGTGCGCGCGGTAGACGACCTGCTCGATGTTCTTGACCGTCTGGCCGCCGTCGTCGGGGTCGTTCGCGCGGATGTGCGTCGGCTGCTTCATGTAGCGGCGCGCCATCGAGACGACGGCGCCCGGCATGGTCGCCGAGAAGAGCATCGTGTGGCGCTGCGCGGGCGTGCGCGCCAGGATCTTCTCGACGTCCGGGAGGAACCCGAGGTCGAGCATCTCGTCCGCCTCGTCGAGGACCACGGTCGCGGCGCGCGTGAGGTTGAGGTGGCCCTGGTTCATCAGGTCGATCATGCGGCCGGGCGTGCCGACGACGACCTCGACGCCGCGCGTCAGCGCCTCGACCTGCGGCTCGTAGGCGCGACCGCCGTAGAGCTGGACGATGCGCACCGAGCGGCGCTTCGAGGCCGTGGTGAGGTCGTTCGCGACCTGGACGGCGAGCTCGCGCGTCGGGACGACGACGAGCGCCTGCGGCTTGCCGGGGGAGGGCAGCTCGTCGAAGCCTGGCTCGCCCGGGGCGACGACGCGGTGCAGCAGCGGCACGCCGAAGCCGAGGGTCTTGCCGGTACCGGTCTTGGCCTGGCCGATGATGTCGTGGCCGGACATGGCGACCGGGAGGGTCATCGCCTGGATGGGGAACGGCTGGACGATGCCCGCGTCGGAGAGAGCGTCGACGATCTCCTGGCGGACGCCGAAGTCCGCGAAGGTCGTGTTGTCCGCGTGGACGCTGGCGGCGACGGACGTCGCGTCCGCGCTCACGTCCGGCGTCGCGTCGGTGGTGGTGGCGTCTGTGGTGGTCACTGGTGCCTCTGTCTCGTTCGGGCACGCGCGACCGTCGGCGGGCCCGTCGGGGCCCGGAGCCGGGGAGGTTCCCGGTCGCGGTCGTGCGCACCTCGTGGCCGGCAGCCGATCGTGGGATGTCGTGGCCAGGCCCGCGCTGCGGACCGTGCCGTGCCGTCGTCGTACGCGTGACGAGCGTGAGGTCTGGACGACCGGGCAACCGATGTACGTCGGCCATGATATCGGAGAACTATCCTGGCCCGATGAGCGACGCCGAGCACGCGAGCCCCACGACCCTGCCCCCGGCGGACCACACCGACGCGGTGGAGCTGCTCGGCCTCGTCGCGTACACCGAGCTCGCGAGCTTCGGGCGCCTCGCGGGCGACGCCGCGCACGCCCCCACGCTGCGCCAGCGCCAGGCCCTGTCCCGCCTCGCGGCTGCGATGCTCGACCGGCAGGAGCGCGTGCTCGTGCGCGTCGAGGAGCTGGGCGGTGACCCGGCGGACTGCATGACCCCGTTCGACGGCCTGTTCGACGACTTCGACGCGCGCACGAAGCCCAGCACGTGGTGGGAGGGCATCCTCAAGGGCTACGTGGGCCAGGGCGTCGCGGACGACTTCTGCCTCCTCGCGGCCCAGGGTCTCGACGAGCGCTCGCGCGACGTCGTCGTGGAGGCGCTCACGCACGACACCCCCTCGCAGCGCTACGCCCCGGTCATCGCCGAGGTCGCCGCCGAGGACCCGGTGCTCGCGTCGCGCCTCGCGCTGTGGGGGCGGCGGCTCGTCGGCGAGGCGCTCGGCGTCGTCGGCGACGTGCTGTCGCGGCGTCCCGCGCTCGCCCGGCTCGTGGCGGCGGGGGCCGAGCCGGTCGCCGCGGGCGGCGGCAGCGGGCCCGCGCCCGCGACCCAGTCCTGGGTGTTCGCGCGCCTCACGGCGGAGCACTCCCGGCGGATGGACCGGCTGGGCCTGGCGGCATGACGAGACCGCCGCCGCGCCCAGGGGGCGCGGCGGCGGCACGTGGCGGTCGGGTCCCGACGCTCGGGGCCCGGCGCTCAGACCTTGCGGCTCAGAGGGAGCCGAAACCGACCCGGCGCTGCTCCTCGGTGCCGATCTCGACGTAGCCGAGCGACGCCGTCGGGACGATCACGCGGCGACCGCGCGAGTCGGTGAGCTCGAGGGCGGGGGCGCCGCCGAGCGCGTCGGCGACCGCGGTGGCCACGGCCTCGGCGGTCAGGTCCGTGTCGACGACGATCTCACGGGCCAGGTTCTGCACACCGATCGTGACTTCCACTCAGCTCTCCTCACAGCGGCTGCGCCAGGCGCAGCGACGACGGGCCTCGGGCCGCCGGTGGGCGTCCCACCGGCGACAACGCGATCGATAGTAGTCAGATTCCCGTCGCCGACCCGTCGGGCGCGCTGAGGGAGCCCGACGGTGGCCGCCGCAGCATGCCGCGCACCCCGCGCCACACGAGGCGCGGCACGAGCCGGGTGACGTCGTCGGCCGTCGCGCCGCCGTCCGGCCGTACGACCTCCGTCGCGGCGGCCCGCCCGACGGCGGTGCACGTCCGGGCGACGACGAGCGCCTCGTCGGCGTCGAGGTCCGTGATGCGCACGAGGACGTCGGCGAACGCGCCGGCGATCGTCGTGTCGGGCGCGAGCACGCGCGCCCGGACGACCGGGTCCCGCATGACGTCGGACTCGAAGAGCAGCGCGGCCGAGCGGCCCGCCGCGCGCGCGTACGCGACGTAGGCCCGCACGATGCCCTCGATCACGGCGAGGCCGTCGACCGCCAGGGCGTCGGGGTCGCCCGCGGGCGTCCCGGGCGCCGGGTCGCGGAAGGGGTCCAGGGTCGCGTGCACGGCGCCCACGAGGCGGTCGCCCTGGTCGTCGACGATCGCGAGGTAGAGGTCGAGCTTCGACGGGAAGTGCCGGTACAGCACGGGCTTGCCGACCCCGGCGCGGTCGGCGATGTCGTCCATCGAGATGTGGTGGTAGCCGTGGGAGGCGAAGAGCTCCTCGGCGATGGTGAGGAGCTGCGCGCGGCGCTCGTCGCGCGGCATCCGGGTGCGCAGCCCGGGGGGAGCCGCGGCCGCGCCGCGCGTGCGTCCCTCGGTGGCTCCCATGGGGGGAGGATACGGAAACCGCGCTTCGTGTCGACCGTGCGTCGCGAGGAGTGGGACGATGGGCGGGTGCCCGACAGACATACCCCCCCGAACCGCCTCTCGAGCGCCCGTGCGGGGCGCCGTACGACGGGTCTGCGGCACGGCGCCGCCGTGGCCGCGTGCCTCGTCGTCGGCCTGGGCGGCGGTGCGGCGACGGCGGAGGTCTGGGACCTGGGCGGGGCGGCGAGCACCGAGGCCGCTCCCGCCGCCGACGCCCGGGTGGATCCACCGGTCCCCGAGCGCGACGAGACCGCGGCGGTGAGCCGGTCGTCCGTGGAGCGCGCGGGCGCCGTCGAGCAGGGCCCGGGCCTCCTCGGCCCGATCGCGCCGCGCCCGGACGCGATCACCGCGCCCGAGCCCGCGCCCGCCCCGACGACGACGCCGGAGCCCGTCGTGGAACCGGCACCGGTCGAGGCGCCCGAGGCTCCGGTCGCGGAGCCCGGCTCCGGTCTGCTCGGGACGGTCGTCGTCGCGCCGGACCTCGGCGGCTCGCTCGTCGTCGTGCCGGGGGAGAGCCCGGCGCCCGGGAGCGGCACGGTCCGCTCCGTCCGGGTGGAGGTCGAGGCCGGGCTCCCCGTCGACGGCGAGGTGTTCGCCGCCGCGGTGCTCGCCACGCTCAACGACCCGCGCGGCTGGTCGGTCCCCGACGGCGTGACGTTCTCCCGGACGGCCGCCGACGACGCGTCCATCCGGGTCGTGCTCGCGAGCCCCGCCACGACCGACCGCCTGTGCGCCCCGCTCGCGACCGAGGGCCGCTACTCGTGCGGGAACTCGGTCACGGGTGCTGCCGTGCTGAACTTCGAGCGCTGGGTCCTCGGGGCGCCGGACTTCGGCGACGACCTCGCCACGTACCGGCAGTACCTCGTCAACCACGAGGTCGGGCACGTGCTCGGCCACGGCCACGAGGACTGCCTCGCGCCGGGCGCCGTGGCCCCGGTGATGGTCCAGCAGTCCATCTCGGCCCAGGGCTGCCTGACCAACGGCTGGCCCGTCCCGTAGTCCCGCGCGTCGCGCGCCCGCCCGGCGGTGTGGGTGGCGCGTGATGGGATCGGGTCCGTGCCCCGGACGACGACCGCCCCCCGCCTCGTCGCGCGGCCTCGCGAGCTCGAGGCCGACGCGGTGCTCGACGACTCCCAGCGCGCGGCGATCACCGCCGCGGCCGGGCCCGGGGCGACTCTCGTGGTGGGCGCGCCGGGCACGGGCAAGACCCTCGTCGCGCAGGAGGTCGTGCTCGCGGCCCTGCGCGACGGCGTCGCGCCCGAGCGCGTGCTCCTCCTCGCCGCGTCGCGCCGTGCCGCGGCCGCGCTCCGCGACCGCCTGTCGGACCGCGCGCGCCGCACCGTCGGCGCGCCCCTCGTGCGCACCGCCGCGTCCGCGGCCTTCGCCGTCCTGCGGGAGCGCGCGGCCGCGCTCGGCGAGCCCGTCCCGACGCTGATCTCCGGGCCGGAGCAGGACCTCGTGCTCGCCGAGCTCCTGGAGGGCCACCTCGACGGCGGTCTCGCGCACCTCGGCACCCCGCTCGCGCTGCCCGCGGGCCTGCCGGAGGAGGCGCTCGGCCTCCGCGGGCTGCGCCAGGAGCTCCGCGACCTCCTCATGCGCGCGGCGGAGCGCGGCCTGACCCCGGCCGACCTCGCCGCGCTCGGCGAGCGCTACGAGCGCCCGGAGTGGTCGCTCGGTGCCCAGCTCTACGCGGAGTACCTCGACGTCACCGCGCTGCGCACCGGGACACCCGACTCCGGGTCGCGGTTCGACCCGGCGATCGTGGTCGACGAGGCGGCGGAGGCGCTGCTCGCGTGGGACGACGAGGTGCCCGACGCCGCCCGGCCGCGCTGGGACCTCGTCGTCGTCGACGACTACCAGGAGGCGACGGTCGCCACCGCGCGCCTCCTGCACGTGCTGCACGACGACGGCGCGCGCCTCGTGCTGCTCGGGGACCCGGACGCGGCGGTGCAGACGTTCCGCGGCGCGAGCCCGGGGCTCGTGGGCCGCGCGTCCGCCCCCGCCCGCCGGGACGGCGCGCGCCGGGGCGAGCTGGGCGCGCGCGTCGCCGTCCTGGGCACGGCGTGGCGCCAGAGCGCTGCGCTGCGCGAGGTGACGCGGCGCGTGACCGCGCAGGTCGGCACCGTCGCCGGGGCCGTGCACCGTGGTGCCGCACCGCGGGACGCCGGCGAGCAGGTGGGTGAGGAGGCCGACGGCGGTCCCGGTGCCCCGCCCGTGCAGGTGGCGGTGCTCTCGGCCGTCGCGCAGGAGGCAGCGTTCGTCGCTCGGGAGCTGCGCGCGGAGCACCTGCTGCACGGCACCCCCTGGCACCGGATGGCCGTCGTCGCGCGCACGGGGACGCGGCTCGCGGCGCTGCGCCGCGAGCTCGTCGCCGCCTCGGTCCCCGTGACGCTGCTCGGCTCCGACGTCCCGCTGCGCGACGAGCCGGCGGTCGCGCCGCTCCTCGCCGCGGTCCGCGTGTGCGTCGCCGACGCGGAGGACCTCGAGGCCCTCGACCCGTTCACGGCGGCGGCGCTGCTCACGTCGCCCGTCGGCGCGCTCGACGTCGTCGCGCTGCGTCGCCTGCGCCGGGCGCTGCGGGCCGAGGAGCTCGAGGGCGGGGGCGGGCGCTCGTCCGACGCGCTGCTCGTCGAGCTGCTCCTCGACCCGGCGCGCGCCGCGACGCTGCCGCCCACGGTGCGCCGCGGGCCGGTCGCGGTCGCGCGCGCTCTCGCCGCAGGACGCGCGGCGGCCGCCGAGCCCGGCGCGACCGCGCAGACGGTGCTGTGGGCGGTGTGGGCCGCGACCGGTCTCGCGGAGCGGTGGCGGTCGGCGGCGCTCGACGGCGGTCCCGCCGGGGCGCGCGCGGACCGTGACCTCGACGCGGTGCTCGCGCTGTTCCGCGCCGCGGAGACGTTCGTCGACCGCATGCCGGGCGCCCCCGCCGGAGCGTTCGTCGAGTACCTCGCCTCGCAGGACCTGCCCGCCGACTCGCTCGCGGCGAGCGCGAGCGGGGCCGACGCCGTGGCGGCGCTCACCCCCGCCGGTGCTGCCGGGCGCGAGTGGGAGGTCGTCGTGGTGGCGGGCGTCCAGGACGGCGTGTGGCCCGACCTCCGGCTGCGCGACTCGCTGCTCGGCTCGCAGGCGCTCGTCGAGCTCCTCGCCGGCCGCGCGCAGGACGCGCACGGGGTCGGCTCGCAGGCGCGCGCCCAGGTGCTCGCGGACGAGCTGCGGGCGTTCGTCGTCGCGACGTCGCGCGCGACGCGTCGCCTCGTCGTGACGGCCGTGCAGGACGCGGAGGAGGCGCCGTCGGTGTTCTGCGACCTCGTCGTGCCGCCGTCGGCACCCGAGGGTCCCGGGGGCACGGACGGCTCGGGAGGCCCGGACGGCGCCGACGGTCCCGGCGGGCGTGGTGGTCCGCAGGACGGGCCGGTCGAGCCCGCCGAGCGGCGGCACGTGCGCGTCGGTGCCCCGCTCGACCTGCGCGGGCTGGTCGCCGCGGCCCGTGGCGTCCTCGTCGAGACGGCGGCGCGCGAGGCAGGCGGGGCCGGGGCCCCCGGGCCGGACGAGCGCGCGGTCGCGGCGGCGACGCTCCTGGCGGACCTCGGGGCGCTCGGCGTCGCGGAGGCCCGCCCGGAGACGTGGTACGGCGTCGCGGGGGTGTCGAGCACGGCACCGCTGCGCGGTGCGGAGGAGACGGTCACCGTGTCGCCGTCGAAGGTCGAGACGGTCTCGACGTGCCCGCTGCGCTGGTCGCTCGAGGCGGCCGGCGGGACGGCGCCCGACGCGACGCACCAGAGCCTCGGCACGCTCGTCCACTCCATCGCCGAGAGCCACCCGTCCGGGTCGCTCGCCGAGCTGCGCGCGGAGCTCGACCGCCGGTGGGCGGAGCTCGCGCTGCCCGACGGCTGGCCCGCGCGCCAGCTCCGTCGCCGCGCCGAGCGCATGGTCGAGAAGCTCGCGGCCTACGTCGCGCAGGCGGGCGAGCCGCTCCTCGTCGAGCCGTCGTTCGACGTCACCGTCGGCCGCGCCCGGCTGCGCGGCACGATCGACCGCGTCGAGGCGGCGGGGGACGGCAAGGTCCGCGTCGTCGACCTCAAGACCGGTCGGCGCACCGCGACGAAGGCGGAGGGCGCGGAGCACCCCCAGCTCGGGGCCTACCAGCTCGCGGTCGAGGCGGGTGCGCTCGACGTGCCGGAGGGCACGCGCAGCGCGGGCGCGCAGCTCGTGTACGTCGGGAGCACCCACGTGGGCCCGGCCGTCGTGGCGCAGCCGGCGCTCGAGCCGGAGCCCGACGGGTCGAGCTGGGCGCGCGACCTCGTCGACGAGGCCGCCGGCACCATGTCGGCGGCGACGTTCACCGCCCGCCAGAACGGGCTGTGCGAGATGTGCCCCGTGCGCCGGGCGTGCCCGGTGCAGCCCGAGGGCAGGAGGGTGGTGGCGTGAGCAGCGAGCTGTTCGAGCTCCCGGAGGCGGGCGCGAGCGGGTCGACGGTGCGCCTGGTCGCGGCCGACGGGCTCCCGGTCGAGAGCGAGGACGCGGGGGGCGACGAGCACCGGGCGGCGGAGCCGCCACGGCCGACGCTCTCCGCGACCCGGATCGCCGACCTCCTCGGACGTCCCCGCCCGACCCCGGAGCAGGTCGAGGTGATCGAGGCGCCGCTCGAGCCGACGCTCGTCGTCGCCGGGGCCGGCTCGGGCAAGACGGAGACGATGGCGGCGCGCGTCGTCTGGCTCATCGCGAACGAGCTCGTCCCCCCGGACGCGGTGCTGGGCCTCACGTTCACGCGCAAGGCGGCGGGCGAGCTCGCGGAGCGCGTCCAGGTGCGGCTCGCCCAGCTCGCGCGCGCCCGGGGCGGCGCGGCCTCGGCGCTCTCGCTGCTCGACCGGCCGACCGTCGCGACGTACAACGCGTACGCCGCGTCGCTCGTCGGCGACCACGGGCTGCGCGTCGGCGTCGAGCCGGGGGCCCGCCTGCTCGGTGAGGCGCAGCAGTGGCAGCTCGCGTCGGAGGTCGTGGAGTCCTGGGACGACGACCTGGGCACCGACCGCGCCCTGAGCACGGTCGTCGCGGCGGTGCTCGGGCTCTCCGGCGCGCTCGGCGAGCACCTCCTCGACCCCGCCGAGGCGCGGGACCGCCTGGCCGAGATCGTCGAGCAGCTCGACGCGCTCCCGCTCGGGCCGCGGCAGAGGGCCCGGACGAAGGAGGTCGAGAAGCTCGTCGGCGACGTCGCGGAACGGGTCCGGCTGCTCGACGTCGTCGCGGAGTACCGCCGCCGCAAGCGCGCGACCGACTCCCTCGACTTCGGCGACCAGGTGGCGCTCGCGGCGCGGCTCGCGCGCGAGGTGCCGGTCGTGGGGGAGACCGAGCGGGCCCGGTTCCGCGTCGTGCTCCTCGACGAGTACCAGGACACGTCGCACGCGCAGGTCGAGCTCCTCGCGGGGCTGTTCGGCGGCGGGCACCCCGTGACGGCCGTGGGCGACCCGCACCAGTCGATCTACGGGTGGCGCGGCGCGAGCGCGGGCGGCCTCGCGCGGTTCCCCGACCGCTTCCCGCGCGCGGGGGGCGACCGCTCGGCCGTGCGCTTCCTCTCGACGTCGTGGCGCAACGACGCCGCCGTCCTCGCGGCGGCGAACGTCACCGCCGGCCCGCTGCGCGGTGCCGTCGCGGGTGGGCGGGGCGACCGGGTCGAGGTGCCGCCGCTCGCGCTGCGCCCTGACGCGGGCCCGGGCGCGGTGGCTGCGCACGTGGCGGCCACCGCCGAGGAGGAGGCCGCGGCCGTGGCCGAACGCGTCGCCGCGCGGTGGCGCCCGGCGAGCGCGCCCGGGGGACGCGTCACCGCGGCCGTGCTGTGCCGCAAGCGCAGCCAGTTCGCGGCGGTCGAGGTCGCGCTGCGGCGGCGCGGGCTGCCCGTGGAGGTCGTCGGCCTCGGCGGGCTGCTCACGACGCCCGAGGTCGTCGACGTCGTCGCTCTGCTCGAGGCCGTGCACGACCCCTCGCGCGGCGACGCGCTCGTGCGGCTCCTCACCGGGCCGCGGCTCAACCTCGGTGCGGCCGACCTGCACGCGCTCGGGAGCCGCGCGGCGGACCTCGCGCGGCTCGAGGGCGCGCTGGGCTCGCGCCGTCGCGCCTCCGCCGCGGAGGACACCGAGTCGGGGCTCGTGGTGGTCGAGGGGGACGTCGCCGACCACCGCTCGATCGTCGACGCGCTCGACGACCTGCCGGACCCGGGCGAGCCTGCCGCGGACGGGCGCACGCTCTCCGCCCAGGGTCACGCACGGCTCTCGGCGCTCTCGCGGACCCTGCGCGCGCTGCGCGGTCTCACGTACCTGTCGCTCCCGGAGCTCGTCGTCGAGGCGGAGCGGGCCCTCGGCCTCGACGTCGAGGCCGTGACGAACGAGGCGTTGCTCGCGTCGCGGCGGCTCGTCGACCCGGAGGCCGTGAGCGACCGGGCCCGCGAGCACCTCGACGCGTTCCGCGACGTCGCCGCGACGTTCACGCAGACGGCGGACGTCGTGACGCTCGGGGCGTTCCTCGCGTGGCTCGGGGTCGCCTCGACGCGGGAGAACGGCCTCGACCTGCCCGTGCGGGAACCCGACCCGGACGCGGTGCAGGTCATCACCGCGCACGCCGCGAAGGGCCTCGAGTGGGACGTCGTCGTCGTGCCCGGTCTCGTGGACGGCGTGTTCCCCACGACGGCCGAGTCGTCGTCGGGCGTGCGCGCGGACAGCGGCTGGCTCACCGACGTGAGCCAGCTCCCGTACCCGCTGCGCGGCGACGCCGCCGACCTGCCCGAATTCCGCTTCGACCTCGCGGCGGACACGAAGGAGCTCGTGGCGCGGCGCGACGAGTTCCGCGCGGCGAGCGGCGAGCACCAGCTCGCCGAGGAGCGACGCCTCGCCTACGTGGCCTTCACGCGGGCGCGCCGCGAGCTGTACCTCACGGCGTCCTGGTGGCAGACGGGGTCGCGCCCGCGCGCGCTGTCGCCGTTCCTCGTCGAGCTCGTCGAGGCGGGGATCGTGACGGCCGACGGGTGGTCGGCCCCGCCCGGTCCCGACGACTCCAACCCGCTCGAGGACGTCGAGGTGACCGGCACGTGGCCCGTGCCCGACGACGCTCCCGGCGGGTCGGCGCGGTCCGTCCTGCGGGACACCGCGGCGGCCGTCGAACGCGCGGCGGTCGAGCGTGCGGCGGTCGAGCGGGCCGCGGCGGAGCGCGCCGCGTCGGTCGGGGCAGAGGCGTCCGACACCGCGCGAGGTCAGAGGACCGCCGACGACGCGAGCGGCCCCGCCGGGCTCACGGCGCCCTCGGGAGTCCTCGTCGACGCCGAGGGTCGCGACCTCGTGGCGCTGGCACGCGTCCTGCTCGCGGAGCGTGCCGAGCGCTCGGGCCGGGAGGTCGAGCTGCCGGCGCACGTCTCGGCGTCGAGCCTCGTCCGGCTCGCGGCGGACCGCGACGAGTACGCGCTGCACCTGCGCCGCCCGGTCCCGGTGGAGCCCACGGTCCACGCGCGCCGGGGCACCCGGTTCCACCTGTGGGCCGAGCGCTACTTCACGACGTCGTCCCTGCTCGACGTCGAGGACCTCCCCGGGGCGGACGACGACGACCTCGACCCCGACGCCGACCTCGAGACGCTCCAGCGGACGTTCCTGGCCTCGGAGTGGGCGACGCGCACGCCCGTCGCCGTCGAGGTCGACGTCGAGACGCCCGTCGGGTCGACGGTCCTGCGGTCGCGCATCGACGCGGTGTTCCCCGAGCTCCCCGAGCACGCGAGCGGGGCGCGTGACGCCGTCGTGGTCGTCGACTGGAAGACGGGGCGCGCGCCGTCGGACCCGGAGGCGCGCAGCGTGCGCGAGGTGCAGCTCGCCGTCTACCGGCTCGCGTGGTCGCGCTGGACGGGGGTGCCGCTCGAGAAGGTGAACGCCGCGTTCTACTACGTCGCCTCCGACGAGACCGTGCGTCCGCGCCGCCTGCTGGGCGAGGCCGAGATCGAGGCGCTGCTGGTCGCCGACTGAGCCGGCGGGACCTCAGTCGTCGGCGTCCTGCGTCGCCTCGTCGAGGTCGGCGAGCATGTCGAGCGCGTCGGCGACCACGTCGTCGAGGCCGTTGCGCACGCCGTGCAGCAGCCAGCGCGCGAGGGCGAGCTCGCCGACGAGGAGCGCGCGGTCCAGCAGGTGCTTGTCCGTGAGCTCGGTGCGGCGCAGCTGGTAGGCCTCCATGATCGAGTCGACGACCTCGGGCGGCGCCGAGACCAGCAGCCACGCGAGGTCGTCCGCGGGGTCCGCGACGCGCGCGCCCGCCCAGTCCGTCACGGCGACGACGCGCCCGCGGGCGACGAGCACCTGCTCCGGGCCGAGGTCGCCGTGCACGACGACCGGCTGGAACCGCCACAGCGAGACGTCCTCGAGCGCGGTCTCCCAGCGGCGCAGGAGCGTCGGCGGCACCTTGCCCGTGGCCGCGGCCTCGTCGAGCTCCGCCATGCGGCGCGCGCGGTACTCCTCGACCTCGTAGCCCGGCAGGCCGGCGTCGTCGACGATCGTGCGCGGCAGCTCGTGGACCGACGCGAGCACACGGCCCAGGTCGGCCGCGAGGCCCGGTCCGGGTCGCAGGCCGTCGACGTCGAGCGGCTCGCCCTCGAGCGCCGGGTGCACGACGGCACGCCCGCCCTCCGGGAGGAGCGCGGTGCCGCTGACGCGCGGCACGGCGAACGACAGCACCCCCGACTCGGCGTAGTGCTGCAGCGAGCCCAGCAGCTCCGCCTCGGCCTCGAGCGCGGCGCCGGCCTGCAGGCTGCGGGGTGCGCGCACGGTCCAGCGGGTGCCGTCGGCGTCGGTGACGACGGCGGTGTCGTAGTCGCCCGGATCCTCGACGGGCCGTGCGCTGCGGGCGTCCAGACCGGGCACGGCGGCGGTCGCGAGCGCGGCGAGGGTCAACGGAGAACGAGGCACGCGACCACGGTAGTCGGTCTCTGCACGCGCCCGGTCGACCCACGCCGTCCCCGGCGCCGCACCCCCGCGAGGCGGCGCCCCCTGCAGGGCGGGTGGCCCGGTCCCCGGTGGCCTACGGTCGGGGGGTGAGCACCCCTGCCGCCCGGCCGTCGTCGGGCACGAGCGACCCTGCCGTGACCCCGGACCGACCCGGCACCGCGCCGGTCGACGCCCGGACCGGCACCCCGACCGGCACGCCGACGGGCGCGACCCCCGGGCCGGGCGCGCTGCCGCGCACGCCGCTCGACCACCTCCCGCTGCCGCTCGACGGCGCGTTCGTCGACCGCGCGGAGCACCGGCGCGCGGAGCCGGACCTCGTGCGCACGCTGCGGTCGCAGCCGACGACGCGCGTCCTGCTCGTCCACCGCGGCCGGCTCGCGCTCGGCGGCCCCGGCGTGGCCGGCGGCGTCGCCCTGCTGTACCCGGCCGAGCTCCGCGACGTGGACCCGGCGACCGACGACGACCCCGCGCGCTGGCTCTTCCTCGGCGAGGACGACGGCACGGCGTACCTCGCGCTCGTGCTCCCCGAGGACGCGGACGCCGAGGAGGTCGACATCGAGGGCGTCGACGCGTCGGAGCCGTACGCGGTCCTCGCGCGCGACCACGCGTGGTCCGGGCTGCGCGACCTCGTCGGCGCGGTCCCTGCGCCGGTCGCCGGGCTGGCGACGGAGGCGGTGGCGCTCGCGGCGTGGCACGCGAACCACCCGCGCTGCCCGCGCTGCGGCGGCCGGACGACCGTCGAGAAGGGCGGGTGGACGCGCCGCTGCGTGGCGCAGGGCGTCGAGCTGTACCCGCGCACCGACCCGGCGGTGATCATGACCGTCGTGCACGGCGAGGGGCCCGACGAGCGACTGCTGCTCGGGCACGCGGCCCACTGGCCGGAGCGGCGGTTCTCGACCCTCGCGGGCTACGTCGAGCCCGGCGAGTCGCTCGAGAACGCGGTGCGACGGGAGGTCGCGGAGGAGGCGGGCGTCGTCGTCGGCGACGTGGCCTACCGGGGGAGCCAGCCGTGGCCGTTCCCCGCGTCGCTCATGCTCGGCTTCTCGGCCCGCGCCCTGACGACGGAGCTGCACGTGGACGGCGTCGAGCTCACCGACGCGCGCTGGTTCACGCGGGCCGAGCTCGCCGAGGCCGTCCGGTCGCGCGAGGTGCTGCTGCCGGGCCGGTCGTCGATCGCGCGGGCGCTCCTCGAGGACTGGTTCGGCGCGAGCCTCGCCGACGGCTGAGGGCGGCTGAGGGCGGCTGAGGGCGGCTCAGGGCGGGAGCGGCGCGAGGCGCCGTCGTCGGGCCGCCCGCGCCGGGTGCGCGAAGGGCCCGGTCCGGAGTCCCGGATCGGGCCCTCGTGCGTGCCGCGTCAGGCGGCGAGGCGCTTCTTGACCTCCGCGAGGGACGGGTTCGTCGCGGCGGAGCCGTCGGGGAAGACGACGGTCGGCACGGTGCGGTTGCCGTCGTTGACGGACTCCACGAACTCTGCGGTGCCGGGCGTCTCCTCGATGTTGACCTCGGTGTAGCCGATGCCCTCGGAGTCGAGCTGCGTCTTGAGGCGGCGGCAGTACCCGCACCACGTCGTCGAGTACATGACGACCGAGCCGGTGTCGGGAAGGGTCGGGGCGGTGCTCATCGAGGGCTCTCCTGCTGCGGTTCCGGGCGGCGCGTGCCGCGGGCGGTCGGGTCGTGACGGTAACACCGGGGGAGCGCGGGCTGTTCCCGGCCCGCGTGTCAGCCGGGCCTGCGAGAATCGCGGGTGATGTCCACGCCACCGGTCTCACGCCCGCTCGCCCACCGCTCCGCCGACGAGATCCTCGACGCCCTCGACCCCGACCAGCGCGACGTCGCGGTCGCGCTGCGCGGGCCCGTGTGCGTGCTCGCCGGCGCGGGGACGGGCAAGACGCGCGCGATCACGCACCGCATCGCGTACGGGGTCCGCACGGGCGTGTACGTGCCGACGAGCGTGCTCGCCGTGACCTTCACGGCGCGCGCGGCGGGGGAGATGCGCACGCGCCTGCGCGAGCTCGGTGCGACGGGAGTCCAGGCGCGCACGTTCCACGCGGCCGCGCTGCGCCAGCTCGGCTACTTCTGGCCCAAGGTCGTCGGCGGGGCGCCGCCGCGCATCCTCGAGCACAAGGCACCCGTCGTGGCGGAGTCGGCGCGCCGGCTCGGCGTCGGGGTGGACCGCGTCGCGGTGCGGGACCTGTCGTCCGAGATCGAGTGGGCCAAGGTCTCGCTCGTCACCGCCGACGACTACGTCCGCGCGTGCGAGGCGATCGACCGCGAGCCCCCCGCCGGGTTCGACCACCAGACCGTCGCGCGACTCCTCACGGCCTACGAGGACGTGAAGACCGAGCGGTCGGTCATCGACTTCGAGGACGTGCTCCTCATGCTCGGCGACATGCTCGCCACGCAGGGCGCGGTGGCCGACGAGGTGCGGCGCCAGTACCGCCACTTCGTCGTCGACGAGTACCAGGACGTCTCGCCCCTGCAGCAGTTCGTCCTCGACCAGTGGCTCGGGGGACGCGACGAGCTGTGCGTCGTCGGCGACCCGTCGCAGACGATCTACTCGTTCACCGGCGCGACGCCGCACCACCTCCTCACGTTCTCGCGCACCCACCCGAAGGCTCAGGTGATCCGCCTCGTGCGCGACTACCGCTCGACGCCGCAGGTGGTGAACCTCGCGAACCAGCTCCTCGCGCGCGCGGGCCGTGCGGGCGGCGCGCACCAGGCACTCGAGCTCGTCGCCCAGCGGCCGGCGGGGCCGCCCGTCGCCTTCACCGCGTACGACGACGACGAGGCGGAGGCGAGCGGGATCGCGCAGCGCATCGGGCGGCTCCTCGCCGCGGGCACGCGCGCGAGCGAGATCGCGGTGCTCTACCGGACCAACGCGCAGTCGGAGGCGTTCGAGTCGGCGCTCGCGGACGCGGGCATCGGCTACCTCGTGCGGGGCGGGGAGCGCTTCTTCCAGCGCAAGGAGGTCCGCGACGCGATCGTCCTGCTGCGCGGGGCGGCCCGCTCCGCCGACCCGGACGTCCCCATGCCGGAGACGGTGCGCGACGTCCTGGCCGCCGCGGGCTGGGCCCCCGCGCCGCCGGCCGCGCGCGGCGCGGCGCGGGAGCGCTGGGAGTCCACGCAGGCTCTCGTCGCGCTCGCCGACGACGTCGCCGGGCTCGCCGCGGCGTCCGACGCCCCGGCCCCGACCGTCGCGACCTTCGTCGCCGAGCTCGACGAGCGCGCCGCGGCCCAGCACGCCCCGACGGTCGAGGGAGTGACCCTGGCGTCGCTGCACGCGGCGAAGGGCCTGGAGTGGGACGCCGTCTTCCTCGCCGGGATGAGCGAGGGGCTCATGCCGATCTCCCTCGCGGAGACGGACGAGGCGGTCGCGGAGGAGCGCCGGCTGCTCTACGTCGGCATCACGCGGGCACGCGAGCACCTCGAGCTCTCGTTCGCGCGCTCGCGCAACCCCGGCGGCCGGGCGACGCGCCGGCGCACGCGGTTCCTCGACGGGCTCTGGCCCGACGAGCCGGGCGTGCGCGGGACGCGGCGTGCGCGCGCGGGGCAGTCCAAGGTCCGGCTCACGGGGGAGTACGACCAGGCGCTGTTCGAGGAGCTGCGCGAGTGGCGTCGCCAGGTCGCGCAGGAGACGGACAAGCCGGCGTTCACCGTGCTCGTGGACTCGGCGCTCGCGGCCGTCGCCGAGACGCGGCCGACGAGCCAGGCCGACCTCGCACGCATCAACGGTCTGGGGCCCGCGAAGATCGAGCGGTACGGGGCCACGATCCTCGAGATCGTGCGCCGCGCGGAGGGCTGACGAGCCCCCGTCCGTGCCTCTCGACGAGGGCCGGGTGAACTCGTCGAAGAATTTCTCGTAAATAAGTTGTGCCTCCTGTGAGGGGCGGCATATGGTCGACGAGTCCTGTTGGGAAGGGGCGCGCCGAGAGGCGGGCGCCTGATGGAGAGAGGGGGTGGGAGAGCTGATGAACAACCAGATCGCCATGGCGAACCTGCTGGATCACGCGTCCGCGTACACGGGCACGCCAGGAGAGCTCCGTCCGCGTGCCATCGCGCACCGCGGCGGCACCTTCATCGCCCGCCCCGCTCCCGACTCCGCCACCAGGACGAACCCGGTCTGACCGACCGGAACCTTCCAGGCCGCGGAGTCCCTCTAGGACCCGCGGCCTTCGTGTTCTCCGAGCACGTCCGCCGATGAGGATCACCGGCCCCACCCGTCTCCACGAGACGGGGCCGCTGTCCTCAGGGTCCTGTGACGACGACGTTCACACCCACGACAGGACATCACTGGAGGACATCGTGCGGCTCACCGCGCTGCTCGACAACATCACCGCTCAGGGGGGATCCGGCCCCTGGGTCCCTCACCAACCGCTGGCCACGCCGCTCGGCGAGAACGACTCCGCGGAGTTCGACCGCCTTCTCGCGGGCCTGCTGCCCTGCCGCACCAACGACCCGGAGCTCTGGTTCGCCGAGCGCACCGCCGAGGTCGAGGAGGCCAAGGCCCTGTGCCGCACCTGCCCGCTCGTCGAGGGCTGCCTCGCCGGTGCGGTCGAGCGTCGCGAGCCCTGGGGCGTCTGGGGCGGCGAGGTCTTCGTGGACGGCGTCGTGGTCGCGCGCAAGCGCGGCCGCGGCCGTCCGAGCAAGGCCGAGGTGCTCGCCCGCGAGGCCGAGCGCCAGGCCCAGGAGGCCGCACGGACCGAGGCGTCAGTCGGCGCCTCGACGGCGGCCTGACATGGGCAGCGGCGCCCCGTCCGGGGGCGTGCGCGCCAGCTCGCCGCACCCGCAGCGCGGGTGGCGGCTCGACCCGCGCAGCCGCGGCACGGCATCGGGAGCAGGAATCTCGATGCAGGTCGTGGCTGCGCGGGGCACCAGCCCGTCCAGGGCTGCCAGGACCTGACCGAGCGCGACGGCCGCGGCCGACGCCGCGAGCAGCGTCTCCTCGCTCCGGTGCGCGGACGCCTCGCGCAGCTGTCGAGCGACCTGCGGCCAGCAGGGGTCCACGTCCGCGCGGTGCAGGTCCGCGCACGTCAGGCACGGGTCGAGCCCCGGCCGGACGAACGGCCCGACCACGACGTCGGCCTCGCGCACCACGACCGACAGGTGCGCGACCCCCGCACCCACCAACCTCCGGACCCGGACCGGGTCCGCGGCTCCGTGCTCGACCACGACGACGACGTCGGGCGCGGGGGCCCGTGCCTCCTCCGGCGTGACCGGGGTCGAGGCCGTCACGACGCCCGGGGCGACCTCCTCGACGATCCGCCGCACCGCACCCTCGCGCGGCGACCCGACGTCCCGCAGCCGGTAGGCCCCACCCCCGACGTCCGTGGTGAGCACCGTGCCCGGGTCGTCGAGGACGAGCGCGCCCACCCCTGCCGTGGCGAGGTGGACGGCGAGCGCGGCACCCACCCGCCCGAGCCCGACGACCGCGACGGTCGCCCGGGCGCGCCCCGCGAGCACGCGGTGCCCCGCGCCGTCGGGCAGCAACGCCGACAGCACCGCGAGGTCCGCCGCGCCGTGCCCCGGGGCGGGCGACGCCGGCCGGCGTCGGCGCGCCGTGACGAGGAGGTGCGCCTCGTCGAGCAGGCGGACGAGCGCGGCGCGGCGCGTGCGCTGCGCGGGGGAGCCGGGGACGTCGGGTGCGCCGCCGCGCCGCGCGGGCGCGGCGAGCGCGCGCAGCCAGCGCTCCTCGTCCGCGTCGAGCCCGGTGAGCCGCACCGACCACCGCGGGTCGGTGCCGACCTGGACCTCGCCGGGGCCGCGCCGCAGGAGCGGCGCCTCGGGTCGCAGCACGCGTCGTCGCTGCACGGCTCCTCCGTCCGTCGTCGTGCGGCGTCCGGCCGGACGCCCGACGTCAGCCTGGCACGGGCCCGAGAGCCGCCGACGGTTGTCCACAGGCTCCGCCCCGATGGTCCGGCGGGGAGGAACTCTTTGCCGTCGCCACAGGTCTCCACGTCGTCCGCTCGACCGAACTCCGCGGGAGAGCGCGCCACTCCGCGCGCGCCCCTGCCATTTCGTGGCAAGAACCACTACGGTCTGAGGCGTGGTCCGGGAGACGATCGTGGAGGTTCGGCGCAGCCGCCGACGCAAGAGCACGGTGAGCGCCTACCGCGACGGCGAGCGCACGATCGTCGCGATCCCGGCGCGGTTCACGCGCGCGCAGGAGCGCGAGTGGGTCCAGCGCATGCTCGACCGCCTCGCCGACTCCGAGCGCCGGCGGCGGCCGTCGGACGCGGAGCTGGAGCGCCGCGCCCTCGAGCTGTCGGACAAGTACCTGGACGGCCGCGCGCGGCCCACGAGCGTGCGGTGGGCCGGGAACCAGGACCGCCGGTGGGGCTCGTGCACGCTCATCGACGGCACGATCCGCATCTCGACGCGCGTCCGGGGGATGCCGTCCTGGGTGCTCGACTACGTGCTCCTGCACGAGCTCGCGCACCTGCTCCACGCCGGTCACGGCCCGGGGTTCTGGAAGCTGCTCGACGCCTACCCGCGCACGGAGCGGGCGCGGGGGTTCCTGGAGGGCGTGTCGTTCTCGCGGGACGCGGACCTCGAGCCGGACGACGCGGACGTCGAGCCGGGGGACGGCGCCGCGGGGACCACGGCACCGCCCGCGGAGACGGCGAGCTGACCCGGAGGGGACCAGGTCAGCGCGGCGCCCCGCCCTGGCCGGCCGCGTCGTCCGTCCCACCGTCGTCCGTCGGTCCGTCTGCGGCCGGGCCGTCCGTCGGCGTGTCGGCAGCCGGGGCGCCACCTTCGTCGGAGCCCTCGCGGGACGGTCCGGCATTCGGCGAACCCTCCGCGGCGCGGAAGATCTCCTCGAGCGCGCGGTCGACGTCCGCCTCCTCCGCGCGGGTCGCGGCGCGCCGCCCCTCGTAGCCGGACGGGTCGTCGAGGTCGGTCCCGTCGGGCAGCAGGTCGGGGTGGTCCCACACGGCGTCGCGCGCACCGGCGCCGGACTGCGCCGCGATGAGCGCCCACAGGGCGGCCGCGTCGCGCGAGCGCCGGGGGCGCAGCTCGAGGCCGACGAGCGTCGCGAACGTGTGCTCCGCGGGCCCGCCCGCCGCACGACGACGGCGCAGCATCTCGCGCAGCGGGACGGCGTGGGGCAGGTGGGGGAGCGCCGCGACGGCGGTCACCTCGTCGACCCAGCCCTCGACGAGCGCGAGCGTCGTCTCGAGGCGCGCCAGGGTCGCCTGCTGCTCGGGCGTGTTCTGCAGGCCGAAGACACCGCCCGACAGCGCGCGCTGGAGCGCGTCCGTGTCCGCGAGGTCGACGTCGGCGAGCTGGGACTCGAGCGCGGAGAGGTCGATGGTGATGCCGCGCGCGTAGGCGTCGACGAGCCCGCGCAGGTGCCCGCGCAGCCACGAGACGTGCGTGAACAGGCGGGCGTGGGCGGCTTCGCGCAGGGCGAGGAAGAGGCTTACCTCCTCCGCGGGGGCGTCGAGGCCCTCGGCGAACGCCGCGACGTTCGTGGGCAGGAGGACCGTCGCGGGCCGGTCGAGCAGCGGCAGCCCGACGTCGGTCGCGCCGAAGACCTCGCGCGAGAGCGTCCCGGCCGCCTGGCCCACCTGCATGCCGAACACCGCGGAGCCGAGGCGTCGCATGAGCGCGGCCGGGTCGCCCGCGGGCAGCCCGAGCGCACCGGCCGGCAGGCCGGGCAGCGTGAACCCCACGCCCGGCAGGGCGGAGGTGTCGTCCCCCATGCCTTCGGGGAGCTGGTCGCGCAGGACCGTGGCGAGCGCGTCCGCGACGGACGCGGCGACCGGGGCGACGAGCTCGTTCCACGCGGGGAGCGTGTGCTCGACCCACTCGGACCGGCTCCACGCCTGGCTCTTCCCGCCCGACGGCGGCAGGTCGGTGACGGCGTCGAGCCAGAGCTCGGCGACCGACAGCGCCTCGGTGACGGCGCGCTGCTGCGCCGGCGAGATCGACGGGTCGCCCTCGGCGACGGCGACCTGGCGCGCGACGTCGTGCGAGACGTCCGTGTTGACCGGGCCGTCGCTCGGCGTCGACAGCATCCGCTGGACCTGCGCGAGGACGTGCTGGAACAGCTGCGGGTCGGCCGCGCCGCCCGCGGCGAGCGCCTGCGGGTCGAGCCCGCGGGCGCGCAGCTCGCGCAGCGCCTCGTCGGCGTCGGGCCCGAGCATCGAGCGGAGCAGCTCCTCGAACCGCGGGTCGAAGGGCGTGTTGTCGTCCGGTCCGGGCGTACGGTCGGGGGGAAGGCTGCTCATGGCGACTCCTCACGGTAGCGTCGGTGATCACCGTAACCACGATCGAGCGCCGAGAACGGGGGCTGGGCCATGTCCGAGGGCCGGGTTCGCTCACGGCGCAGCGAGGCGCTCCCCGCGGCGGGCGAGCCCCCGGTCGGTCCGGGGGAGGACCCCATCGCGAGCGCGGCGACCACCCCGGTCGACGAGGTCGCCGACCGCGACCCGGTGGTGGTCGTCGGCGTCGGGCAGGTGGCGGACGCGGTGCGCGCGGGCCTGGGCGCCGCCGAGGCGTCGCCCGTGGACGCGCTCGTCTGGCCCGTCGGGGCGCGACGTCTCGTCGTGGTGGCGCCCGCGGGCGAGTTCGGGACGCCGCGCGCCCGGACGGACGCGGAGCAGCGCGCCCGCCTCGCGCTCCTGGGCCGTCGCGCGGGGGAGGCGGCGGTCGCGGCGGGGATCGAGCACGTCGTCGCCGTGTCGTCCGCCGCGGTGCACGGCGCGTCGCCCGAGCGGGGCGTCATCGACGACGACGACCCCGTGGCCCCCGACGACGGGCCCGGCTTCGCGGGCGACCTCGTGGCGTTCGAGGACGCGCTGCGGGAGGCGCTCGGCGGGGTGCCGCTCGCGCTCGTGCGGCCGGCGGTCGTCGTCGGGCCGGGCGTGGACACCGTGCTCACGCGGCACTTCGAGGCCCCGCGCCTGCTCACGGTGCGCGGCGGCGGCCGCACGTGGCAGCTCGTGCACGTCGACGACGTGGTGGGGGCGGTGCGCGTCGCGCTGGACCAGGGCCTCGTCGGCGGTCTGACGGCCGGACCGGTGCGCGACGGCGAGCCCGACGCGCTCGACTCGGAGACGGTGGCCGCGGCGGCCGGGATGCGCACGGTGCAGCTCCCGCCCGCGACGGCGTTCGGGACCGCCGAGCGGCTGCACCGGGTCGGTGCGCTGCCGTCACCGGCGAACGACCTCGCGTTCGTCGTGCACCCGTGGTCGGTCTCGGCGCGGCGTCTGCACGACGCCGGGTGGCGGCCGGAGTGGTCGGGCGCCGCGGCGCTCGAGGTGCTCCTCGCCGAGGTGCGAGGCCGCACGGGCGTCGGCGGTCGACGGTTCGGTGGTCGGGACGCCGCGGCGCTCGGCGCGGCGGGGGCGGCCGTCGCGGTCCTGGGCACGGCCGCCGTCTGGCGGCAGGCCCGCTCGCGCCGCCCGTAGGGGCGGCTCCCGGGCGGCGTCCACGTCGTCGGCAGGGAGATCCCAGCAACCTCGGGGATGATGTCCCGGTGAGCGACGCCCCCTCCTTCGACGCCCTCCTCGCCGAGGACGAGCACGACCCGCCGCCCGTGACCCGGCGGTCGCTGACGTTCGGCATCTCCCTGCTCGCGACGACCCTGCTCGTCGCGGGTCTCGCGATCCTGCCCGCGCCGTACGCGGTGCGGTCGCCCGGACCGACGGAGGACACGCTCGGCCAGCAGGACGGCACGCCCCTCATCTCGATCACCGGCGCCGAGACGTACGACTCGACGGGCGAGCTGCTCCTGACGACCGTGTCCGTCGCCGGCGGCCCGGGCTACCCGGTGAACCTCGGCCAGGTGGTGCAGGGGTGGTTCGACCGGTCGCGCAGCGTGCGCCCGGTCGAGGAGGTCTTCCCGACGGGCCGCACCAAGGAGGAGACCGAGCAGCAGGGCCAGGCGGAGATGATCAGCTCGCAGGAGAACGCGACGGTCGCCGCGCTCACCGAGCTGGGGTACGACGTGCCCGCGACGCTCACGGTCGAGGGCACGGTGCCGGACAGCGGGTCCGACGGCGTCGTCGAGCCGGGCGACGTCATCGTGGCGCTCGACGGCACGCCCGTGCGGACGTACCAGGACCTCATCGACGGCCTGGCCGCGGTCGACCCGGGCGACGACGTGACGCTGCGCGTGCAGCGCGACGGCGCGGAGACGGACCTCACGGTCGCGACGACGGACGGCGGCGACACCGCGCTGCTCGGCGTGTTCATCGACCCCGCGTTCGACTTCCCGGTGGACGTCGAGATCCAGATCGAGGACATCGGCGGCCCGAGCGCGGGCACCATGTTCGCGCTCGGGATCGTCGACCAGCTCACGCCCGAGGACGAGGCGAACGGCGTCGTCATCGCGGGCACGGGCACCATGAGCGTCGAGGGCGACGTGGGTCCGATCGGCGGCATCCAGCAGAAGCTCTACGGCGCGCTGCGCGACGGCGCGACGTGGTTCCTCGCCCCGCAGGCCAACTGCCCCGAGGTCGTGGGCAACGTGCCCGACGGCCTGCACGTGGCGGCGGTCTCGACGCTCGCCGACGCGCGCGCGGCGATGGAGGCGATCGGCGCGGGCGAGGGCGACTCCCTGCCCACGTGCGAGGCGCGCGGCTGACGCCGCCCGCGCGCGTCAGTCCTCGAGCGTCGCGCGCAGCGCCTCGACCAGCCCGGGCACCAGGTCGGGGCCGCCCGCGACGTCGGTCGCCGAGTCGTGGGCGCGCGACCGGACGGCGCACCACGCGGTGCCGTCGCGCAGCACGCCGACGGCGAGGCGCACGTCCTGCCGGCCGGGGTGGTTCGTGAGGTAGGCGAGCGCGGCGTCCGGGTCGTCGGGGACGCCCTCCTCGGCGGCCGGCGGCAGCACGATCCGCTCGACGACGAGCGCGGCACCGTCGACGGTCTCCGGCCACGCGACGCGGGCGAGCCCGTCCTCCAGGTCGCCGTCCACGGCGAAGCCCTCCTGCTCGATCGACAGCAGGTGGTGCGGGTCGGCCTCGGCCGCGGCCACGACGTCGGGCGGGAGCCGGTCGACGAGCGTCGGGTCGGCGCCGAGGGCGCCCGCCGTCCCGACGAGCGCGAAGAGCCGCGGCGGGACGTCCCAGCCCGCGTCGGCCGCGTGCGTCTCGATCTCGTGGACCGCGAGCGCGAGCGCGTGCTGCGGGGTGGGGCCGCCGGGCGCGACGGGGTCGGGACCGGCGTCGGGTCCGGGCGCGGGGGTCGTGGCGTCGGGGCCGGGGGCGGCGTCGTCAGGCTGGGGCATGCCCCCATCGTCCCTCATCGCTGCCGGCCCGCGACGCCCCGCGCCGCCGCGGGCCGGGTGCCCGGCCGTCCCCCACGCGGCGCCGGACCGTGGGAACCTTGGGGGAGGACCGGGCGTTGACCCCGGTGCACGCCCGAGCCACGACCGAAGAGGTATACCCACCGTGTCATTCGCCGCAGCGCCCCGCCGGCCGTCCTCCGGGGGGCGGCCCTCCCGGCGCCGGAGCCCGATCGGGATCGCGATCGCCGTCGTCGGCGCCCTCGTCGTCCTCCTGCTCCTGCTCGCCCAGTTCTGGACCGAGGTGCTGTGGTTCCAGCAGCTCGACTTCGCGAACGTCCTGTGGACCCAGTGGGGCGCCCGCATCGCCCTGTTCGTCGCGGGCTTCCTCGTCATGGGCGGGCTCGTCTTCCTGTCGTTCTCGCTCGCGTACCGGTCGCGGCCCATCTACGCGCCGTCCACCCCCGAGCAGGCGACCCTCGACCAGTACCGCGAGGCGATCGAGCCGCTGCGCAAGGTCGTCATGATCGTGGCCCCGGCGCTCGTCGGCTTCTTCGCCGGCGCGGCGGCGTCCTCGCAGTGGCAGACGGTCCTCCTGGCGCTGAACTCGGTCCCGTTCGGCACGACGGACCCGCAGTGGGGCATCGACCTGTCCTTCTACGTGTTCACGCTGCCCGCCCTCCGGTTCGTCGTGAGCTTCCTCATGGCGGTCGTCATCATCGCGGGCATCGCCGCCGTCGCGACGCACTACCTCTACGGCGGCCTGCGGATCGGTGGCGGCTCCGACGCGGGCCCCCGCACGACGACCGCCGCGCGCGTCCAGCTCTCGGTGATCGCCGCGCTGCTGCTCGTCCTCATCGGTGCGAACTACTGGCTCGACCGGTACTCGATCCTCACCTCGGGCGGCGCGAAGTTCGACGGCGCGTCGTACGCGGACGTGCACGCGGTGATCCCGTCCAAGGCGATCCTCACCGTCGTCGCGCTCTTCGTCGCGGCCCTGTTCGTGGTGACCGCGGTGCGCGGCAACTGGCGCCTGCCCGCCATCGGCGTGGGCCTCATGGTGGTCTCGGCCATCGCGATCGGCGGGATCTACCCGGCCGTCGTCCAGCGCTTCCAGGTCACGCCGAACGCGCAGGACTTCGAGGAGGAGTACATCCAGCGCAACATCGACGCGACGAAGGCCGCCTACGGCATCGACGACGTCCAGACCGAGCAGTACAACGCCAAGACGGAGGCCGAGGCCGGCGCGCTGCGCGAGGACGCGGACACGACGGCGTCGATCCGCCTCCTGGACCCCGAGATCGTCAGCCCGTCGTTCAGCCAGCTCCAGCAGAACAAGCAGTACTACCAGTTCTCGAGCTCGCTGTCGGTGGACCGCTACACGATCGACGACGAGAGCCGCGACACGGTCATCGCCGTGCGCGAGCTCAACCAGGACGGCCTCGGCGCCGACCAGCGCAACTGGGTCAACGACCACACGGTCTACACGCACGGCTTCGGCGTCGTGGCGGCGTACGGCAACCAGATCGGCCCCGACGGCCGCCCGGCGTTCTACGAAGGCTCGATCCCGTCGACGGGCGCCTTCACGGACGCGGGCGGCTACGAGCCGCGCATCTACTTCTCGCCCGAGGCGCCCGAGTACTCGATCGTCGGCGCGCCCGAGGGTCGCGAGCCCTGGGAGCTGGACTACCCGGTGGACGACGCGGGCGGCCAGGTCAACAACACGTTCCCGACGGGGGAGATCGAGGCGGGCCCGAGCGTCGGGTCGTTCGTCAACAAGGTGCTCTACGCCCTGAAGTTCGGGTCCGAGCAGATCCTGTTCTCGGACCGCGTGACGGACGAGTCGCAGATCCTCTACGACCGCAGCCCGCGCGACCGCGTCGCGAAGGTCGCGCCGTACCTCACGCTCGACGGGCGCGTGTACCCCGCGGTCGTCGACGGCCGCGTGAAGTGGATCGTGGACGGCTACACGACGTCGAACGCCTACCCGTACTCCACGTCGGAGTCGCTCGAGGACTCGACGCGCGACTCGCTCGTCGCGGCCAACTCGGTCGAGGCGCTCGCCCCGCAGCAGGTGAACTACATCCGCAACTCGGTCAAGGCGACCGTCGACGCGTACGACGGCTCGGTCGACCTGTACGCGTGGGACACGGAGGACCCGGTCCTCCAGGCCTGGTCGAACGTCTTCCCGAGCTCCGTGCAGCCCCTGTCCGAGATCTCGGGCGACCTCATGAGCCACCTGCGCTACCCCGAGGACCTGTTCAAGGTGCAGCGCACGCTCCTCGCGAGCTACCACGTGGACGACGCGAACGAGTTCTTCTCGGGCCAGGACTTCTGGCGCAGCCCGGAGGACCCGACGGCGAGCGGCAACGTCAAGCCGCTCCAGCCGCCGTACTACCTCACGCTGCAGATGCCGAGCCAGGAGGCGCCGACCTTCTCGCTCATGTCGACGTACATCCCCGGCGGTGGCTCGGACCGCAACATCCTCACCGGGTTCCTCGCGGTGGACGCGGAACCGGGCAGCGAGGCGGGCGTGCGGTCGGAGGACTACGGCACGCTGCGGCTCCTCGAGCTGCCGCGCAACGCGACGGTGCCCGGTCCGGGGCAGGTGCAGAACAACTTCAACACCGACCCGACGGCGGCCGACGGCCTGCTGGCGCTGCGCCGCGGTGACTCGACGGTCATCAACGGCAACCTGCTGACGCTGCCGGTCGGCGGCGGCCTGCTCTACGTCCAGCCGGTGTACGTCCAGTCGACCGAGGGCACGCGGTTCCCGCTACTGCGCAAGGTGCTCGTCTCCTTCGGCGACGAGATCGGCTTCGCCGACACGCTCGACGAGGCGCTGGACCAGGTGTTCGGCGGCGACTCGGGCGCGAACGCCGGCGACGCGGACGGCGGCGTCGAGACCGAGGTCCCGGACCAGCCGGCCGACGGCGAGTCGCCGGACGCGGGCACGACCGACCCGGGCACGACGGACCCCGGCACCGAGCCCCCGGCCACCGAGGAGCCGGCGCCGCCGGCCGACGGCGGCACGGTCGACGGCGGCGCGCGCGCCGAGCTCGACCAGGCGCTGCGCCAGGCGCAGCAGGCCATCGAGGACGGCCAGGCGGCGCTCGCCGAGGGCGACTTCGCGGCCTACGGCGAGGCGCAGGACCGCCTCCAGCAGGCGCTCGAGTCGGCCCTCGCGGCCGAGCAGGCGCTCGACACGGAGTCGTCGGCGGGCTGACGTACCCCCGTCGCGCGAGCGACGCACCGCCACGGACGGGCGGGGACACCAGCGGGTGTCCCCGCCCGTCCGTCGTCTGCGGCGGACCGGGACGGAGTTGTCATTTCCTGCCCCGGGCGGGAGGATCGCTCCTCGTGACTTCTGCAACGGTTTGCAGCAACGCTTTCAGCGCGGCGGGCGACGACACCACGACCGTGCCGGCGGTGCGGCTGCACCACACGTCCGGCGCCGAGCTCGTCGTCGCGCTGCGGGGCGCGGCCGTCCTCGCGTGGCGCGCCCCCTGGCGCGGCGCTGACGGCGTCGAGCGCGTCGAGGACCTCGTCGACGGGTACGCCGACGAGGCGGAGGTCGCCGCGCACGACGCCGCACGGTCGGCGCTCATGGCGCCGTTCGTCAACCGCCTCGCGGGCGGGGAGTACATGTTCGACGGCGTCCGCCACCACGTGCCCCCGGTGCTCCCCTGGGAGCCGCTCACCATGCACGGGTTCGCGCGCACGCTCGACTGGACGGTCGTCGAGGATGCGGGGGAGGGCGGGGTCGCCGCGCGCGACACGGCGGCCGCCGACGGAGCGGAGCGGGAGTCCGTGACGCTCCGGACGGTCGTCCACGCCGACGCGCACGCGGGCTACCCGTTCGCGCTCGTGCTGGAGGTCCGGTACGTCCTCGGCGCCGGCTCCCTCGACGTCACGCTGCGCGCCCGCAACGTCGGGACGACGGCGGCCCCCGTCTCGCTCGGCTGGCACCCCTACCTCCGGGTCCCCGGGCACGGCGCGGTCGACGCGCTGGAGCTCACGGTGCCGGCCCGTCGCGCCGTCGTGACGGATGCCGGCATGCTCCCGCTCGCGGGGGAGGCCGCGTTCGGGGCGATCGACGGCGTCGGTCCCCTCCCGCTCGCGGGCGCGAGCCTCGACCACGCGTTCGCCGACCTCCGGGCCGACGCCGACGGCCGCGCGCGCACGGTCGTGCGCGACCCCGCCACGGGGCAGGGGCTCGCCGTCTGGCAGGAGCGTGGCCTCGTGCACGTCTACACGGGGGACGGTCTGGCGCGGCGCGGCCGCGCCGCGATCGCGGTCGAGCCGGTGGAGACGCTGACCGACGCGTTCAACCGGCCGGACTGCGCCGCCGACGTGCGGCTCGAGCCGGGGGCCGTCCGCGAGTTCGCGTTCGGGGTCGAGGTCCTGGCGTGACCCACGTCTCGTCCACCCGATTTGGCCTGGTCCGGAACCTCACGTAGAGTAGTGATCACCGACGCGGGGTGGAGCAGCTCGGTAGCTCGCTGGGCTCATAACCCAGAGGTCGCAGGTTCAAATCCTGCCCCCGCTACTCCTGAGAGGCCCTCGGTCAGCAGACATGCTGACCGAGGGCCTCTCGCTTTCTCCCGTACAGAGTCGGTGTCCTCGTGCTGTGACGCGCCCCACCCGGCCGAGGCGCGGGCGGGGGAAGCCACGGCCCACGGCCCGGCGTTATCGTCAGTGGCCGGCGCCCACCACTCCCGCGGGCGCCCGACACCCGGAAGGTCACCATGCGCCGTCTGCGTCCCCGTCCCGCCGTCCTGACCGCCGTCACGGCGGTCGCCGCGCTCACGCTGGCGGCCTGTTCGTCGGGTGCCGACGACGGCGGCTACGCCGCGAGCCCGAGCGAGAGCGCGTCGGGCGACGCGCAGTGTGAGCCGGGTGCGCTCCCGACGCTCACCGACGGCGTGCTGACCGTCGGCGCCGGCGAGCCGTACTCCCCGTGGTACGTAGGGGAGCAGGACTCGGGCGAGGGCTTCGAGTCGGCGCTCATCTACGCCGTCGCGGACCGCCTGGGCTACGCGGCCGACGACGTCGTGTGGGAGACCGTGACGTTCGAGCAGATCATCAGCCCGGCCGTGAAGCCGTTCGACGTGGCCGCCTACCAGACGTCGATCACGGACGAGCGCAAGCAGGCCGTCGACTTCTCGAGCCCGTACCTCACGACGCGCCAGGGCGTCATCGTCATGGAGGACGGCCCGTACGCGGGCGCGACGACGCTGGCCGAGCTCGACGGCGCGCGCATCGGGGTCACCGCCGCCCAGACGAGCCTCACGCTCGCCGAGGCCGCGTGGGGCGAGGACGCCGACATCTCGCCGTACAGCGCCGCCGGTGACGGCATGCAGGCGCTGCAGTCCGGCACGATCGACGCGATGGTCATGGACGTCGACCAGGGCGTCGCCGCCTCGACCGAGTACTTCCCGGACTCCGTCGTCATCGGCACCCTGCCCGACGAGGGCGTGGTCGAGCAGTACGGCCTCGTGCTGGACCTCGGCTCGGAGCTCACGGGCTGCGTGTCGCAGGCCGTCGACGACCTGGAGGCGGACGGCACGCTGGCCGAGCTGCGCACGACGTGGCTCAAGTCGGACGACATCCCCGTCCTCCAGTGACCCGGCCATGACCGTGCCCGACGACGCGCGCCCGCCCGGAGGCGTCGGGTCGCCCGACGCGGTCCCGGCCGCCGCGTGGTCACCCTCGCCGCTCGCGCTCGACCGGGCCGCGTTCCGACGCGCGCAGCGGCGGCGGTCGCTCCTCGTCGCGCTCGTGAGCACGGTGCTCGTCGTCGCGGCGGTGGTGCTCGTCGTCGTCAACGCGCCGGGCTGGGAGCGGGCGCGGACCGCGTTCTTCGACCCGGCGATGGCGTGGGAGTCGCTGCCCGCGATCCTCGAGGGCCTGTGGCTCAACCTGCGCGTGTGGGTCGTCGCGGGCGTCGTCGGCACGGTGCTCGGCCTCGGCCTCGCGGTCGCGCGCACGAGCCGCATCCCGGCGCTGTTCCCGCTGCGCGCGTTCGCGACGGTGTACGTCGACCTGTTCCGCGGCGTGCCGCTCCTCCTCGTGCTGCTGCTCGTCGGGTTCGGGCTGCCGGCGCTGCGGCTGGAGTGGCTGCCGACGTCGGGCGCGTTCCTCGGCGCGCTCGCGATCGTCCTCACGTACACCGCGTACCTCGCGGAGGTGTTCCGCGCGGGCATCGAGTCGGTGCACCCGTCGCAGGTCGCGGCGGCGCGCTCGCTCGGCCTCACGCGCGCGCAGACGACGCGGCGCGTCGTGCTGCCGCAGGCGGTCCGCAACGTCACCGCGCCGCTCGCGAACAACCTCGTCTCGCTGCAGAAGGACTCGGGCCTCATCTCCGTCCTCGGCGCCGTCGACGCGATCCGCGCCGCGCAGATCGCGACGACGGGCAGCTACAACTTCACGCCCTACGTCGTCGCGGGGATCCTGTTCTTCCTCGTGTCGTTCCCGCTGACGCGCGCGGTCGACGCGTACCAGGCGCGCCGCGGCTGGGGCCGGTCGCTCGCGACGGTGAGCGGGGCGGGGGACATCCGATGAGCGCCTCCGCGACGTCGTCCGGCGCGAGCCCCCGGGACGGGCGTCACCTGCTGTCCCTGCGGGGCGTGCGCAAGACGTACCCGGCCGTGGGCGCCCCGGGCGGGCGGCGGGTCGTGCTCGACGGCATCGACCTCGACGTCGACGCGCACCGGTGCGTCGTGCTCGTCGGGTCGTCCGGCTCGGGCAAGTCGACGCTGCTGCGGGTCGTCAACCTGCTCGACGAGGTCGACGACGGCCAGATCCTGCTCGACGGCGAGGACGTCGCCGACCCGCGCCTCGACGCCAACCGGGTCCGCGCCCGCATGGGCATGGTCTTCCAGGCGTACAACCTCTTCCCGCACCTCACGGTGCTCGACAACGTGACCCTCGCGCCCCGGCTCGTGCACCGGCGCCCGCGCGACGAGGCGGAGGCGGCGGCGGTCGAGATGCTGGGCCGCGTCGGGCTCGGGCACAAGGTGACGTCCTATCCCGACCAGCTCTCGGGCGGCGAGCAGCAGCGCGCGGCGATCGCGCGCGCCCTCGTCAACGGTCCCGAGCTGCTCCTGCTCGACGAGGTGACGTCCGCGCTCGACCCCGAGCTCGTGGGCGAAGTGCTCGACCTGCTCGCCGAGCTGCGCGCGGAGGGCCGCACGATGCTCGTCGCGACGCACGAGATGGGGTTCGCGCGCCGCGTCGCCGACGACGTCTGCTTCCTCCACGAGGGCCGCGTCCACGAGCGCGGCACGCCCGAGCAGGTGCTCGGCGACCCGCAGCGCGAGCGGACCCGCGCGTTCCTGCGCCGTCTGCACGCCTGACCGCGCCCTCGGGACCGCGCCGAGCACCGCCCGGGCCGACCCGGACCCCGGTCAGCCTCGCAGCACGAGCACGACCGTGGCAGCGACCGACGCGCAGGCGACGAGGACGTACGGCCACGTCCACGTGCGCTGCCCGGCGACACGCAGCACCAGGGCCACCGCGAGCGCGGCCAGGGCGAGCACGGGACCGTCGACGAGCGGGGCCAGGTCGACCGAGACGCGCAGGGTCTCCAGGAGCTGGGGCGGCAGGGGGACGAACGGTTGGCTCTGGCGGGCCGCGCCGTCGGGCACGAGCCACAGCGTGCGCAGGACCGCCAGGACCGCGAGGACGCTCGGAAGAGCCCGCAGGAGCGCGCCGCCGACCCGCGAACGGTCCCGGGACGACGACGCGGCAGGTCGGACGGGCCGTGCGGACCGCGTGGCGGACGCCGGGGCCGCCTCCTGGTGCGGCGGCGTCGTGGCTGCGGACGGGCCGGCGGCGCGCGGGGCCGGGGTGCTCGTGACCGCCGCGCCGGCGATCCGTGGCCGGGCGGACCCCGGACGCGCGGAGGGCGACGACGGCGTCGGGCCGAGGTGCTGGACGGGGCTCCGGCGCGGCGGGACCGACGGCGGGACCGGCCGGCCGACCTGCGTGGCGACGAGGTCGGGGGAGTCCATGACGCGGGTCCGTCCGACAGCGGGCGGGACCGGCTCCGGCCGGGGCAGCGCCGACGGACCGCGGCCCAGCGTGGAGACGCGCTGCACGGGCACCGGCCAGGGACGTGGGTCCGGGGAGCCGGACGCCGGCACGGGGACGGGGCCGTCCGTCCGCAACCGCGCGGCCCGGGCCGCGGGCTCGGCGCCGGAGCCCGGCACGAGGAGCATCGGGGGCGTCGGGCGACGGTACTCGCGCCACCCGCGCAGGGTGTCGGCGTGCCCCGCGGGCGGTGCCGCGGCCTGCCACCGCATTGCCTGCCAGAGCCAGTCCTTGAGCTCCGCCGGGGTCCGGCCGTCGGCCACGTGGGCGCCGATGCTCGCGACGTGGTCGGCGATCACCTCGGCGGCCGCGCCGTCGAACCCGTCGCCGTGCACCTCGGCCAGCACGCTCATCAGCGTCGCGTCGTAGACCAGGGCGTGCCACGGCTCCCGGACGCGGGCCGCGTCGGCCGCCCTGCCGACCGAGGGGACCTCCGCCGCCCGCTCGGTCCGGACGGGTGCGCCGGTGGCGGCGGCCAGCCCGGCGACCGGGCCCAGCGCGCGCTCGGCCGCGGTGGCGCCGTCGGCCACGATCCGTGACGTGAGGAGCAGGGTGTCGTCGGCGGCCTCCCCGGCGAGCCGGGCGCGCAGCACCGCGACGACGCTCTCGAGCGCGGGGCGGTGGTTCGGCTGGTAGCGGGTCATCGACAGGATCAGGTCCTGCAGGTGGGGGTCGATCTCGGGCAGCTCGGCGGGGGACCGGGCCGGTTCCGTCCCGGCCGGCACCCCGACCAGGTCGTCCGGGACCTCCCGCACGAGGTCGTCGGCCTCGAGGTCGCGGCCGAGGAAGTTGAGGTCCGCCGGCACGACTCCCGTGGCGGCGAAGATCAGGAGCAGACCGAGCGCGTACACGTCCGAGCGGGGGTGCACGCGGCGGGCGAACAGCTCCGGCGCCATGTACGCGAGCGTTCCGACCGGCTGGGTGGACGTCGCCGTGTCGAACAGCTTGGCGATGCCGAGGTCGATGAGGACCGCCCGGTCGCCGTCGACCATGATGTTGGCGGGCTTCAGGTCGCGGTGCACGCAGTGCTGCTCCTGCAGCACGAGCAGGGCCTCCGCGACGTGCGACGCCAGCCGCAGCGCCTGTCGTCCGTCCAGCGGGCCCGACGCGCGGACCTGCTCGCGCAGCGTGGCGCCGGGGACCAGCTCCATGGCGAACCACGGCTGGTCGTCATCCAGGCCCGAGCGCACGAACGCGGGGAAGCCGCGCCCGCCCACGGCCCGCAGCAGCCTCGCCTCCTGCGTGAAGCGCTCGCGGGAACCCTCCTGGAGACCCGTGAGCACCTTCACGGCGACCTCCGCGCCGTCCGCGTCCGTCGCGCGGTAGACGTGCGCGAACCCGCCGTGCCCGAGCACGTCGGCGAGGGTGAACGGGCCCTTGCGGTCACCGCTCGCCGGCACCTGGCGGACGGGCCGGCGGGGCAGGGGCGCGGGGCCCGGCCCGGCCTCCGGTGCGGCAGCAGGTCGCGCGGAGACGTCGGGCGCGGCGGACGTCGGCCCGGCGTGGTCGGCGGGGGCCCGCGTGGTCAGGCGGGTGTCGTCGTCGGTCGCCACCGCGAGGGGGGACTGCTCGGGGCCGGGCATGGGCGCAACGTTACAAGCGCGCCGCTCCTGGCCGGAGCAGACGACTCCGACGGCCCGAGCCGCGAGCGGCGCGTCGACCTGGGAGGCTGGACGTCATGGTCAACCGCCTCGCCGCCGCCGTGAGCCCGTACCTGCGCCAGCACGCGGGCAACCCGGTCGACTGGTACCCGTGGGGCGCCGAGGCGTTCGCGGAGGCGCGCCGCCGAGACGTGCCGGTCATGGTGTCGGTGGGGTACGCCACGTGCCACTGGTGCCACGTCATGGCGCGCGAGAGCTTCTCCGACCCGGACATCGGTGCGCTGCTCGCGCGCGGGTTCGTCGCGGTGAAGGTCGACCGCGAGGAGCACCCCGACGTCGACGCGAGCCTCCTCGCCGCGGCGAGCGCGTTCACCCCGGACCTGGGCTGGCCGCTCACGGTGTTCACGACGCCCGACGGCGCCCCGTTCTACGCGGGCACGTACTGGCCGCCCGTCCCCGTCGCCGGGCGACCTGCGTTCCGGGACGTGCTCGACGCCGTCGCGCAGGCCTGGGAGCAGCGGCGCGACCAGGCGGTCGAGACCGGGGACGCGATCCGCGCCGCGCTGCGCGACGCGGCGGCGGGCCGCCGGACGGGCGTGCCGCGCGCGGCCGCCACGGCGGTCGACGGCTCGGGGACGTCCGCCGCCGCCGACGGCGGGCTCGTGGCCGACCCGGCCGAGCACGCCCGGCGGGTCGTCGACCGGCTGGAGGCGGCGGAGGACCGCGTGCACGGCGGCTTCGGCGGCGCGCCCAAGTTCCCCGTCGCCCCGACGCTCGAGCTCCTGCTCGACGTCGCCGCGTCGTCCGTCGTGGACCCGGAGGTCGCGCGGCGCGCGCTCGTCCTCGCGGGGCGCACGATCGACGCGATGGCGGCGAGCCCGCTGCGCGACGTCGACGGCGGGTTCTTCCGGTACGCGACCCGGCCGGACTGGTCCGAGCCGCACTACGAGCGGATGCTCTACGACAACGCCCAGCTGCTCTCGGCGGCGACGACGCTCGCCGTGCTGCGCCGCACCGGACCCGTGGACGGACCGCTGCGCACGCCCGCCGAGGCGCCCGGCACGCCGGACCCGGGCGAGGCGACCGCCGAGGTGGCGGGCGACGTCGGCCGCTTCCTCCTGCGCGTGCTGCGCCTGGCCGACGGCGCGTTCGCGAGCGCGCAGGACTCGGAGTCCGTGGTGGACGGCGAGCGCGTCGAGGGCGGGTACTACCTGCTCCCGCCGGGCGAGCGCGCCCACCACGAGCCGCCGCCGCTCGACACGAAGGTGCTCACGGGGTGGAACGGGCTCGCGGTCGAAGCGCTCGCGCGCGCCGGGCACCACCTGGCGCTGCCCGACCTCACGGACGCCGCGCGCGCGGCCGCCGACCGGCTGCTCGCGACGCACGTCCGGGCCGACGGGTCGCTCGTGCGGGCGTCGGAGGGCGGCGTCGTCTCGGACGCCGTCGCGACGCTGGAGGACCACGGCGCGTTCGCGGCGGCGCTCCTCGTGCTCGGGGGACTCACCGGGGAGGCGCGGTACGTGCGCGAGGGCCTGCGCCTCGTCGACGCGACCGTCGGCGCGGACGGCGACCTCACGCCGCCGCAGGGCACGGACCCGGTGCTCACCGAGCTCGGGCTGGCCGCCGGCGCGGCGGCGGACCCGTCGGAGGGCGCGGTGCTCTCGGGCACGACGGCGGCCGCCCGGGCCGCGCTGCTCGCGCACCTCACGACGGGCGAGCCGCGGTACCGGGACGCCGCGCTCGCGCACGTCGCCGCGTCCGCCTCCGCGAGCGAGCACCCGATCGGCGCGGCGGGCGTGCTGCGCGTCGCCGTCGGGCTCGCGGAGCCGCCCCACCAGCTCGTGGTCGTCGCCGACGCCGACCGGCGCGAGGGGTTCCTCGCCGCCGCGCGCGACTGGTACCACCCGGGCGGGCTGCTGCTCGCCGCGACGCCCGGCGACGCCGCGGCCCTCACCGCCGACGGCGTCGGTCTGCTCGCCGACCGCGGGCCGGGCGCCTACCTGTGCGCGGACTTCGTGTGCCGGCTCCCCGTGCACGACCCCGCGGCGCTGCGGGACCAGCTCGGGGCGTGACGTCCCCGGGCACCGGGGGTGCAGGGCACGGGCCACGGTCGCATGATGGAAGAGCGGTGCGGCACGAGGAGGAGCCATGAGGGCATCGGTCGGGGACAGGATCGTGACCGCCTCGGGCGTCGTCGGCGGGGCGGTGCGCGACGGGGTCGTGGTCGAGCTGCGGCACGAGGACGGCTCGCCGCCGTACCTCGTCGAGTGGGCCGACACGGGCGAGCGGACGCTCGTCTACCCGGGGTCGGACAGCTACGTCGAGCACGTCCCGGGTGCGGAGACGGGCGACGGCACGGACACCACGAAGGTGTGGCGCGTGCAGGTGAGCGTCGTCGAGTCGGAGGGCCGGACCACGGCGGAGGCGGTCCTCGTCGCGGAGACGCCCGAGCACGTGCGGACCGTCGGGCGGGCGCGGCGCGACCCGCACGACCGCGACGTCCCGCTCATCGGCGACGAGATCGCCGTCGGGCGGGCGCTGCGCCGGCTCGCGGACCGGCTGCTGGACGACGCCGAGTCGGACATCGCGTCGTCGACGGGCGCCCCGGCGCACGTGCACCAGTGACGCGCCCGGGCGAGGGCGCGGCACCCGGTACCGCGGACGCCGCGGTGCGGGCGCTCGTGCACGGGCGCGTGCAGGGCGTCGGCTTCCGCTGGGCGACGCGTGAGCGGCTCGCCGCCCTCGGCCTCGACGGCGCGGCGACCAACCGGCCCGACGGGACCGTCGAGGTCGTCGCGTCCGGGGCGCCGGACGCCGTCGACCGCCTCGTCGCCTGGCTGCGGGACGGCCCGACCCCGGGCGACGTCACGCACGTCGACGTCGAGCGGGCGCACGCCTCCTGAGGACTCGCGCCCGGCGCTCCCCGGCGTTCCCGGCGCGAGCGGCGCCGCGCTCAGCCGTCCGCGCGGGCCAGCACGGACTCCCAGTGCCAGGGCTCGGGCACGCGCCCGTCGGGCTCGGCGAAGTCGGGGTGCGTCCACCCGTAGGTCTCGGCGTTCTGCTTGAGCCACTCGTACTGGGGGGTGCCGAACGCCTGGACGCCGCCGCCCAGGTCGACGGCGAACCCCAGCCCGTGGTTCGAGCACCCGGGCGGCGCCGCGATGGGCGACGACGGGTCGTACAGGCCCTGCTGCTCCTCGAACGTGCGGTACGAGGAGTTGATCGTCAGGTGCACGCCGAACCGCTCGACGTACGCGGCGTCGAGGGCGACGAGCCCGTCGAGCACGTCGGCGCGCACCCGGTCGCCGGGCGACCAGGGGATCGGCGCGAGGGCGGAGTCGGGCACGCGGCCGCCGTCGGGGTCCCACACCTGGTCCGGCGCCGGGCACGAGACGGCGTCCTGCGCGACCGACGTCTCCTCCGTCGACGTGCTCACGACCCCGAGGCCTGCCCCCAGGTCGAGCACCGCCTGCTCGAGCGCCGCGAGGTCGTCGCCCGCGAGCCCCGCCTCCGCGGCGTCGTCGGCCGCGGCCGCGGTGTCCAGCGCGTCGCGCAGCCGGGCCCGGACCGCCTCGTCGGCGCCGAGGCCCTCCGTCGCGGCGTAGATCTTCTCGCCCAGCTCGCGGGCGGTCGCGAGGCTCGCGCGCGCCGCGCTCACCTCGCCGCGCGCGTGGTCGAGCATCGAGGCGTGCACGGCGTCCGACGCCGAGACGAGCGACCGGTCCGCCGCGTCCGTACCCGTGGTCATCCGGTCGAGGAACGGTGCCGTGAGCAGGGCGCGGGCGTCGTCCACCTCGGTCGTCAGCGCGGCCCGTACCGCCGGGTCGGCGACCTTCCCGTCCGACGCCGCGAGCAGGTCCTCGGCGGTCGCGGTCCGGTCGGCCAGCGCGTCGTACTCCGTGTCCCGGTACCAGGCGAACGCCCCGCCGCCCCCGCCGAGGACGAGGGCGAGCGCCACGACGGCCGCGATCCACGCGGCCCGGTGCCGGTGCGGCTCGCGCGCGTGCCGACGCTCCCGGCCACCCGGCGGGTGGTCCGCGGGGTCGGCGGGCGGGGCGGTGCTCGTGGCGGTCACACCGCCAGAACCTACGGCACGACGACGACCGCCCCGGACGGATCCGGGGTGCGCACGGACACGCTCACGGCTTGCTCACGAACCCCGACCGGTCCGTGCGTCGGCGGGCGCCGTCGTGCATCAGCCGGAGCGCGACGACCCTCCCCAGATGGTGTCCCCGACGCGCCGCCGGGGGCGGATCGAGGAGGGGTCATGAAGCGGCTGGTGCTGTGCTGCGACGGCACGTGGAACTCGCCGGTGAACGCGAGCGTGTCGAACATCGAGAAGATCGCGCGCTCGGTCCGCACCGGCATCGGACCGGACGGCGTCCAGCAGATGGTGTTCTCCGTCGAGGGGGTCGGGGCGCAGGGCTACCTCGTCGACCGGCTCCTCGGCGGGGCGTTCGGGTACGGCCTGACGCGCAACGTCGTCGCGGGGTACCGGCACCTCGCGCTCAACTACGAGCCCGGCGACGAGATCTACGTCTTCGGGTTCAGCCGCGGCGCGTACACGGCGCGCAGCGTCGTCGGCATGGTCGCGACCGTCGGGCTGCTCACCCAGGACGCGCTCGCGCGCGACCACCTGTGCGAGGCCGAGGACGTCTACCGCGACCGCGACGCCGCTCGCCGGGCCGAGCGTGCCCGCACGTTCCGCGCCGCGTACTGCCACGACCACGTGCCCGTCGCGTTCCTCGGGGTGTTCGACACGGTGGGTGCGCTCGGCGTCCCCGGGCTGTCGCGCCGCCGCAGCCGGTTCCACGACCTGCGTCTGTCGACCGACGTCCGGTGCGCCCGCCAGGCGCTCGCCATCGACGACCGCCGCATCACGTTCGAGCCGTGCCTCTGGGACGTGCCCGTGGCCATGGCGTCCCGGGTCAAGCAGGTCTGGTTCCCCGGCGGGCACAGCGACGTCGGGGGCGGCGCGCGGGCGCGCGCCCTCTCGGACACCGCCCTGCTGTGGATGCTCGGCGAGGCCGTCGCGCGCGGTCTCGTCGTCGACGAGGAGCGGCTGCGCGCGCAGCTCCACCGCGACGACGAGCTCGTCTGCCGCGTCCGCCCCGGGCTGCTCTTCGGCGCGCTCAACCTCGTCAAGCGCCTGCACCACCGCCCGCGCTTCCGCGGCGCGCTGCGGGTCCTCGCGGGCGTCCCGACCCCGCCCGAGACCGTCGACGCCGTCTTCCTCGCCGAGACGGCCGTGACGCTCAGCGCCGACCCCGCGTCGGTCTACGCGCGCCACGCGCGGAACCTCGGCTGGTGGCGCGACAGCGCGGGCCCGGACCTCGCACGCGTCGTCGAGCCGGTGCCGGGCGCCGCCCAGGAGACCCGGCCCCTCGCCCTCGCCTGACCACGCGCGCCGCCCCGTGCCATGCTGGGCAGCGTGAGCGAGCAGACCCCCGACCGCGTCCCGGCCGCGCAGCTCGTCCCCGCCGACGCGCACGTCCTCGGGGACCCCGCCGCGCCCGTCACCATCGTCGAGTTCGGCGACCTCGAGTGCCCGTACTGCGCCGCCGCCGCCCCGGTGCTGCGGCAGGTCGTCGAGTCCTCCGACGGCCGGGTGCGCCTCGTGTTCCGCCACTTCCCGCTGTTCGAGATCCACCCGCACGCGCTGTCGGCCGCGCTCGCCGTCGAGGCGGCCGCCGCGCAGGGCAGGTTCTGGGAGATGCAGGCCGCGCTGTTCGCGCACCAGGACCAGCTCGGCGAGGCCGGGCTCGCCGAGCGGGCCGAGGAGCTCGGGCTCGACGGCGCGTCGGTCGTCGGGGACGCGGCCCAGCAGCACGCCGCCCCGGTGCAGCGCGACTACGCCGACGCGCTCGCGGTCGGCGTGCAGGGCACCCCGACGCTCTTCGTCGACGGCGTCCGCTACCGCGGCCGCGTCACCGCCGAGGGCCTGCGGGCCGCGATCGCCGCCGCGCGGTCGTAGGTCACCGCGCAGGCCCGAGCGCCCGGCCGGCCGGACCCCGGCCCGCGCCGTGCCGCGCCGCGCCGCGCCGTGCCGTGCCGTGCCGTGGCGTGCCGTGGCGTGTCGTGCTCGCCGCCCGCGACCCCTGACGCGCCGCGCGGTCACGTGGTCGCGGGCGGGTGCCAGGGGAGCGGTGGGAGCTCCGGTGGCGGGCCGCCCGCGCCGGGCGAGCACAGGGGCCAGCGCTCGCCGAAGAGCCGCAGCGCCACGGAGCCGAGCACGGCGGCGACGAGCGAGCCCGCGAGGATGCCGATCTTGGCCTGCTCGACGAGCGCCTCGTCGTCGAACGCGAGCTCGGCGATGAAGAGCGAGATGGTGAACCCGATGCCGGCGAGGATCGCCCCGCCGAGCAGGTGGGAGTACCGCACCCGCCCCGGGAGGTCGCCGAGGCCGAGCCGCAGGGCCAGCGCCGCGGCCCCGAAGATGCCGACGGCGTTGCCCACGACGAGCGCGACGGCGACGCCGATCGTCACGGGCGACGTGGCGGCGGCGCGCAGCGACTCGCCGTCGAGCCGCACGCCCGCGTTCGCGAGGCCGAAGACGGGCACGACGACGTACGCGCTCCACGGGTGCAGCACGCGCTGGAGGCGCTCGCTGGTGGGCACGGCCGCGCGCGCGGCGAGCTCGGTGAGGTGCTCACGCTCCGCCGTCGTCTCCTGCGCGAGCCGCTTGGCGTACTTCGGCACGACGGCGACGTCCACGGGGCGCGACGAGCGCGACGGCACGAGCAGGCCCACGAGCACGCCCGCGAGCGTCGCGTGCACGCCCGAGGCGTACACCGCGCCCCACAGCGCGATCCCGGCGAGCGCGTACGGCGTGAGGCGCCAGACGCCGAGCCAGCGCAGCACGAGGATCACGGCGACGAGCACGGCGGCGACGCCGAGCCCCGGGAGCCACAGGTCGTCGGTGTAGAAGAGCGCCATGACGGAGATGGCGCCGATGTCGTCGACGACGGCGAGCGTGAGGAGGAAGAGCCGGAGCTGGTCGGGGCAGCGCGGCCCGAACAGCGCGAGGATGCCGACGAGGAACGCGGTGTCCGTCGACATGACGATGCCCCAGCCGTGCTGAGCGGGGGACCCCACGTTGAACGCGAGGTAGATCAGCGCGGGCACGGCGAGGCCGCCCAGCGCGCCCAGCGCCGGGACGGCGACGGTGCGGCGGTTGCGGAGCTCGCCGCTCGTCACCTCGCGGTTGATCTCGAGGCCGATGACGAGGAAGAACACGGCCATCGCGGCGTCGTTGACCCAGTGGTGCAGGTCCATCTCGAACGTCCACGGCCCGACGCGCCAGCCCGCCTCCGTGGACCAGAGCGCGTCGTAGGCGCCGGACCACGCGGAGTTCGCCCACACGAGCGCGACGACCGTGGCGGCGAGGAGCAGGACGGCGCCGCCCGCCTCGGTCGCGAGGAACGAGCGGAGCGAGGGCGCCACGGGGCGGAGCTGGAAGCGCAGCGGCGGGCCCGGTCGGGCGGGGACGCGGACGACGGGGAGGTACGACGGCGGAGCGGGCTCGGTCACTGGGCCTCCGGGTGGGTCGGGACGGGGCGGCGCCCCGGGCGTCGGACCTGCGCTGGGACAACTCTTCCGGGCGGCAGATCCTTCCGCAACAGACCTCACGGGAGCATCGAGGCGGGGGCTCTGCCCGACGCGGAAATCCGTATCTCGGAAAAGTTCTTCCGAAACCCTTGTGACGTCCGCCACGCGCTGCTACCGTCGAGAGTGCCAACGGCGGGCCCGGGCCGAGCGACACGCTCGGTGGTCGACACGATCGATCCGACACCGGCAGCTACCTACCAGGCGGACGTGACAACTCGCCTGCAGCGGCCCGCCGGCCGCCTCCTCCCGGCTCACCGACGAGCCCGGACGCCGGAGGCGGAGCACCCGGCGTCGCTGCCCGAACCGTGGAGACTCACCATGGACACTCTTGTCGTGGACACATCACACCTGGACCGAGCCGTCGCCCTCGCGGTCGACAGCGTCGCGCACGCCGGAGGACCCTTCGGCGCCGTCGTCGTCACCGCCGACGGGCAGGTGTTCGAGGGCAACAACCGGGTCACGCAGGACAACGACCCCACCGCGCACGCCGAGGTCACCGCGATCCGGCGCGCGTGCGCCGCGCTCGGCACCTTCGACCTCACGGGCGCGACGCTCTACTCGAGCTGCGAGCCGTGCCCCATGTGCCTCGCGTCCGCCCTCTGGGCGCGCGTGCAGGCCGTGCACTACGCCGCCGACCGGTACGACGCCGCGCGCGCCGGCTTCGACGACGCCGCCTTCTACGACTTCTTCGACGCCGACCCGGCCGACCGGGTGATGCAGGTCGTGCACGAGCGCACGGCCACCGCCACCGCGCCGTTCGACGCCTGGCGCGCCCTCGACTCCCGGGTCGAGTACTGACCGGCCGCGCGGTCGATCGGTACCTCGGGAAAGGGCACAAGGACGTGACTCTCCTCGGCATGCGGCGGCAGACCGCCGGGAACGACGACGCACGCGGCACCGGACCGGCCACCGGCCGGCTCGACCGCTTCTTCCGGATCACCGAGCGCGGCTCGACCACGGGGCGCGAGCTCCGCGGCGGGCTGGTGACCTTCTTCGCGATGGCGTACATCGTCATCCTCAACCCCCTCATCCTCGGCGGGACGAGCGCCGAGAACGCGCCCGTCGACGTCGCGGGCGGGTGGCTCCAGACGGCGCAGGTCGGCGCGATGACCGGCCTCGCCGCCGGTGGCCTGACCATCCTGTTCGGGCTCGTCGCGAACCTCCCGTTCGCGCTCGCGGCCGGGCTGGGCATCAACTCGTTCCTCGCCGTCGCCGTCATCGGCGACGTCACGTGGCCCGAGGCGATGGGGCTCGTGCTCGTCAACGGCCTGCTCATCGTGCTGCTCGCCGTGACGGGCGCGCGGTCGGCGATCTTCAACGCCGTCCCGCGCCAGCTCAAGGCCGCGATCACGGTCGGCATCGGCCTGTTCATCGCGTTCATCGGGTTCGTCGACGCGGGGTTCGTCACGCGCACCCCGGGCGGGCCGCCGGTGCAGCTCGGCGACGGCGGGTCCATCACCTCGGTCCCGACGCTCGTGTTCGTCGTCGGGCTGCTCACCATGGGCGTCCTCGTGGCGCGCAAGGTCAAGGGCGGGCTGCTCATCGGGCTCGTCGCGACGACCGTCGTCGCGATCGTCGCCGAGTCCGTGCTGCACCTCGGCCCGGCGTCGGAGACGAACCCCGGCGGCTGGCACCTCACCGTGCCGGCGCTGCCCAGCTCGCTGGTGTCGGTGCCCGACCTCAGCCTGTTCGGGCAGCTCTCGTTCGGCGCGTTCGACCGGATCGGGGCGCTCGCGGCGACGATGCTCGTGTTCACGCTGTTCTTCACGAACTTCTTCGACGCGATGGGCACGATGACGGGGCTCGCCAAGCAGGGCGGCCTCGCCGACGCGGACGGCAACTTCCCGCGCATCAAGTCGGCGCTCGTCGTCGAGGGCGTGGGCGCGGTCGTCGGTGGGGCGACGTCGTCGTCGTCGAACACGGTGTTCGTCGACTCGGCGGCGGGCGTGGGCGAGGGTGCGCGGACGGGCCTCGCCTCGGTCGTCACGGGCGGGCTCTTCCTCGTCGCGATGTTCCTGACGCCGCTGACGGCGGTGGTGCCGATCGAGGTCGCGAGCGCGGTGCTCGTCGTCGTGGGCGCGATGATGATGGGCCAGATCAAGGAGATCGACCTCACCGACTTCACGGTGACGCTGCCGGTGTTCCTCACGATCGTGACGATGCCGCTCACGTACTCGATCGCGAACGGCATCGGTATCGGGTTCGTCACGTGGGTCCTGCTGCGGACCGCGTGCGGGCGGGCGCGCGACGTCCACCCGCTGCTGTGGGTGGTCGCGGCCGGGTTCGTCGTGTACTTCGTGCGCGGTCCGCTCACCGCGGTCGTGGGAGGCTGAGCCTCGACATCGACCGCACGGCCGACGGGTCGCCCGCTCCTCCGGGTGGCCCGTCGGCGTGCGAGGAACGGGGAGGGCGAGGCATGGCCGGGACAGCACGGGTGAGCGTCGACGAGCACCGCGCGGACGTCGCGGCCCTCCTCGCACCCCTCGTGGACGCGGCCCGACGGCGCGCCCGCACCCAGGACGTCGACCTCGCCGCCGCGCTCGGCTGGGTCCTCGCGGGGGACCTCGTCGCGCCCGTCGCCGTCCCGCTGTTCCGCAACTCGCAGATGGACGGGTACGCCGTCCGCGCCGCGGACGTCGCCGACGCGCGGACGGAGGCCCCCGTCCGCCTGGCCGTGGCCGCCGAGATCGCGGCGGCGCCGGGCGTCCCGCCCCGGCTCGCGCCGGGCACGGCCGCCCGCATCATGACGGGCGCGCCCGTTCCCGAGGGAGCGGACGCCGTCGTGCCCGTCGAGGACACCGCGACCGGGACGTTCGCCCGCACGCCCACGGGTGCGGCGCGGGACGACCGCACCGGTCCGGCGGCCGGAGACGCTCTTGCCACGCCGGGCACGGCGGAGGCCGTCGAGGTCCGGGTGCCGCGGGCCGCGGGAGACTTCGTGCGCCAAGCGGGCTCCGACGTCCGCCCCGGCGACGTCCTGCTGCCCGACGGGACGGTTCTCGCGCCGCACCACCTGGCCGCCGCCGCGGCGTGCGGGGTCGGGCGCGTCCGGGTCGTCGCGCGGCCGCGCGTCGCGGTCCTGTCGACGGGGTCGGAGCTCGTCGGCCCGGGAGAGACCCCGGGCCCCGGGCAGGTCTTCGACGCGAACGCCGACGCGCTCGGTGCCGCCGTGCGGCGCGCGGGCGGCGACGTGGTGCTCACGGCCCGGTGCGGCGACGACGCCGAGCGGTTCGCCGTCGTGCTCGCCGAGGCCGCGGCGGTCGCGGACCTCGTGGTGACGTCGGGAGGCGTGTCGCAGGGCGCGTACGAGGTGGTCAAGGACGTCCTCGGCGGGGGCGCGTCGTCGGACGTGACGTTCCGCTCCGTCGCGATGCAGCCGGGCGGGCCGCAGGGGTTCGGCACCGTGGACGGGGTGCCCGTGCTCACCTTCCCGGGCAACCCGGTGAGCGCGCAGGTGTCGTTCGCGATGTTCCTGCGCGAGCCGCTCGAGCGGGCCGCGGGCCTGCCCGGCGCCGAGCGCGTGCGCACGGCGGTGCTCGCCGAGCCGCTGACCTCGCCCGCGGGCAAGCGGCAGCTCCTGCGGGGCGCGACGGGTCCGGGGGGCACGGTGCGCGTCGTCGGGGGAGCGGGCTCCCACCTCGTCGCGTCGATGGCGCGCGCGGACGTGCTCGTGGACGTCCCGGCCGACGTGACAGAGTGGGACGCCGGGACCGAGGTGGAGGTGCGGGAGCTGTGACGCAGGAGACGGACGGCGGCGCGCCGCCCACGGACCCCAGCCGTGTGACGACGGACGTGCTCGACGACGCCGTGTCGCGCGCCGTCGAGGAGGCCGTCGGGGGGCCCGAGTGCGGGGCGGTCGTGACGTTCCGCGGCGTGGTGCGCGACGTCGACGGCGGTCGGGGCGTGACGCGGCTCGACTACGAGGCGCACCCCGACGCCACGGCGGTGATCCGGCGCTGCGTCGCGGACGTGGCGACCGAGACGGGGCTGCGGGCCGCCGCGGTCCACCGGTACGGCAGCCTGGGGATCGGTGACGTCGCGCTCGTCGCGGCCGCGGCAGCGGGCCACCGCCGCGAGGCGTTCGAGGCCTGCTCGCTGCTCGTCGAGCGCATCAAGGCCGAGGTGCCGATCTGGAAGCGCCAGCACTTCGACGACGGCGTCTCGGAGTGGGTCGGGCTGTAGGACCAGGGCCGCTGGACCGTCGGTCAGACGACGAGAGGCGAGAAGCGTCCCCCGGCCGGAGCCGGGGAGGGGCCACTTCTCGCCTCTCGCGAGCTTCCTTCGGGATCCGCCGGGCGACGACGATGTCGGGCGGGTTGCCCGGCCGCTCGGGCCGGGAGGGGACGGTCGGGTCAGCGCGCGGCGGGGCGGTTGTCGAGCAGCATGCCGATGCCGAGGCCGACGGCGGTCCCGAGGACGAGGCCGAACCAGCTCAGCACGACGACCCCGACGACGGCGCCGACGGCCGCGCCCAGGACGCTCTTGGTGCCGGCCTTCCAGGAGCCGGACCGCTCGTCGGTGCGGTAGATCGGGAGCGCGGACGCGCTGTTGTCCGGGGTCGTCGAGGACGCGCCGGAGATCGAGGAGGAGGGGCGGTTGGTGGGTGCGGGAGAGATCGTCGTCACGAGATCCATGGTAGGAAGAGACGGCGGCTCTGACCTGGGCTGATGCACCGAGGTGACCGGCTTCACCCTATGATCTGCGCCACCGCCCGGCGCTCACCTCAGCCGCCGATCGCGCCCATGCTGCGTGTCGTCGCCGCGAAGGCGTCGGCGGCGAGCGTGGGGGCGTCGCTGCCGTGCGCGAGCGGCTTGCGCCACGTCGCGCCCTGCCACGCCCGGGCGAGGGCGTCGTCGCGCTCGTCCTCGTCGAGGTCGTCCGAGCGCAGGATCGCGCGCAGGTCGGTCTCGTCGTCGCCGAACAGGCACGAGCGCACGGTGCCCTCGGCGGTGAGCCGGGTGCGGTCGCACGCGCCGCAGAACGAGCGCGTGACGGAGGCGATGACGCCGACCGTCTGGGGTCCGCCGTCCACGAGCCACTCCTCGGCGGGCGCCGACGGGTCGTCGCGCCCGACCTCGAGCAGGTCGAAGCGGGTGCCCAGCACGCCCAGGAGGTCCGTCGCGGAGACGAGGTCGTCGCGCGTCCAGCGGCCGTCGGCGTCGAGCGGCATCTGCTCGATGAACCGCAGGTGGCAGCCGTGCTCGACCGCCCACGCGAGGAGGTCGGCCGCGCCCGCCAGCGTCTCGGGCATGAGGACGGCGTTGAGCTTCACCGGGGCGAGGCCGGCGTCGAGCGCGGCCCGGATCCCGGCGAGCACGTCGGGCAGGCGGTCGCGCCGCGTGAGGCGCGCGAAGTGCGCGCGGTCGACCGAGTCGAGGGAGATGTTCACGCGGTCGAGCCCGGCGTCGACGAGCCCGCGGACGCGCTTGTCGAGGCCGATCGCGTTGGTCGTCAGCGAGAGGGACACGCCCGGCGCGGCGGCGCGCGCGGCGCGCAGGATGTCGGCGAGGTCGTTCCGCAGGAGCGGCTCGCCGCCGGTGAACCGGACGTCGGTGATGCCGAGCCGCGCCACCGCGACCCGCACGACCCTGCCGATCTCGTCGGGCGTGAGCAGGTCCTCGCGGGGGATCGCGGGCAGCCCTTCGGCGGGCATGCAGTACGTGCACCGCAGCGAGCACTTCTCGGTGATGGAGATGCGCAGGTCGCGCGCCACGCGGCCGTACCGGTCGACGAGCGCGTCGGTCGCCGGGCGGGCCGGGTCGAGGTCGGCCGGGACGCCGGAGGGCGCGGCGGACCGCAGCCTGGGCATCCCGAGCGAGACGGCGGTCATGGGCTGATCGTAGTCGTCCGTCCCGCCGGGACGGTGACCTACGCCTCAGCGCGTGCTAGCGTGGAGTCCGTCGAGCGGAAGATCGGTTCCGCTGGACGGAAAGGCCCCTCGGTGCTCGAGGGACGTCAACGGGCGGATTCAAGCCCTGCGACCGGGAGCGTCACAGCCGACGCCGGCCCGGGTGCGCAGGGGACTCACCGCAAGGGTTCACTGGAAGGACGCCGGTTCGCCGGCACCCTGGCGGAAGCGAGGCCACGATGCTCCACATCGTCGACCGGCTCGCCCCCTGGCTCGGTCCGGGGCAGCCACCCTTCGCCGTGGCGACGGTGGTCGCCGCGTCGGGGTCCGTGCCGCGCCCGGTCGGCACCGCGATGGCGGTCCGCGCCGACGGCGCCGTGCTCGGCAGCCTGTCGGGCGGGTGCGTCGAGGGTGCCGTCCACGCCGCGGCGCTCGACGCGATCGCGTCCGGCACGAGCCACCGCGAGACGTTCGGGTACAGCGACGACGACGCGTTCGCCGTCGGGCTGAGCTGCGGCGGGACGCTGGACGTCCACGTCCAGCCGGTGCTCCCGGACGACGACGCGACGCGCGCCCTGCACGCGCTCGCGGCGCGGGAAGAGCCCGCCGCGCCCGTGGCCCTCGTCCGCCGCATCGACGGCGGCGCGCGCACGGTCGTCGTCGTGGACGACCCGGGCGCTGCCGACGAGGCAGCGGTCGCCCGGGTGCTGCGCGGGCTCGTCGGCCCCGACAGCCTGGCAGCCGCCGCGGCGCAGGTCGTGGCGGTGCTGCGGGCGGGCGGCACGGCGACCGTGCACGCGGCGCACGGCGGGCCGGGCGCGCGGCCGTCGTCGCCCGAGGCGCCCGCCGGCGCGCAGGTCCGGGCAGGAGCCGCCGTCCCGGGTGACCCGTGCGACGACGTCGAGCCGGTCACGCTGCTCGTCGAGACGCGGCTGCCCGCGCCGCGCTTCCTCGTGTGCGGGGCCAACGACTTCGCGGGCGCGCTCGTGCGGCACGTCCGGCTCGTGGGCTACCGCGTGACGCTCGTCGATGCGCGCGAGGTGTTCGCGGACCCACGCCGTTTCCCCGAGGCGGAGGTCGTCGTCGACTGGCCCGACCGCTATCTCGCCGTGGAGGCCGCCGCGGGCCGGCTCGACGCGCGGACCGCCGTCGCCGTGCTCACGCACGACGCGAAGTTCGACGTGCCGCTCCTGCGGCTCGCGCTGGACCTGCCGCTCGCGTACGTCGGCGCGATGGGCTCGCGCCGCTCGCACGCCCAGCGCGTCGCCGCGCTGCGTGCCGAGGGCGTGGGCGAGGCCGCGCTCGCGCGCCTGCGGTCGCCCATCGGGCTCGACCTCGGCGCCGTCACGCCCGAGGAGGTCGCCGTCTCCGTCACCGCGGAGCTCGTCGCCACCCGGCACGGGCGCTCCGCCGTCGTCCCGCTCAGCAGCAGCTCGGGCCCGCTCCACGCGGAGCCCGCCGCACGACCGGACGGTGCACCGACGCACCGCCCCCACCCCGAGGAGGCCCCCTGATGGACCTGGGCACCGTCACCGACCTCGTCCCGACCGCCGACCCCGCCGACTGGCGCGAGGGCGACGCGTGGCTCGCGGGCGGGACCGTCCTGTTCTCCTACGGCAGCGAGACGCTCCGGCGCCTGCTCGACCTGACGAGCGCGGGGTGGCCCGCGCTGACGGTCACCGGCGACGGCCTGGAGATCGCCGCGACGTGCACCGTCGCCGAGCTGTGGGCGTTCGAGGAGAGCGCGCAGGCCGCGCCCGTGCGCGAGCGGTGGCGCGCGCTGGACCTCGTGCGGCCGTGCTGCGACAGCTTCGTCGCGTCGTTCAAGATCTGGAACACGTCGACCGTCGGGGGCAACGTCTGCACGTCCCTGCCTGCCGGGCCGATGATCTCGCTCACCGCGGCGCTCGACGGCGTCGCGGAGATCTGGGGGCCGGGCGGCACCCGCCGGGAGCAGCCCGTCGTCGACCTCGTCACGGGCGAGCTGCGCAACACGCTCGCGCCCGCGGAGCTCCTGCGCGCGATCCGTCTGCCGGACCACGCGCTGCGCTCGCGGACGGCGTTCCGCCGCCTGTCCCTGTCGAACCTCGGGCGCTCCGGCGTGCTGCTCGTCGGCCGGGTCGACCCGCCCGACGCCGGGGGCGCCTTCGTCCTCACGGTCACCGCGTCGACGCGCCGGCCCGTGCAGCTCCGCTTCGCGGCGGACGCGCTGCCCACCGCTGCGGACCTCGTCACCACGCTCGACGGCGCGATCCCCGCCGACCTCTACCACGACGACATCCACGGGCTGCCCGAGTGGCGCCGGGACATGACCTACCGCCTCGGCGAGCAGATCCGCGCGGAGCTCGTCGACGGCACGACCTCGGACGGAGGCCTCCGATGACGACGACGCCCGCCCCGGACCCGGCCCCGCCGGTGACGATCGACGGCCGCACCGCCCGCACCGAGCCGCGGGCGGGCCAGTGCCTGCGCACCTACCTGCGCGAGCAGGGCGCGCTCGGCGTGAAGAAGGGGTGCGACGGCGGCGACTGCGGCGCGTGCACCGTGCACGTCGACGGCGTCCCGGTGCACTCGTGCGTCTACCCCGCACGACGCGCGGCCGGTCACGAGGTGACGACGATCGCGGGGCTCGCGGCGACGTCGTGCCCGGGCGGCGCGGCCGGGGACGAGCCCGCGGGCGCGTGCGACCACGCCCCCCACGGCCCGCAGGACGCGCTGCACCCGGTGCAGCAGCAGTTCCTCGACGCGCAGGGCTTCCAGTGCGGGTTCTGCACCGCCGGGATGATCATGACCGCCGCGACGTTCGACGACGCGCAGCGCGAGAACCTGCCGCGCAACCTCAAGGGCAACCTGTGCCGCTGCACGGGGTACCGGGCGATCGAGGACGCCGTCCTCGGGCGCGGCGACACGACCGGGAGCGCGCCGGGCACGGGTGAGCGCGCGCCGTCGGGCGGTGACCAGGCCGCTACCTCGGGTGACCAGGCCGCTACCTCGGGTGACCAGGCCGCTACCTCGGGTGACCTGGGCTCTGCCTCGCGGGATCACGCCGCTCGCTCGGCCGGCCGGGCGTTCGGGCGCGACGTGCCCGCGCCGGCGGGGCGGGGGATCGTCACCGGGACGGTGCGGTACACGCTCGACGTGGACCCGGCGGACTACCCGGGCCTGCTCCACCTCAAGCTCGTGCGGTCCCCGCACGCGCACGCGCGCGTGGTCGCGATCGACACGACGGAGGCGCTCGCGGTGCCCGGCGTGCACGCCGTGCTCACGCACGAGGACGCGCCCGCGACCCGGTTCTCGACCGCGCAGCACGAGCTGTTCACCGACGACCCCGACGACACGCGGATCCTCGACGACGTGGTGCGGCACGTCGGCCAGCGGGTCGCGGCCGTCGTCGCCGAGACCGTCGCCGCCGCTGAGGAGGGCGTGCGCCGGGTCCGCGTCGAGTACGAGCCGCTGCCCGCCGTCGTCGACCCGGAAGCGGCCATGGCGCCCGGCGCCCCGCTCGTGCACCCCGAGCTCGACGCCGCCGCCGCGCGTGTCTCGCGGCCGGAGGCGAACGTCGTCGCCGAGGTGCACAGCGAGCTCGGCGACGTCGAGCGCGGGCTCGCGGAGGCCGACGTCGTGCACGAGGCCACGTACCGCACCCACCGCGTGCAGCACGCGGCGCTCGAGACGCACTGCGCCGTCGCGTCGCTCGACGACGACGGGCGGCTCGTCGTGCGGTCGTCCACGCAGGTGCCGTTCCTCGCGCGCCGCCACCTGGCGCGCGTCCTCGACCTCGACCCGGAGCGCGTGCGCGTGCACTGCGAGCGCGTGGGCGGCGGGTTCGGCGGCAAGCAGGAGGTGCTCACGGAGGACGTCATCGCGCTCGCGACCCTGCGGCTCGGCCGGCCCGTGCAGCTCGAGCTCACGCGCCGCGAGCAGTTCGTCGGCACGACGACGCGCCACCCGTTCCGCATCCGCGTGCGCGCGGGCGCGCGCCGCGACGGCACCCTCACGGCGCTGCACCTCGACGTCCTCAGCAACACCGGGGCGTACGGGAACCACGGCCCGGGCGTCATGTTCCACGGGTGCGGCGAGTCGCTCGCCGTCTACCGGTGCGACAACAAGAAGGTCGACGCCCACTGTGTCTACACGAACACGGTGCCCGCGGGCGCGTTCCGCGGGTACGGGCTGTCGCAGATGATCTTCGCGGTCGAGTCGGCGGTCGACGAGCTCGCGCGCCGGCTCGGGATGGACCCGGTCGAGCTGCGGCGCCGCAACGTCGTGCGCGACGGCGACCCCATGCTCTCCACGCACCCGACCCCCGAGGAAGACGTGCTCTACGGCAGCTACGGGCTCGACCAGTGCCTCGACCTGGCCGCCGACGCGCTCGCACGGGGCCGGGCGCGCGACGTCGCCGCGTACGGCGCGCGCGCCGGGTCCGGGCCGGACGCGCTCCCGGACCTGGGCCCGGAGTGGGGTGTCGGCGAGGGGACGGCGCTGTCCATGATCGACACCGTCCCGCCCCGCGGGCACTACGCGCACGCCCGCGTGCGGATCCGGCCGGACGGGGTCGTCGAGGCCGAGGTCGGGACCGCCGAGTTCGGCAACGGCACGACGACCGTCCACGCCCAGCTCGTCGCCAGCGCGCTCGGGCAGGACGCCGCCGACGTCGTCGTGCGGCAGTCCGACACCGACCTCGTCGAGCACGACACCGGCGCGTTCGGGTCCACCGGCACGGTCGTCGCGGGCAAGGCGTCGCTCGCCGCCGCGCAGGACCTCGCCGAGGCGGTGCTCAAGGTCGCGGCCGGGGTCGCGGGCGCGGCGCCCGGCGACTGCCGGCTCGTGCCCGGCGCTGTCGACTGCGCCGGGACGGTCCTGCCGCTGGCCGACGTCGCGCGCGCCGCCGACGACGCGGGGATCGACCTCGTCGCCGAGGGCCGCTGGGGCGGCACCCCGCGCTCCGTCGCGTTCAACGTGCACGGCTTCCGCGTCGCGGTGCACCGCGGGACGGGGGAGATCCGCATCCTCCAGTCGGTCCAGGCCGCCGACGCCGGGGAGGTCGTCAACCCGCGCCAGTGCCGCGGCCAGGTCGAGGGCGGCATCGCGCAGGCCCTGGGCGCGGCGCTCTACGAGAACGTGGTGGTCGACGAGACGGGCCGTGTCACGACGGACATCTTCCGCCAGTACCACCTGCCCACGTTCGCGGACACCCCGCGCAGCGAGGTCTACTTCGCGCGGACGTCGGACACGGTGGGCCCGATGGGCGCGAAGTCGATGAGCGAGAGCCCGTTCAACCCCGTCGCGCCCGCGCTCGCCAACGCGGTCCGCGCCGCGACGGGCGTGCGGTTCACGGAGCTGCCGCTCGCCCGCGACCGCGTCTACCTGGGCATCAAGGCCGCTACCCCCACCCGCTGAGTGCACGGAACAGTCGCGTCCGACGTCGGTCGGCGCGACTGTCTCCCGCACTCAGCGGGGGCGGGGCGGCGGGTCGAGGAGGTCGAGGTCGGCCGCGGTGTCGAGGTCGCGGCCGTCGCCGGAGTGGTCGACGACGTCGACCAGGTCGGCGTGGGCGCGCAGGAAGTCGCGGGCGCCGTGGTCGCCGCGGGCGCTCGCGGCGGCGGGTCCCGCGAGCGCGGCGTCGAGGACGAGCGGGTGCGCCCAGCGAGGACGGCCCGCCCCTGCCGCGCCCTCGGCGGCGGCGAGCCAGCGCGACGCGGTCACGCGCCCGGGGCGGTGCGCGGCGAGGAGGCGCGCGACGTCGTCGGGCCCGACCCCGGGTTGGTCCACGTGCGCGACGACGACCCGGGCGGGGACCAGGTCCAGAGCGGCGGCGACGCCGACGCGCAGGGACGAGGCCATCCCGGTGGCCCAGTCGGGGTTCTCGACGACGTGCACCCCGGGGCCGTCGAGCGACGACCCGGCCCGGGCACCGGCCGCCCCGGCGCCGAGCACCACGACGACGGCGTCGCACCCGCCCGCGAGCAGGGTCCTCGTCGCGTGCTCGACGAGCGTCCCGCCGCGGTGGGGGAGCAGCGCCTTGGGGCCGCGGCCCAGGCGCGACCCCGCGCCGGCGGCGAGCAGGACCGCGACGGCGGGCGCGGCAGGCGTCGGCGGGCCCGACGGCGGCGAGGTGGGCACCCGGCCAGGATAGGTCGCCGCGCCGCACGCGCGTCGTGGCCACCAGTGGGTTTTACCCGTCCTTGGCCATTTCATCGGCAGACGGGGATGCCGCTATGCTCGGCGCGCCGGGGCGACGCGGCGGGTCGTGGACCTGCTCGTCGACGACCGTCCCGCACGACGAGCGAAGGAGTCCGGATGAGCTTCATGGAGAAGCTGCGCGGCCAGCTGATCGACATCGTCGAGTTCCTCGACGAGAGCCGGGACACGATCGTCTGGCGCTTCCCGCGCCAGGGCAACGAGATCAAGAACCAGGCGAAGCTCGTCGTGCGCGAGGGGCAGAGCGCCGTCTTCGTGAGCGAGGGCCGGCTCGCCGACGTGTTCGGGCCAGGCACGTACACGCTCGAGACCAAGAACCTGCCGATCCTGTCGACGCTGCAGGGCTGGAAGCACGGGTTCAGCTCACCGTTCAAGGCGGAGGTCTACTTCGTCACGACGCGCCAGCTCACCGACCTCACGTGGGGCACGCAGAACCCGGTGATCCTGCGCGACCCGGAGCTCGGCGCGGTGCGGCTGCGCGCGTTCGGCACGTACGCGCTGCAGGTCGTGGACCCGGCGGCGCTGCTGCGCCAGCTCGTGGGCACCGACCCGCAGTTCCGCACCGACGAGATCGGCGACTACTTCCGCCGCCTCGTGGTCGGCCAGCTCGGGCCGGCGCTCGCGGAGGCCGGCGTCGCGGCGGTCGACCTCGCCGCGAACCAGGGCCAGATCGCCACGCGCCTCGCGGGCCAGCTCTCGGAGGACCTCTCGGAGTACGGCATCGCCGTCCGGCGCTTCGTCCTCGAGAACGTCTCCTTCCCGCCCGAGGTCGAGGCGGCGCTCGACAAGCGGACCCAGATGGCCGTCGTCGGGAACCTCGACCAGTACACGAGGTTCCAGGCGGCGAACGCGATCGAGACCGCGGCGGGGAACCCCGGCGGGGCGGGCGACGGCCTGGGCCTCGGCGCAGGGATGGGCCTCGGCGCCGCCATGGGGCAGCAGCTCGCGCAGTCGCTCGGGACGCCGTCGGCCCCGCAGGCCCCGGCGGCGCCCGCCGGGCCGCCGCCGCTGCCCGCCGCGGAGTCGCCCTGGTACTGGGCCGTGGACGGCGCGCAGGCGGGTCCCGGCACGACGGCGGACCTCGCGGGTCACGTCCGGTCCGGGGCCCTGACCCGCGGGTCGCTCGTCTGGCAGCAGGGCATGGACGCCTGGACGCCCGCCGGGCAGGTCCCGGCGCTCGCGTCGCTGTTCGCCGCGACCCCGCCGCCGCTGCCGCCGACGGGCACCCCGACCGGCACCTCCAGCGACCCGGCGGCGGGCTGACCGTGAGCGACACCCAGGGCGGGCTGGTCCGCACGCGCTGCGACGCGTGCGGGTCGCAGCTCGCGTACGCGCCGGGCACGCAGCACCTGCGCTGCGTCGCGTGCGGCGGCACGGTCGACATCGTGCACGCGCCGGGGGATGCGGTCGACGAGCACTCCTTCGACGCGTGGGCCGCGGCCCAGGGGGGCGTGCGCGCCGGGCTCCTCGACGCCCGCACCCTCGTGTGCGACGGCTGCGGCGCGACGACGCAGGGCACGGACCTGTCCGTCGCGTGCCGCTTCTGCGGAGGCCACCTCGTCGTGGCGGCCGAGGCGGACGGGCTCGTGCAGCCGGAAGCGGTCGTGCCGTTCGGCGTCGAGCAGGCGCAGGCGCGCGAGGCGTTCCGGCGATGGGTCCGCTCGCGCTGGTTCGCGCCGGGCGAGCTGAAGAAGGTGGGGGACACCGAGTCGCTGCACGGCTCGTACGTGCCGCACTGGACGTTCGACGCGCGCACGTCGTCCGCGTACACGGGCCAGCGCGGCGACGCGTACTACGTCACCGTGAAGCAGGGGGACCAGGAGCGCCAGGAGCGGCGCGTGAGCTGGACGCACGTCGCGGGGCACGTCGCGCGCGACTTCGACGACGTGCTCGTGCCCGCGTCGTCCCAGGTCGCCGAGCGCGACCTCGCCCGGCTCGGACCGTGGCCGCTCGCGCAGGCCGTGCCGTTCCGCGCCGAGTACCTCGCCGGGTTCGCGGCGGCGCGCTACGAGGTCGAGCCGCCCGTCGGGCTCGAGCGGGCGCAGCAGAAGATGGCCCCCGTCATCCGGCGGGACGTCGAGCGCGACATCGGCGGCGACGAGCAGCGCGTGGGGTCGGTCCGCACCGCCTACGCCGACGTGATGTTCAAGCTCGTGCTCCTGCCGCTGTGGATCGCGACGTACGTGTACGCGGGCAGGCAGTGGCAGGTCATGGTCAACGCGAACACGGGACAGGTGGTCGGACGACGCCCCTACAGCGTCGGCAAGATCGTGCTCGCCGTCGTGGCGGGCCTGCTCGTGGTCGCCGCGCTCGTCTGGTGGTACGTGCGCTCGCAGACGTGAACGGTCAGTCGCGGCGGGCGTCGTACGCGCGCTGGGACGCCGACACCTCGTCGACCGCGCCCTCGAGGACGTCGATGAGCCCCGAGAGGCTGTCCGCGACGCGGCGCCCGAGGTCGGTGAGGGAGTACTCGACGTGGGGCGGGATGCTCGCCCGCACCTCGCGCACGACGATGCCGTCGCGCTCGAGGGACTGGAGGGTCTGCGCGAGCATCTTCTCGCTGACCCCGTCGATGCGGCGGCGGAGCGCGTTGAAGCGCACCGCGCCGTCGCGCAGGCCCGCGACCGTGAGCACGCCCCAGCGCCCGGTCACGGCCTCGAGCACGTGGCGCGAGGTGCACCCGCGCTGGAAGACGTCGGCCACCATCGCGTCGGTGGGTCCGGTGTCCTCCACGGGACGGGCGTCGGTGGTCATCGCCCCAGGATACGGCGCCCGCGTGCGGCAAGTGCTGTGAGATAGGTCGCACTTACTCACGGTTTGCACTTACGAAAAGTAAGCGCATGCTGGTGGTCGTGCGGTCGACCGGCCGCGCCCCGCACTCGAAGGAGCCCGCGCATGTCCATCGCCGTCACCGGAGCCAGCGGCCACCTCGGCCGCCTCGTCGTCGAGTCCCTCCTCGCCCGCGGCGCCGACGCGTCCCAGGTCGTCGCGCTCGCGCGCACGACCGCCAAGGTCGCGGACCTCGCCGACCGTGGCGTCGAGGTCCGCGAGGCCGACTACGCGCAGCCGGAGACGCTCACCCCGGCGCTCGCCGGGGTGGACGTCCTCGTGCTCGTCTCCGGGTCCGAGGTCGGGCAGCGCGTCGAGCAGCACCGCAACGTCGTCGACGCCGCGCGGGCCGCCGGGGTCGCGCGCGTGGTCTACACGAGCGCCCCGCACGCGACGACGTCCGCGCTCGTGCTCGCGCCCGAGCACAAGGCGACCGAGGAGCTCCTCGCCGCCTCGGGCCTCGCCACGACCGTCCTGCGCAACAACTGGTACACCGAGAACTACGTCGGCGACGTGCTCGCCGCGCGCGAGTCCGGCGAGATCGTCGCGAGCGTGGGCGACGGCCGCGTCGCGAGCGCGAGCCGCGCGGACTTCGCCGAGGCGGCGGCCGTCGTCGCGCTCGCCGCGCACGAGGACGCTTCCGCGCACGCGGGCGCCGTGTACGAGCTGAGCGGTGACGTCGCGTGGACGTACGACGACCTGGCCGCCGCGGCGGCCGAGGTGCTCGGGCGCCCCGTCGTCTACCGGCGCGTGTCGCCCGACGAGCACCGCGCGCTCCTGCTGGGCGCGGGCCTGGACGAGGGGACGGCCGGGTTCGTCGTCGCGCTGGACGGCAACATCCGCGACGGCCTGCTCGCCGAGGTCACCGAGGATCTGCGCCGGCTCCTGGGCCGCCCGACGACGCCGCTCGTCGACGGGCTGCGCACCGCCGTCGCGCAGGGCTGAGCCGGACGGCGCGGCCGTCCGGGCGACCGGGCGGCCGCGCGGCGGCGTCCGTCAGTGGGACGCCTTGACGACGAGCACGGGGACGGGCGAGTCCAGCAGGACGCGCTGCGTGGTGCTGCCGAGCAGGAACTTGCCGACGGGCGAGCGCTTGCGCGCCCCCACGACGACGAGGTCGGGGGTCGTGCGCTCGGCCTCGTCGATGATCGCCTCGGCCGGGTCGCGGTGCTCGGGGCGGTACGAGACCTCGGGGCGCGCGACCTGGGCGGGGAGCGTGTCGAGCAGGTGCGCGAGGCTCGCGGGGACACCGGCGTCGGCGTCCTGCGGCGTGAGCACGAGGACCGCCAGGGGGGTCGAGCGGTGGACCGCCTCGGCGACGGCCGCCCGGAATGCGGTCTCGCCCTGCGGGGAGTCGTTGTACGCCACGAGGACGGTCATCGCGCGGGCCCTTCCGTCATTCCGTCGTGCTGCGGTTGAACTCTCTCACAGCGCGGCGTCCGTCGCCGGTCGGCGGGTCGCGCCGTCCCCGGGACCGCGGAGCACGGCGTCGGGCACCGCCAGGGTCGGGGGCAGCAGTGGCGGCACGACCTCGCGCAGGATCGCCTCGATCTCCCGCCGACGCCGCGCGCCGAGCCGCTCGGCAGGCGCCGTGACGCTCACGGCGGCGACCGGCTGCCCGGCGCGCAGGACCGGGACGGCGACGCAGCTGATGCCCGGCTCGTTCTCCTCCGTCTCCGTGGCGAACCCCGTCGCGCGCGTGGCCTCGCACGTCGCGCGCAGCGCGGCGGGCGTCACGGGGTGGTCCTCGGGTGCGGCGGCGGCGTACCAGGCGAGCGCGCCGTCGTCGAGAGCCCGCTGGGAGAGCAGCGCGCGCCCGAGCGCGGTGGTCGCCGCCGGGCGGCGCCGACCGACGGCCGACCAGACGCGGACGGCGCGCGCCGGCTCGACCTTGTCGAGGTAGACGATCTCGGTGCCGGCGAGGGCACCGAGGTGCACGAGCTCGTCGGTCGCGCGGCACACCGCGACGAGCACCGGGTGCAGGAGCGCGGGGAGGTTCTCCTCGCCGAGGTAGACCGTCGCGAGCGCGGTGGCCGCCGGGCCGAGGCGGTAGTCGCCGGTCGTCGCGTCCTGCTCGGCGTACCCGCGGAACCGCAGGGCCGCGAGCGTGCGGTGCAGGGACGCCTTGTGCAGCCCGAGCGAGCGCGCGAGATCCCCGAGCGCGACGCCCCCGGGACCGGCCGCGGCGAGCGCCTCGAGCGCGACGAGCGCCTTGTCGACGCTGCCGAGCGGGCTCTCGGCCGCCCCCGGGGTGCCCGTCGGCGCACGTCCGGCTTCCGCCATCGTGACTCCTTCGCCTAGAGTGCGTTCCGTAGTGAACAACAGGTGTTCACCATAGCGAAACGGAGCCTGGATGTCACCCCTGGGACCCCTGGAGGGGATCGCGCGTGCCCGCGTCGTGCCGGTCGTCGTCGTCGACGACGCGGTGCAGGGCGTCCTCGTCGCGAGCGCGCTGCGCGACGGCGGCCTGCCCGTCGCCGAGGTCACGTTCCGCACCGCCGGGGCGCGCGCGGCGATCGAGGCGATCGCGCGCGACGTGCCCGACGTGCTGGTCGGCGCCGGCACCGTCGTCACGGCCGCGCAGGTCGACGAGGCGGTCGACGCCGGAGCGCGGTTCCTCGTCTCGCCCGGGCTCTCCGCCGGCGTCGTGCGCCGCGCGCAGGAGCTCGGCGTGCCCGTCGTCCCGGGTGTCGCGACGCCGTCGGACGTCATCGCCGCGCTCGACCTCGGCCTCGACGTCGTCAAGCTGTTCCCCGCGAACGTCGTCGGCGGGCCCGCCGCCGTCAAGGCGTTCTCCGCGCCGTTCCCCGGCCTGCGGTTCGTGCCGACGGGCGGCGTGAGCGCCGCCAACCTGCTCGACTACCTCGCCCTGCCCGCCGTGCTCGCCGCCGGCGGCTCCTGGATGGTCGACGCCGCGCTCGTGCGCGCGGGCGACACCGCCGAGATCACGCGCCGCACGCGCGAGGCCGTCGCGCTCGCCGCGTCCGCCCCCCACCCCGCCGAAGGAGCCTGACCATGACCGACACCCTCACCGCCCGGGCCCCGCTCGCCGTCCGCCCCGCGGCCGACTGCGCCTACGACGTCGTCGCGCTCGGCGAGGTCATGCTGCGCCTCGACCCGGGGGAGCGCCGCATCAAGACGGCCCGCAGCTTCGACGTGTGGGAGGGCGGCGGCGAGTACAACGTCGCGCGTGGCCTGCGCCGGGCGTTCGGCCTGCGCGGCGCGATCGTCACCGCGCTCGCGGACAACGAGGTCGGGCGCCTCGTCGAGGACCTCATGCTCACGGGTGGGCTCGACACGCGCTGGGTCCGGTGGCGCGAGGACGACGGCATCGGCCGCACGGTGCGCAACGGGCTCAACTTCACCGAGCGCGGGTTCGGGGTGCGCGGCGCGGTCGGCGTCTCCGACCGCGGCAACACCGCGATCGCCCAGCTCCGGCCCGACGACGTCGACTGGGACGACGTGTTCGGCCGCGGCGTGCGGTGGTTCCACACCGGCGGCATCTTCGCCGCGCTGTCGGAGTCCTCCGCGGACGTCGCCGAGGCGGCCATGGCCGCCGCCCGCCGCCACGGCACGGTCGTCTCCTACGACCTCAACTACCGCCCCTCGCTCTGGAAGGGCATCGGCGGCGTCGAGCGCGCGCAGGAGGTGAACCGCCGCCTCGCGCGGTACGTCGACGTGATGATCGGCAACGAGGAGGACTTCACCGCGTCGCTCGGGTTCGCGGTCGAGGGCGTCGACGAGAACCTCACCGACCTCGACACGTCCGCGTTCCGAGCGATGATCACGCGCGCGGCCGAGGAGTACCCGAACTTCCAGGTCGTCGCGACGACGCTGCGCGGCGTGCGGACCGCGACGGTCAACGACTGGGGCGCGATCGCGTGGTCGCGCGTGCAGGGCTTCGCGGAGGCGACGCACCGCCCCGGCCTGGAGATCCTCGACCGCGTGGGCGGCGGCGACTCGTTCGCGTCGGGCCTCGCGTACGGGCTCATGGAGCTCGGCTCGATCCAGGAGGCCGTCGAGTACGGCGCGGCGCACGGGGCGCTCGCGATGACGACCCCCGGCGACACGTCGACGGCGTCGCTCGCCGAGGTCCGCAAGCTCGCGTCGGGCGGCAGCGCGCGCGTGCAGCGCTGACCTCTCCGCCACCCGTCTCCCGCCGTGCCGGGCCGCACGTCCAGGGTTAGTGTGGGCGGGCTGTCGGCGGGAGGCGGGAGGTGCGGCGTGGCTGGTGGGGCCTTCGTGCCCGGGCTGCCCCGCCGCGGCGCTCAGGAACCGCCCGACCTCGGCCGAGCCCTGGAGCACGCGCGCATCCTCCGCGCGGCGGGCGACCCGGCCGGTGCCGCCCAGGTCCTGGACCGGGCCTTCGCGGCCGAGGGGGTGCGGACCCGCACCGTCGCCGAGCGCGTCCGGTTCCGCGCCCTGGTGCTGCGTGCCGACCTCGCGCTCGCCCTGCACGACGACGCGGCCGCCGCGCGCTTCCTCGAGGGCGTGGAGTGGTTCCGCGCCGGGGCCGACTTCCTCCCGCGCGTGGCCGACGCGCTCGCCGCCCTCGACGACGAGGTGCACCTCGCCGACGAGCTGCGCGACCGCCTCGCGAGCGAGCGTCGTACGGGCTGACCCGCCGGCCCGACCTGCCGCGCCGGGAACCGCCCGCCCGGGAGCCGCGTTGGACTGCGCAGTACCGGTGCGGGCGCCGACCGCGCCCGGCCCATCTCGCGAGGAGGCAGACATGCTGTGCCCCACCGACCAGACCGTGCTCGTCATGACCGAGCGCAAGGGCGTGGAGATCGACTACTGCCCCACGTGCCGCGGCGTGTGGCTCGACCGCGGCGAGCTGGACAAGATCATCGACCGCTCGGTGGAGGGCGAGATCGCCGCCGAGGCCGCGGGCCCGGCCGCCGCCGTGCCGCCCGCACCCGCCGCACCGGCCCCGACGTCGTACCCGCCGGCCGCGGCCGCGGACTACGGCAGCCCCGCCCCGCGCTCCGGGGAGCGGTACGGCGACCGCCGCGACGACGACCGTGACCGCTACCGCGACGACCGCTACCGCGACGACCGCTATGACGAGCGTCCCCGCGACGACCGGTACCGCGACGACCGGGACCGCCGGTACGACGGCCGCGACCGCTACGACCCCCGCTACCGCAAGCGCAAGAAGAAGGAGTCGTGGCTCGAGGACCTCTTCGACTTCTGACGCGCCCCGTGGTCGACTGTCCCGCGTGACCGTCCTCGACTCGTTCTCGCTCGTCGGCCGCACGGCCCTGCTCACCGGCGGCAGCCGCGGCATCGGGCGCGCCGTCGCCCGCGCGCTCGGCGAGGCGGGGGCCCGCGTCGCGGTCACGGCGACGACCGCGGCGGCGGCCGACGAGGCCGCCGCCGCTCTCCGGGACGCAGGGACCGACGCCCGCGGCTACGTGCTCGACGTCACCGACCGCGAGCAGGTGGACGACGTCGTCGCGCGCGCCGCCGTCGACCTCGGCACGGTCGACCTGCTCGTCAACAACGCGGGCGTGTCGATCGGCGGCGCGGCCCTCGAGATCGGTGACGACGTCTGGCACCGCACGCTCGCGACCAACCTCGACGGCGTCTGGTACTGCTCGCGCGCCGTCGCCCGGGAGCTCGTCGCGCAGGGCCGGCCGGGGACGATCGTCAACGTCGGCTCGATGTCCGCGTCGATCGTCAACCGGCCCCGCTGGCAGCCCGCGTACCTCGCGTCCAAGGCGGCGGTGCACCAGCTCACCAAGGGCCTCGCCGCCGAGTGGGCGCCGCACGGCATCCGCGTGAACGCGGTGGCGCCCGGGTACGTGCGCACCGAGGCGTCGCCCGTGGACCGGCCGGAGTACCACGACGACTGCGTCGCGCCCGCCGCGATGCAGCGCTGGGCGGAGCCGGAGGAGATCGGGCCGCCCGTCGTGTTCCTCGCGAGCGCGGCGTCGAGCTTCATGACCGGTGCGGTCGTCACGGTCGACGGCGGCTACACGCTGTTCTGACCGGTCGGCGCGGCCTCGGGTCGGCGCTCCGGGCCGGGGTCGAGGGCGCCCGCCGGGCGGGTGCCGTCGGGGCCGCGCGCCCGGGCTAGGCTCGGTCCCCGTGCGCGCAGTCCTGAGCAGGTGGGTCGACCCCTTCGTCGTGACGCTGCTCGTGGTGCTCGTGCTCGGGCTCGTCGTGCCCGTGGGGCCGGGCACGCAGCGCGTGGTCGACGCCGCCGCGGACGTCGCGGTCACCGTCCTCTTCCTCGTCTACGGCATGCGCCTGTCCACGCGGGAGGTCTGGGCCGGGCTGCGCAACTGGCGCCTGCAGGGCGGGATCCTCGCCGCGACGTACGTCGTCTTCCCGGTGCTCGGGCTCGTCACCGCGTGGGCGATCGAGCCGCTCGTCGGGGCGCCGCTCGCGGCCGGCATGCTCTACCTGTCGCTGCTGCCGTCGACCGTGCAGTCGTCCGTGGCGTTCACGTCGGTCGCCCGCGGCAACGTCGCTGGGGCGATCTGCGGCGCGACGGTGTCGAACGTCGCGGGCATGGTGATCACCCCGCTGCTCGTGCTGTGGCTCATGACGGGGACCGGCGGGGGAGCCGACGGCCCCACGGGCGGGCTCGGTGGCCTGCGCACCGTGCTGCTCCAGCTGCTGCTGCCGTTCGTCGTCGGGCAGCTCCTCCAGCCGTGGGCGGGGGACTGGGTCCGCGCGCGGCGCTGGCTCACGCTCGGCGTCGACCGCGGCACGATCCTCGTCGTGGTGTTCGGGGCGGTCGCGGCGGCGTCGTCGGCGGGCGTGTGGTCGAGCGTGTCCGGGTGGTCGATCGTCGCGCTGCTCGTCGTCAGCGCGCTCGTCCTCGCCGTCATGCTCGCGGCCACGTGGTGGGGCGGCGCGGCGCTGGGGCTCTCGACCGAGGACCGGGTCGCGCTCCTCATGTGCGGGTCGAAGAAGTCGCTCGCGACGGGCCTGCCCATGGCGAGCGTGCTGTTCCCCGTCGCGGTCGCCGGCGTCGTGGCGGTTCCGGTGATCGTCTTCCACCAGCTCCAGCTCGTCGTCTGCGCCGTCCTGGCGAGACGCCTGGCCCTCCGAGACTGACGCGCCTGACGTCACCGGAGCGACTGAGGCCGACCATGCGGATACGTCCCGTCGTGGCGGCCGGGCGGGCGGCAACCGCATGCTCGGCGATCCGTGCGGGACCTCCCGTCAGGAGCGGGCCGCTACCTGCTCGCGGACCTGGCGCTTGGCGCGCGTGAGCATGCCGTTCATGCCGCCGATGCGCAGCGGGCTCACCGCGCGCGTCAGGCCGATCGACATCGGGAAGTCGTCGGGCACGTCGAGCACCTCCTGCACCGTCAGGCCCGAGAGGCCCTGCGCGAGGATCGACGCGAAGCCGCGCGTCGTCGGGGCCTCGGCGGGTGCGGTCGCGTAGAAGTGCACGACGCCTGCGTCGTCGACCTCCGCGAAGGCCCGCACCGGAGACTGGCACTCCTCGATCCGCTCCAGCAGACCGGGCGCGCTCGCGTAGCGCTCGGGGAGGTCGGGCAGCTCGTTCGCGAACTCGAGCAGCAGCTGGAGGCGCTCGCGCTCCGGCATCGCGAGGAAGTCCTCGCGGATCTCCGCGAGCGTCGCGGGCAGGTCGGGCGAAGCGTCGGAGGGGGAGCTCATGGTGGCGATCCTCGCATCGGGGCCGGGGCGGCGGGACGGCAGTCCCACCGTGCGGAACGCTCCGCGGACGTGACGTATGCCCGCGGCACGCCGACGGCGCGCGGTCCGTCCCGGGGGACGGGCCGCGCGCCGTCGGGCACGCTCGCGCGGGGCGCGGGTCAGCTGAGCGACGCCGGGGCCTCGCCGGGCTCCTCGCCCTTGACGATCGGCACGCGCACCGCGTTGCCCCACTCGGTCCACGAGCCGTCGTAGTTGCGGACCTTGTCGAAGCCGAGCAGGTACGTGAGCGCGAACCACGTGTGGCTCGACCGCTCGCCGATGCGGCAGTAGGTGACGACCTCGTCGTCCGTCGCGAGGCCGAGGCCGCCCTCCTGGTAGATCGCCTCGAGCTGCTCGCGCGACTTGTAGGTGCCGTCCTCGGCGACCGCCGTCGCCCACGGGACGTTGCGCGCCGTCGGGATGTGCCCGCCGCGCAGCACGCCCTCCTCCGGGTAGTCGGGGATGTGGAGGCGCTCGCCGGTGTACTCCTGCGGAGAGCGGATGTCGACGAGCGGCCCGTTGCCGATGTGCGCGAGGACGTCCTCCTTGAACGCGCGGATCGTCACGTCGTCGCGCTCGACGACCGGGTACTCGACCGCGACCGGCTCGGGGACGTCCGTCGTGACCTCGCGGCCCTCGGCGATCCACTTGCCGCGGCCGCCGTCGAGCAGGCGGACGTCCTCGTGGCCGAACAGCGTGAAGACCCACGCCGCGTAGGCCGCCCACCAGTTGTTCTTGTCGCCGTAGACGACGATCGTCGTGTCGCGCGCGATGCCCTTGCCGCCGAGGAGCTGGGCGAAGCCCTTGCCGTCGATGTAGTCACGCGTGTCGGGGTCGTTGAGGTCGGTGTGCCAGTCGATCTTCACCGCGCCGGGGATGTGCCCGGTCTCGTAGAGCAGCACGTCCTCGTCGGACTCGACGACGACGACGCCCGGCTCGCCCAGGTGCTCGGCGAGCCAGTCGGTGCTCACGAGGCGGTCGGGGTGGGCGTACTGCGTGATCTTCTCGCTGGTGTCGAGCGGTGCGGGCATCGTGTCCTCCGGGCGCGTGGTGGGCGTTCGCTCGTCAGGCTAGGTCTGCCGTCCGCATCACGGAAGGCTCGCGACGCATGCTGAGACGGTGTAAACGCACGCTGCGGCCGCCCGCTCGGGTGGCCACACTGGACGTGTGACCGCCACCGTCCCGGAGCGCGTGCGGCGGGCCGTGGCGCTGCTCGACCTCCGCGGCGACGAGGCCGTGCTCGAGATCGGACCCGGCCCCGGGGCGGCCGCCGAGCTCGTGCTCGCCACCCACCCCGGCGTGCGGTACGTCGCGCTCGACCGGTCCGCCACGGCGGTCGCCCGCACGACCGCGCGCAACCGGGTCGCTGTCGACGACGGCCGCCTCGTCGTGCGGCGCGGGGAGCTCGCGGCGACCGGCGGTCCGGACGTCCCCGGCGGCCCGTTCGACGTCGCGTTCGCGGTGGACGTCAACGTCTTCTGGACGCGCGTGGCCCACGCCGAGGCGAGCGCCCTCGCCGCGCTGCTCGCCCCGGGCGGAGCGCTCTGGCTCGTCCATCAGACGCCCGACGGCGCCGACGGCCGCGTCCTCGACGGCGTCCGCGCGTCGCTCGACGTCCCCGCGCTCGGCCCGGTGACGGTCGTGCGCGACGGGGTGCTCGCCGTCGGCGCGCGACGGGTGGCCGACCCGCCCGGGTGAGGGGCCGTCAGCCCAGGAGCTCGCGCGTCGCGTCGCCGAGCGCCTGGTCGAGCAGCTCGAGGCCGAGGTCGAGCTCCTCCTCGCTCACGGTGAGCGGCGGGGCGATGCGGAACACGCCGCCCATGCCGCGGAGCTGCACGACGTTCATGTGGAGCCCGAGCTCGAGCGCCCGCCGGGTCACGAGGGCACCGAGGGCGTCGGCGCCCTCCTTCGTCTCGCGGTCCAGCACGAGCTCGATGCCCTGGAGCAGTCCGCGACCGCGCACGTCGCCGATCGTCGCGTGGCGGTCCTGGAGGTCGAGCAGCCCGGTGCGCAGGCGGTCGCCGAGCACACGCGCGCGGGCGTCCATCCGCCCTTCCTCCAGGACGTCGAGCACCGTGGAGCCGACCGCCGCGACGAGCGGGTCGGAGACGTGCGTCGTGAAGAAGAGGAAGCCGCGCTCGTGCGCGCGCGCCTCGATCTCGGCGCTCGTGACGACCGCAGCGAGCGGGAGCCCGGCGCCGAGGGTCTTGGAGAGGGTGAGGATGTCGGGGACCACGGGCTCCTCGCCGTCGCGCCCCTCGAACGCGTACCAGGAGCCGGTGCGGCACAGCGCCGTCTGCGCCTCGTCGAGGATCAGGAGCATCCCCCGCTCGTGGCACTTGTCGCGCAGCGCGGCGAGGTAGCCGGGCGGGAGCTCGACGATCCCGCCCGAGCTGAGGATCGGCTCGACGAGGCACGCCGCGAGGCTGCCCGTCGACTGCACGTCGACGAGGTCGAACGCGAGGTCGAGCTGACGGCGCCAGTCGTGCGTGCCGTCGGGCGCGACGTGGTCGGGCCGGTACGCGTTGGGCACCGGGACGACGAGGTTGCCGGGCGCCGTCGGGCCGTAGCCGCGGCGGCCCGCGCTGTACGTCGCGGCGGCCGCGGCGTGCGTCATGCCGTGCCACGACCCGGCGAGCGAGACGACCTCGTGCCGTCCCGTGACGAGCTTCGCCATCCGGATCGCGGCCTCGTTCGACTCGGCGCCGGTCGTCAGCAGGAGCACCTTCTCGAGCGGGTCGGGCAGCGTCCCCGCGAGCCGGCGCGCGAGGTCGACGACCGGGCGCGACAGCATCCCGGAGAAGAGGTGGTCGAGCGTCCCGACCTGGCGGCGCACCGTCTCGACGATCGCGGGGTGGCTGTGCCCGAGGATCGCGCTCATCTGCCCGGACGTGAAGTCGAGGACCCGGCGCCCGTCCGCCGTCGTGACGAAGCTGCCCGACGCGCTCTCGACGATCTCCGGTGTGAACGGGCCGCCGTACCGCACGAGGTGGCGGTCGGCGTCGGCCCAGAAGCGCGCGGCGTCGTCCGCGGCGGCCGCAGCCGGGCCCGCGCCGGGGGCGGACGGGCGGGCGGGCGCGGGGGAGGGCGAGAGAGTCATCCTCGGAGCGTAGGGACGCATCCTTGTGCGCGTACAGCACGAGTCTGCGTACAGTCTGTGCGGAGAACCAGCACAGGGAGGGGAGGCGCGTGCGTGCTCAACGCCGCCCGGCTGCAGATCCTCGCCCGGCTCGAGAGCCTGGGGACCGTGCGTGCCGTCGGGGCCTCGCTCCACCTGAGCCCGTCCGCCGTCTCCGCGCAGCTCGCCGCGCTCGAGGCCGAGACCGGCGCACGCCTCCTGGAGCGCACGGGCCGACGCGTCCGCCTCACGCCCGCGGGCCGCACGCTCGCCCGGCACGCGCGCGTCATCCTCGACCAGATGGCGCTCGCCGAGGCCGAGCTCGCCCACCCCGACGGCGAGCCCGCCGGGGTCGTGCGCGTCGCCGCGTTCTCGAGCGCTGTGCGCGCGCTCGTCATCCCGCTCGCGGCGCGGCTCGCCGTCGAGCACCCGCGCGTGGAGGTCGAGGTCGACGAGCTGGACCCGCGCGAGAGCGGGCCCGCGCTCCGGCGGGCGGACGTCGACGTCGCGGTGACCGCCGACCTGCTCGACGGCGCGCTGCTCGCGGGGCCCGACGTCGCGACCGTCCCGCTGCTCGAGGACCCCGTCGTGCTCGTCACGCCGCGTGGTGACCGGGCCCCCGGTGAGCCGGCCGACCTCGCGCACCTCGCCGACGCGCGGTGGGCCGCCGACCTGCCCGGGCGCTACCTGTCCACGCTCGTCGAGAGCGCGTGCCGCGAGGCCGGCTTCGAGCCGCGCGTCGTCGCCCGGTTGCCCAGCTACGAGCTGCTGCTCGCGCACGTCGAGGCCGGGCTGTCCGTCGCGCTGCTGCCGGGCCTCGCCGTCGACCCGCGGTACGCCGTCGACGCCCGCCCGCTCCGCGTGCCCCGCACGCGCCCGGTGTACGCGGCCGTGCGGCGCGGGGCGGCGCCCACCGCCGCGACCACCGCCGTCCTCGGCGCGCTGCGCCGCGTCGCGCGCGAGGTCGCCGGTCACACGCCGCCCGGGACCGGCTGACGCCCGCTCGCGCGGCCCCCCGTGCGACCTACACTGGCCCCAGCACCGCACGACGACGTGGAGGTCCCGTGCCGCGCACTCCAGCACCGCCGCCCCGCTCCGAGGAGCACCCGCGCCGCCCCGACGCGCGCCGCGACCCGCGCTCCGTCCGCGCCGCCTACCGCTCGTTCCTCGACCACGGCATCCTCCCGCGCGGCGTCCACCCGCTCGTCGCCGACTCGTGGCGCCGGTCCGTGCACAGCGGCGTCGACCCGGAGGCGCCCCGCACCGACTCGGGCCTCGCCCACGACGACCTCGTCGCGTACCGCGAGGCGCACCCGCTCGCCGGCGTCATGCCCGTCGTGCGCGAGCTCGTCGTCGACGCCGCCGCCGACGACGGCCTCGTCGTCGCGGTGTCCGACGACGCCGGCCGCCTCCTGTGGGTCGAGGGCGACCGGGCGCTGCGCGACGCCGTCGACCGCGTCGGGTTCGTCGAGGGGTCGGTGTGGCGCGAGGAACGCGTCGGCACGAACGCGCCCGGGACGGCGCTCGCGACGCGCAGTCCCGTCCAGGTGCTCGGCGCCGAGCACTTCTCCCGGCCCGTGCAGGCGTTCAGCTGCACGGCCGTGCCCGTCCACGACCCCGCGACCGGGCGCGTCCTCGGGGTCCTCGACGTCACCGGGCGCCAGTCCGCCGCGTCGGGCGTCGTGCTCTCGCTCGTGCGCGCGACCGTGCTGAGCCTCGAGCGCGAGCTCGCCCAGCGCGCCGCGACGACGGGACCCGACGACGGACCCGGCCGGGTCCCAGGACCGCCCCGCGACGGCGCGCCCGAGCTGCTCGTGCTCGGGACGGCGCCCGTGCTGCGGTCGCCCGACGGCCTCGACCACCGCCTGTCGCTGCGCCACGCCGAGATCCTCGTGCTCCTCGCGACGCACCCCCGCGGGCTGTCCGCCGACGAGCTCGCCGTCCTGCTGCACCCCGGCGAGCTCTCCGACGTGACCGTCCGCGCCGAGGTGTCGCGCCTGCGGCGCGTCGCGGGCGCGCTCCTCGCGGGGTCGCGCCCCTACCGGCTCGCACGACCCCTGCGGACCGACGCCGACGTCGTGCGGGACCACCTCGGGGCGGGCGACGTCCGCGGCGCCGTCGCCGCCTACCGCGCGCCGCTCCTGCCGCGCTCCGGCGCGCCCGCCGTCGAGCACCTGCGCGCCGAGCTCGCGGCCGAGCTGCGCACCGCCGTCGTGGCCGCGGGCGGCGCCGACGTGCTCGACGCGTGGACGCGCACCGACGACGGTGCCGAGGACCACGCCGCGTGGACGCGGCTGCAGCGCGTCGCCGACCACGGCAGCCCGCTGTGGGTCCGCGCCCGCGCCCACCTCGACCTGCTCGACGACGAGCTCGCCTGAGGTCCGGCAATCCGCCCGCTGCAACGGTCCTGCAACCCTGCGGTGCCTACCGTCGGCCGCACGGCGCGACGAGGCGCCGGGCCGCGCACCGCCGTCGGACGCTCCCCGCCCGACGGCGACCTCCCCAGGAGCGCGGCGAGGACCAGCACTGCGAGTCAGCACTGCGAGGAGGCAGACGATGACGGTCTACGCAGCCCCCGGCACGGACGGGGCGATCGCCGAGTACAAGGCCCGGTACGACCACTGGATCGGCGGCGAGTACGTCGCGCCGGCCGGCGGGCAGTACTTCGAGAACCCCAGCCCGGTGACCGGCCGGACGTTCACTGAGGTCGCGCGCGGCACCGCCGACGACATCGAGCGCGCGCTCGACGCCGCGCACGGCGCCGCCCGGTCGTGGGGCCGCACGAGCGCGACCGAGCGCGCCAACATCCTCAACAAGATCGCCGACCGCATGGAGGAGAACCTCGAGCGGATCGCCGTCGCCGAGTCGTGGGAGAACGGCAAGCCCGTCCGCGAGACCCTCGCCGCCGACATCCCGCTCGCGATCGACCACTTCCGCTACTTCGCGGGCGCGATCCGCGCGCAGGAGGGGTCGATCTCGGAGATCGACGAGGACACCATCGCGTACCACTTCCACGAGCCGCTCGGCGTCGTCGGCCAGATCATCCCGTGGAACTTCCCGATCCTCATGGCCGTGTGGAAGCTCGCCCCGGCGCTCGCGGCGGGCAACTGCGTCGTGCTCAAGCCGGCCGAGCAGACCCCCGCGTCGATCCTCTTCCTGATGGACATCGTCGGGGACCTGCTGCCGCCCGGGGTGGTGAACGTCGTCAACGGGTTCGGCGTCGAGGCGGGCAAGCCGCTCGCGTCCAGCCCGCGCATCCGCAAGATCGCGTTCACGGGCGAGACGACGACCGGCCGCCTGATCATGCAGTACGCGAGCCAGAACATCATCCCGGTCACGCTCGAGCTCGGCGGCAAGTCGCCGAACATCTTCTTCTCCGACGTCGCGGACGCTCGCGACGACTTCTACGACAAGGCTCTCGAGGGGTTCACGATGTTCGCCCTCAACCAGGGCGAGGTGTGCACGTGCCCGTCGCGCGCCCTCATCCAGTCGTCGATCTACGACACGTTCCTCGGCGACGCGGTCGCCCGGACCCAGGCCGTCAAGCAGGGCAACCCGCTCGACACCGAGACGATGATCGGCGCGCAGGCGTCGAACGACCAGCTCGAGAAGATCCTGTCGTACATCGAGATCGGCAAGGCCGAGGGTGCGAAGGTCCTCACCGGCGGGTCGCGCGCCGAGCTCGGCGGCGACCTCGCGGGCGGGTACTACGTGACGCCCACGATCTTCGAGGGCAAGAACTCGATGCGGATCTTCCAGGAGGAGATCTTCGGGCCCGTCGTCGCGGTCACCGACTTCTCCGACTTCGACGACGCCATGACCATCGCCAACGACACCCTCTACGGGCTCGGCGCCGGCGTCTGGTCGCGGTCGGGGAACACCGCCTACCGCGCGGGCCGCACCATCGAGGCCGGGCGCGTGTGGACGAACTGCTACCACGCGTACCCCGCCGCCGCCGCGTTCGGCGGGTACAAGGGCTCCGGCGTCGGGCGCGAGAACCACAAGATGATGCTCGACCACTACCAGCAGACGAAGAACCTCCTCGTCTCCTACTCGGCCCAGAAGCTGGGCTTCTTCTAGACCAACCCCACCCGCCCTGCCCGCCCCACCGACCACGGGCTCGGCTCCCCCCGGCCGCCGAGCAGGTGGTCTTGGCTCGTCCGGCCGTCCGGACGGACCACGACCACCTGCTCGCGGCGCCGGGATCGCCTGGTCGGCCGACACTTGGAGAGTTTCGTGGTCGACGACGTTTCCTCGGTCCGCCCGGTGGGCGCGATGCCCGCGCGCGTCGCGCTCACCGACGACGCCGCGGCGCTGCTCGCGCGGCTGCGGACGGTCCACGGCGAGCTCATGTTCCACCAGTCCGGCGGGTGCTGCGACGGGTCGTCGCCCATGTGCTACCCGCAGGGCGACTTCCTGCTCGGCGACGCCGACGTGCACCTCGGTGACCTCGTCGTCGACGCGCCCGGTCCCACGGACGGCGCCGGCGCGGACGGCCCCGCCGGGGCGGACGGCGCGGCGGGCCGGTTCGTCGTGCCCGTCTGGATGAGCCGCGCACAGTTCGAGTACTGGAAGCACACCCACCTGACGATCGACGTCGTGCCCGGTCGCGGCGCGGGGTTCAGCGTCGAGGCGCCCGAGGGCGTGCGCTTCATCATCCGGTCGCGCCTGCTCGCCGACGACGAGTGGCAGGCGCTCGACGCCCTCGCGGGTCCCTAGAAAGTCCAGGCGTCCTCGACCGTCGTGTAGACGACGTCGACGTGGTCCCAGTCGAGCGAGACGTTCATGGTGAGGTCGGCCGGGTCCGTGACTCCGAACCCCTGCTTCCAGGTGATCGACTGCCCCGGGAGGACCGGGGCCGTGGGTGCGCCGCCGTAGCCCTGGCCGGAGTCGAACACCTCGTCGCCTGCGGTACCCCCGCTCGTGACCTGGGTGTACCCGGACGAGGACCAGGTGGTGGCCGTCCCGTTGGTGACGGTGAACGTGAAGCTGAGGTAGGTGGGGAAGTCCCCGACGGCCGCCCACTCGCTCGGGGTGAAGTAGCCGTCGTTGGTGACGGTGAGCGTGAGACCGTCCTCCCACTCCATGGGCGTGCCGAACGACGTCACGGGGTTCTGGTTCGCAGCCTCGGCTTCGTCCTTGCCGGTGGAGTAGCCGGCCTCGTAGCCGTCGTTGAACTCCTCGGTCCGCTCGGCGAGGAAGTCGGCACCCGCGCGCGCGCCCGTCGTCGACCCGTGCTCGTACCCGAGGTCGTAGCCCTCCTGGTACGTGCCGGTCAGGGTGGGTTCGGCGCCGGTCGGCTCGGCCGAGGTCGACGACGCGGTCGGGGTCACCTCCGGGGCGACCGGCGCCGCGAGACCGCACGCGGTGAGCGACCCGACGAGCGAGAGGGCCGCTGCGACGGCGCGGACGCCGCGCAGCGGGGGCACGGACAGGGGCTGGCTGTACGGGGACATGGTGCTCCTTCGGTTCGGCATGGCGTCGGTGGGTCGGGGCGCGCTCAGTGGCGGGGGAGATGCAGGAGGTTGTCGGTCTCGCGTCCGTTCGCGACGGACGTGATGTAGCGGGTCCCGCGCGGGCTCACGCGGGCGACGACGTCGGCCTGGTTGTGCGTGCGCTCGTCGAACGTGCGGAAGCGCTCGCCGCGGCGGATGGCGGCGTGCACGGCCTCCCGGGTCCCGGCGCGGAGCGGTCCGGTCGTGGTGGTCGAGTAGCGGACCTCGACGACGTGCTCGTTGGTGGTGCCCGGGTGCGCGACCCGGACGGAGCGGATGAACGGCATGGTGGCCTCCTTGCGATGCGATGCGATGCGATGCGATGCGATGCGATGCGATGCGATGCGATGCTGGGTGCAGCGAGACCGGGGTGTCGGAGCTCAGTCCTCGTCGGCGTCCGGCTCGGCCGCGGCTCGGTCGCCGGGCGGGGTGAGGCACACGCAGTGCGGGCACAGGCCGCGTCCCTCGTGGAGGGGGTACACGGACCCGCACCGGCACCTCACGTGGCTGATCGGGGTCATGCGAGCTCCTTCGCCCTGCGCCGGCCGCGGTGACCGGTCATGGAGGAGCGTTCTCGATCTGCACCCGGCATGGCGATACAAAGAGCGATAAGAGGCCTTATCGCGCCATTGCGTCCATCGTCCCCGGATCCCGATAGTGTCGGGACCTCGACGACGAACACGACCTGGGGAGGTGCGCACCGTGACTGTTTCTCCTGCGATCCCCGCGCCGTCGCCGCTGCTCGCGGACCTGCGCCTCACGCTCGCCGACGTCGCCGAGCTCGCCCACGTCCGACGTCCGGTGGTGTCGGTCTGGCGCCGGCGCCACGCCACGGGCGTCACGCCGTTCCCCGCGCCGGTGCGACGGGCGGTCACCGTCCCGGGACGGTCGCGCTCCGAGGCGCTGCTGTTCCGCGCGTCGGACGTGGCGGACTGGGTCGAGGCGAGCGGCCTCGGCAACAACCGCGCGTTCCGCGCGGACGTCGCGCTGCGGGCCGTGCTCGACGACGCGTCCGGCCCGGACCGCGACGTCGCCTTCGCCGGGCTCACCGCGCTCCTGCGACTCAAGGCCTACGTGTCCGAGCCCCTCGCGTCCCTCGACGCGGACGACGTCCTCGACCTGGCGGACGAGCTCGACCCGGACGACGACGCCCTCTACGCGGAGGTCGAGGCGCTCGGGGATCACCTCGACCGGTTCACGGCGCTCGCGGACCTTGCCGCCGGGTCGGCGTACACGGCCGGGGCCGCGGTGGAGGCACTGCTCGCCGACCGGTTCCGCGCGGGTCGTGACGAGCTCTCCCGGTCGGCGCTCGCGCCCGCCGCGCTCGCGCTCGTCGCGGACCTGGCGGGCGCCGTCGGGGGCGACCACGCGGCGTCGGGCGTGACGGTGGAGCGCGCCGTCGCCGACCCGTACCCGGGCTGCGGGGACCTCCTGGCAGCCGTCCTCGGCCGCGGCGAGGTCGTCGAGTCCCCGACGGCCCACGTGCCGACGGGCGACGCCCACCGCCTCGTCCGCCGCCGGCTCGGCGCGCACGGCTGGTCGGTGCGGCCGTTGGAGGCCGAGTCCGTTTCCGGTACTCCCGGGTCTCACGAGCTCCCGCTCGTGGTGACCCAGGTCCCGCCGGTCGGCTCCGGTGCGCTGGACGACGTCGCCGTCCTCGACCTCGTCGACGACCTCGTGCTCGGCCTCGCCGACGGTCAGTACGCGCTCGTGATCGGGCCGGCCAGCGCGCTGATCGACGGATCGTCGTCGCCCGAGGCGGAGTCGGTGCGCTCGGCCATGCTGCGACCGAACCGCCTGCGCGCGGCGGTGCTCCTGCCCGCTGGCCTCCTCGTGGAGCGCTCACGCGAGCGCCTCGCGCTCTGGGTTGTCCGGGGCGGCGACCCCGACCCGGACCTCGACATCGCGGACCGCTGGATGACCGTGGCCGACCTCTCGGGGGTCTCGCCCGTTCGGGGTGCGTTCCCCGGTGGGGTGGTCGAGGACCTCGTGACCGACGTCGTCGCGGCGCTCGGCACGTCGGACGACGTCGCGCGGCACACCTTCCGGTACTCCCGGTTCGTGCACACCCGTGAGCTGCTCGCCGCACAGGGGAGCGTGGTAGAGGTCGCCCGCCCGGTCGAGCCGGTCGCGCGCGACGACGGCGGTGCCGCGGTGTCGCGCGCGACCGAGCTCGTCGACGGCATCGACGGCGACTCGCGGCCCGCGCTCGGCGTCAAGGTCGAGCGCGGCGACGCCGAGCCGGCGAGCCGGGTGCGGCTGGGCAGCGTCGTCGAGGGCGGTGTCGTGCGCCGTGTGCCGGGCAACCGGCTCGACGACGCCGACGTGCGCGCGCCCGGCGACGACCCGGCGGGTGAGTCGCGCGTCCTCGGCGTGCCCGAGCTGCTCGGTGACCTGGAGATCGGGGCGCGTGTCGTCGACCGGCTCGGGTTCGCCGCCCGCTATCCGGCGGGACGTCTCACCGAGCCGGGCGACGTCGTGTTCTGCACGACGCCGCGCCCCGCCGCGATCGTCGACACCGCGGGCTTCTCCGTGGTCGCCTTCCCTGCCCGGGTGCTGCGCCTGCGGGCGCGCGGTCCGGGGGAGCGGCCGGGCGCCGTCGGTCCCGGGGTGCTGCTCGTGCCCGAGGTGCTCGCGCGTGACGTCGCGGCGCAGGCCCGGGGGACCCGCTGGCGGTCCTGGGACGTGCGGCTCGTCCCGGTGGACCAGGCGGACGACGTCGTCGCGGCGCTCGCGCGGGTGCGTGCACGCCGCGCCGCGGCCCGTGCCGAGCTGGCGCGGCTCGAGGAGCTGGAACGGGTGCTGGTCGACGGCGTCACGACCGGTGTCGTACGCATGCGCAAGGATGAGCCCGGCTCGTGAGCAGGGCTGTTCACGAGGACCATTCGAGGAAGCGAGCAGAAGTGCCCCCGAGGACGAAGCAGGCGGTGGCCACGCCGAGCACGGCGACCACCATGAAGGAGCTCAAGGACACGCTGTGGAAGGCCGCGGACAAGCTCCGCGGCTCCATGGACGCGAGCCAGTACAAGGACGTGGTCCTGGGGCTCGTGTTCCTCAAGTACGTCTCCGACGCGTTCGAGGAGCGGCGCGGCGCGATCCTCGCCGAGTGCGTCGCGGACGGCCTGAGCGAGGAGGACGCGCAGCCGCTGCTGGAGGACCAGGACGAGTACCGCGGTGCGGGCGTGTTCTGGGTCCCGACGCGCTCGCGCTGGGCCTACCTCGCGCGGCACGCCAAGGGGCGGGCGGCCACGCCCGAGGAGCCCGGTGCGACGATCGGCGAGCTCGTCGACGACGCGATGGTGCACATCATGGGGTCGAACCCGGCGCTCGCCGCGACGCTCCCGACGATCTTCAACTCGAACAGCGTGGACCAGCGTCGCCTCGGCGAGCTCGTGGACCTGTTCAGCTCGGCGCGGTTCACCGGCGTCGGCGCGATCCGGGCCCGCGACGTGCTCGGCGAGGTGTACGAGTATTTCCTCGCGAAGTTCGCCGCCGCCGAGGGCAAGCGCGGCGGCGAGTTCTACACGCCCCCCGGCGTGGTGCGCGTGCTCGTCGAGATGCTCGAGCCGTACGCGGGCCGCGTGTACGACCCGGCGTGCGGGTCCGGTGGCATGTTCGTCCAGGCCGAGAAGTTCCTCGAGCGGCACGGCGCCGACCCGCAGGCGATCTCCGTGTACGGGCAGGAGCTCAACGAGCGCACCTGGCGCATGGCCAAGATGAACCTCGCCGTGCACGGCCTCACCGGCCAGCTCGGCTCGCGCTGGGGGGACACGTTCGCGCGCGACCTGCACCCCGACGTGCAGATGGACTACGTCATGGCCAACCCACCCTTCAACATTAAGGACTGGGCACGGGCCACCGACGACGCCCGCTGGCGCTACGGCGTCCCGCCCGCGGGGAACGCCAACTACGGCTGGATCCAGCACATCCTGTCCAAGCTCGCGCCCGGCGGGTCCGCCGGTGTGGTCATGGCCAACGGGTCCATGTCGTCCAACTCGGGGGGCGAGGGCGAGATTCGCGCCCAGCTCGTCGAGGCCGACCTCGTCTCCTGCATGGTCGCGCTGCCCACGCAGCTCTTCCGCTCGACCGGGATTCCCGTGTGCGTGTGGTTCTTCGCCAAGGACAAGACAGCGGGCTCGCGCGGGTCCGTCGACCGCACCGGGCAGGTGCTCTTCCTCGACGCGCGGAACCTCGGCCACATGGTCGACCGCGCCGAGCGTGCGCTGTCCGACGACGACATCGCCACCATCGCCGGCACGTTCCACGCCTGGCGCGGGACGAAGTCCGCCGTCGACGCCGGGCTCACCTACGAGGACGTCCCCGGCTTCGCCTACTCCGCGACGCTCGCCGAGATCAAGGACGCCGGCTACGCCCTGACGCCCGGTCGCTACGTCGGCGCCGCCGAGGTCGAGGGCGACCGCGAGCCCGTCGAGGAGAAGATCGCGAGGCTCACCAAGGACCTCTTCGGGCAGTTCGAGGAATCTGCACGGCTGGAGCAGGTCGTCCGCGAGCAGCTGGGCCGGATCGATGGCTGAGGTCGAGTCGACGATCCCCTTGGTCCGACTGGCGGAGCTCTGCAGCAAGATCGGTAGCGGCGCGACGCCGCGAGGTGGGTCCACGGTGTATCAGGACTTAGGCATTGCGTTCATCCGCAGCCAGAACGTTCACGACAACCGATTCGACGAGACCGGTTTGGTGCGCATTAACGACGACGCTGCGGACCAGCTCAAGGGTGTCGAGGTGCAATCAGGGGACGTGTTGCTCAATATCACGGGTGACTCCGTGCTGAGGTGTTGCCTCGTGCCGGACGATGTCCTTCCTGCGCGAGTAAGCCAGCATGTTGCAATCTTGCGCAGCAACGGATCGGTCGTCCCAAGGTTTCTCCAGGGTTTTCTGGTAGCGCCCGGAGTTCGCGCGGAACTGCTCACTATTGCCTCGGGCGGAGCAACGCGGAAGGCGCTGACAAAGGCGCAAATCGAGGCCATTGAGATTCCGCTGCCTAGTCTTCGTCGTCAGCACGCGATCGCTGAGGTTCTCGGTGCGCTCGACGACAAGATCGCGGCCAACACCCGACTTGCCGTTACCGCCCACGGCCTCGCTCGGAGTCTTCTCGCGCTGGGTGAGCCGAACGTGCCGGTGAGCGAGATCGCGGTTCACTCGCGACTGACGGTCAATCCCGAGGTGATGCCGGTGCCCCGCGTTGCGCACTACAGCCTGCCCGCCTTTGACATTGGAACCGGCCCCGAGGTCGTCGCACCTGAGTCGATCAAGAGCAACAAGTTCCTTGTCTCCGAACCGTCGGTCCTCGTCTCGAAACTGAACCCGCGGTTCCCTCGCGTCTGGAACCTCCCGCATCTTCCCGAGGAGCCCGCTCTGGCGTCGACGGAGTTCGTCGTCCTCGTCCCGACGGCGTGCTCGACCACGGTGCTGTGGGCGCTGACGTCGCAACCGCGCTTCGGGGCCGCGCTCGAGGGGATGGTTGCCGGCACGTCGGGCAGCCACCAGCGCGTGAAGCCGGCCGAGATGCTCGCGACGCTCGTACCCGACCCGCGCCGACTCGAGCCGTCGTTGCTCGCACAGGTCGACGCCCTCGGTGCTCGCTCACTCGCTGCTCAGGCCGAGAACGTGACCCTCGCCGCGACCCGGGACACGCTGCTGCCGCAACTCATGTCGGGGAAGCTCCGGGTGCGCGAGACGGCCGAGATGGCAGGGCTATGACGGTGCCGCACGTGTCGCCGGGGTCCAGCACGCCCGCGCCCGCGTCGTCCGCTCGCCGGGGGTGCCCGACGTGCGGACGCGCGATCGCCGCGAACCCGGACGGGTCGTGGCCGCCGCACCTGGATGAGGCCAGCACCGCCGTCTGCCCCGGCCCGCGCCGCACCGCGAGGCGAGGTGCCGCGCGGACGGACGCTGCGCCGTCGGGCACGACTACACGGAACGGGGCCGCCCCGACCGCCGCGAGCCCGAGCGTGCCGGACCTGGACGCCCTGGCCGAGACCCCGCGTCGTCGTATCCGGGAGGAGACGGACGAGGACCGCCCGACCTATCTCCTGCGTCGCGAGGCGCGGTTCCGCGAGCGGGCGATCCTCGACCTCGACGACGGTCCTGCTGGCGAGGACCTCGACGACACGCTCTACCGCGCCCGCGAGTCCCGCGGCGGCCTTCCGACGTTGGGGAGCCGCCGGCGGTAAGTCAGAAAGGTCTGTTTGTTCTGCCAGGGGGAGGAACATGCTGGTCGAGATCGTGTGCCTGGCGCTCGGCATGGCGACGGTCGCCGGAGCTGTGGTCACGGTGGGGACGCTGGGCGGGCTGTACCGGGTGCCGGAGAGCGGTGCGCGTCGGCAGGAGCTGCTCCGTCTGGTTCTGGCGGAGCGATTCTGCTGGGAACCGGGGGATCCTGTCGACGAGGCCTGGGCCACGTCGATGAGTCGCGAGCTCCGCGAGCACGAGACCGTGCCGGATGCCGAGGAACGACGCCAGCAGCTGATCGCCCTCGGGTTGCGGCTGCAGGGGAAGGAGCCCACCCCGACCGCGATCGGCGAGGTGGCCTACCGCTCCGAGATGTTCGACGCCCGAGCGTGGAAGCGCTTGGCGGACGCGTCGATGACCGCGCCGAGCATCCCGGCGCTGCTCGTCGCGTGGCGCAGGCAGTGCGGGATCGAGGAAGTACGGTCGGTGGCGGTCAGCCTGCGCCTCACGTTGTCGACGACGCTCCAGCGGGTCGGGATCCGAGCCGCAACGCTGATCGGGCTCGGGAGCGCTGCGGCGGTCGTGGGTGCCGTCATGGTGTGGGCACTCGTCGGGATCCGCACACCGCTGGTCGACCTCGCCGGTCAGTGGGTCGCTGTCGTGTCGGTCGTCATGGTGGGACTTCTCGTTGCTCTCGAAGTCCGGGATCACATGCTCCCCGAGCTGGCGCGAGGTGGTCGTCTGGGAGGCTGGGTCCTCGTCGTCCCGCTGGTACTCGGTCTCCCCACAGCCGTCGCTCTCGCTCAGCGTCGAGGATGGCTCGCGTCCGGGGCGCAGCTGCTCGACGACCGCATCGGGTCCTGGCCAGCCTCCCCCGTGGTGGGTGCCGTCGTCGTCTGCCTCCTGCTGTTGCTCCCTATCGCTGGCGCGATGCAGCGGTCGTGGGGCTGGCGTACCGCGCCCGTGAACCGCTCCGCACCCGGGCAGCGCTCTGATCGCGTCGAGGCGATCGCCACCGCCACGGGGCTCGCGTTGATGGCCGCTCTCGGGATCACGGCTGTGGCGGATGTCGAGGATCTGTACCTCCCGCTCGGGGTGGCGTTCTTCGGGATCGTCGTGCTCGGGTCTCTGGGCGTCGGCAGCCTCCGTTTCGCTGAGCACCGTGGGCGTACCAAGGACCTCAGGCAGGCCGGTGCCGACCCCGCCCGCGGCGCCTTCCGCTGGTGGCTCGTCGGGCTCGCGATTCTTGCACCGACGCTGATGGATCCTCTTGCTCGGGCGATCGGCTCGGTCGTCGAGCACTCAGTAGCTGCCCCAGGTGGCGTAGTGCGAGGGCTCGCTCTGGCGATGGTGTTCTCCGTGGCCGTGATCGTCGCGGCCTTCGCGGTTCCCGGGGTGCTCGTCTGGCAGGGCGTGGCTGCGCTGCGTCGGTACCGGCGAGTGCTCCGCCGCCACCGAGCGTTCGTGTGGGAGATGCGCGTCCATGCACGGCGCGAACGATCGTACGTGGAAGCACAAGGGTGTTAGGAGAACGCATGAGCACGCAGGGGTATCGATGGAACTCACCACCGAGCTGGCCGGCGCCGCCGGAGGGGTGGGTGCCGCCGGACGGATGGACGCCGCCATCGGATTGGCCGCAACCCCCGCCGGGCTGGCAGTTCTGGGTGCCGATCGCACCGGAGCCTGCACCGGCCACTGCGTCCGCTCCGCCCAGCCCCGTGCCAGTGCCGCTCGCCGCGCCGCCCGCCGTGTCGTCGAGCACCGCGACCGGGCAGCCCACGGGGGACCCGGGGATCCCGCTGTTCGGCGCGAGGCGGCGAGCGCGGGAGCTCGCGGCGTCGGCCGACGGGCTGCGTGCGGAGAACGAGCGGTTGCTCGCGGAGCTCCACCGGGTCGGTGCCCTGGACGCAGTGACGATCGAGCGCGAGCGGGAGGACGCACGGCGCCGGTTCCAGGACGAGACGGCTGCGCTCGACGCCGAGCGGCAGGCGTCGCGCGAGCGGTTCGCAGCAGAGATCGCCGGCCTCACCTCGCGGCGGGAGGCGCTCGACTCGCGTGTCCGCGAGCTTGAGGCGACGGTCGTCCACCTCGAGGAGACGGAGATCCTCCAGGAGGTGGGGGTCTACGAGTATCAGCACCCCCTGGAGAACGTCGAGGCGTACAAGGAGCGCCTCGCCGCGCTGCGCGGTCACATCAAGGACATGGCGAAGGTGGATGGCGGAGCCATCGAGTCCGCTGCGGGATGGACGGTGAACGGGTCCGAGGCGCAGGGGCGCAAGATGGTGTCGCAGATCTCCAAGCTCATGCTGCGTGCCTACAACGGAGAGGCAGACACTCTCGTCCGTGGCTTGAAGCCGCACCGCCTGGCAGCCAGCGTCGACAAGCTCGAGAGGACGAAGGCGACCATCGCTCGGCTCGGCAGCATGATGTCGATCCACGTCTCGGATCGATACCACGACGCGCGAGTCTTCGAGCTCGGCCTCACCGCCGACTATCTCGCGAAGGTCGAGGAGGAGAAGGAAGCGAACCGCGCCGCACGCGAGGCCCTGCGCGAGCAGCGCAAGGTCGAGCAGGAGATCGCGCGAGCGCGCGAGAAGCTGGAGAAGGAGAAGAGCCACCTCGCGAACGTCCTCGAGACGCTCAAGGCGAAGGGCGACCTGGAGGCCGTCGCGCGGTACGAGGCCCAGCTCGCCGACGTCGACCGTGCGATCCAGGACGTCGACTACCGGGCTGCGAACCAGCGCGCGGGCTACGTGTACGTGATCTCGAACCTCGGGGCCTTCGGCGAGGGGATGATCAAGATCGGCATGACGCGTCGGCTCGAACCGATGGACCGGGTCCGAGAGCTCGGTGACGCGTCGGTGCCGTTCGGGTTCGACGTCCACGCGCTCTTCTTCTCCGACGACGCGGTCGGTATCGAGGCAGAGATGCATCGTCGTCTGGCGGAGAAGCGGGTCAACCGGGTGAACCTACGGCGCGAGTTCTTCTACGCGACTCCCCACGACGCGCTCGTCCAGCTCCGGGACCTCGCGGGTGACGTGCTGCAGTTCACCGAGCTGCCCGAGGCGCTGGAGTACCGGCAGAGCCAGAACCTCCGGACGACTGGCTGAGGACGTTCGGCGCCGTCAGGATGCGGCGCGTGCGGCAGTCGCTGATCGGGCGACCGCGGTCGCTCTCTCGGCCACGCGTTTCGGAACCTGAGTGTGTGGGACATCGGCCGGGACCGCATCGAGGCCGTGCAGGACGGCGTCCGCTACCGAGGCGATGGTCTCCACCGCCGTCGCGCGACCCATTCCCCAGGACACCGCCTCCTCGACCAGGAGCGCACCCGTGACGTGGTCGAGCCGGTTCCGACCCGCGACGGCGAGCCCGGAGTGCCGGTACGCGGAGGAGACGAGGTGGACCGGGGCGGCGTCGTACAGGGGTGCGACGCTGTACGACGCCTCGGTGTCGACGAGCAGCGAGTAGTTCTTCGCGTGCGCGTCGCCGTTGCCGACGATCGTGTTGAAGGTGACGAGCCGGAGCAGGTCGGCGAAGGGCCGCGGGGTCGATCGCCTCGGCCGAGGCCGTGCGTGCGACGCTGGCGAGTCGTCCCGGCGACCGCCCGGACGGCTCATACTTGTCCTGCGCGGCGAGACCGAGCACCTGGGCGAGGTCCTCCTGGTGCGACCGTCGGCCGCCGGTGCGGTCGTACCGCTCGACGACGATCACGTCCCGCCCGTCGACCGCGATCAGCTCGCTGCGGGCGGCCGGGACACCGCTTGCCTGGGCGAGCAGCAGCGTCCAGTGCTTGAGCCGCACCACATGCTCGATCCCCGTCCCGCCGAGTGGTTCAGGCTTGACGACGTCGTCCAAGGGACGGAGGTACCCGTCGTCGAACGTGGTTCCTTCGGGTGTGAGCTGCATGGCTCCGGCGCACTCCGAACGAGGTTCTGCCGTCGCGACCTCGACCCTGCTCGACGTCGCAGCGACGTGCGGCTACGAGCTCGTCCTCGTCCCTCGGGGTGCTCGGCTCACCGTCACCACAGACGCGAGCGACGGCGGTGAGCCGTGAGCGCCACGCCCGACGTCCTCGCCGTCCACCTCCGCGGGCACCTAGGCGAGAGACGGTGGGCCTCGACGTCGATGGGCGACGAGCGAGCTCGTCCTGCGACAGCACGGCAACCTGCCGAGCGCGGCGCACGGCCGAGCCGAGGGCGCCCGCGGTCCGCGCACGGAACCACGGCATCGATGTGGTCGTATCTGATTCATCCTGTAATGAAAGCGGATGTGAATCATTCCTGACTCAGAATCAGGCTGCGCCTCGAATGAACCAGATGCGATGCAGGCAGTTCGTCGCGATCAGATCGGGTTGAGCATCAGAGCATCAGAGCATCCGCGAGCTCGTCCTCGGTGACCTTCTCCGGGACGACGATCGCCTCGCGCAGGATCGTCTTCTGCTGCAGGAGTCGGTCGAGGTTGAGGTCGAACGACGTCATGTCCGGGTGGAGCGCCGCGGGCAGGTACACCGAGACCGGTCTCGTCTGGCCGATGCGATAGATCCGGTCGGTCGCCTGCGCCTCCTTCGCCGGGTTCCAGTGCCTCTCGAGATGGATCGCGTGGTTCGCGCCGACGACGGTCAGCCCGACCCCCACGGCCAGGGGGGACATGATGATGACGTTGAACCCCGGGCGCTGCTCGAACCTCTCGATGATGCGCTTGCGCGTCGGTGACGAGCCGGTCGACACCGCTGCCGTGTCGCCGTTCACGACCGACACCGGGAGGTCGTACCGGTCCTGGAGCCAGAGGGCGAGGCTGCGCTGGACCTTCTTGTTGATGACGAAGACGATCGCTTTCTCACCCTTGTCGCGGACCGCATCGAGGACCCCGAGAGCCGCCGTCATCCGAGCGGAGAGCGCGAGCGAACGGGGATCAGTCCCGAGCTCACCGTCGCCGCGCGCCGCGGGGTGCAGGCTCACGGCACGCAGCCCCTGGACCGCCTTCAGCGCAGCACCCTGTGCACCCGACTCCCGCTGGTAGTCCCGCAGGACGTCGTCGTACACCTCGCGCTGTCCCGCGGGCATGGTGACGCCGAGCTCCGGACGAGCCACTCGCGCCGGGCCCTCCTCGGGGCCGTAGACGGTCTTCGGCGGAAGGTCGGCGAGGTGGTCCTCCTTCACGCGCCGCAGCTTGAACGGCCCGACGAGCGCGCGCAGCTCCTTGCCGATACGCATCTTCTCCTGCGGGTCGGCATCCTTCATGGGAGCGACCCACCGCGACCGGAAGTCGGACCACGAGCCGAGCAGCCCGGGCTGGGCGGTGTCCACGAGGCACCAGAAGTCCAGCATGGAGTTCTCGACGGGGGTCCCGGTCGCGAGCAGCTTGAACCGGGCCTTGAGCGCTTTCGCCGCCCGGGTCGCGAGCGTGTCCGGGTTCTTCACCGTCTGTGCCTCGTCGAAGACGACGGTGCCCCAGTCGACCTGCGCCAGGGAGAGCTGGTAGGAGCGGAGCGTGTCGTACGTGGTGAGTACGAGACGCCCCGGCACGTCGAGCCGGCGGTCCCCGTGGTCGGGGCCGACGCGCAGCGAGAATCGGATCGCGTCGTCCCTCACCATCCCGCGGTCGTCGAGGGAGGCGACGGCCGCCGTCGTCTCCCGGCCCGCGCCGACGAGTTGGAACCGCGGCAGGTCCCGCCCACCCTGGAGCACGACGACGTCGCCGAACGGCGACTCCGGAAAGGTCGCCGCGAGCTCCGCCTCCCAGTTCTCGATGAGCGCGACGGGCAGGACGGCGAGGGTCGGGCGCGGGTCCTCGCCCAGCGCACGCTCGGCAGCCATGAGCTCGCGCAGCGCGACCAACGTCATGTAGGTCTTGCCGAGACCCATGTCGTCCGCGAGGACCGCCCCCTGGACGCGGGTGGCCGAAGACTCGTGGGCCTGCGTCGAGGCTGCCATGAGCGCCGCCATCCACTCGACGCCGTCACGCTGGTGCGGATAGGGCGTCCGCGCCAGCGAGTCGTAGTCGACCGGCCGGATTAGCCGGGCCGCGACGGCTGCACCTCGCAGGGCGTCCGCGACGTCCTCTGCGTCGGCGACGTGCACACCCACCTGTACTCGTCGGCCAGGTGCCTCGGGAAGAGCGGCGTCGGCGTCTTCGGCGGGCCCGTCCGACGACGCGCGCGCCTCCTCCTCGAGGCGGTCCCGCGCTTCGTGCAGGGCGGTGGTGGTGGCCTGCTCGTCGCCGATGTCGACGACCTGGTCCCCGACTGCTACCGCGGTCCGCCCGGCCTCGCGGGCAGCGGTCACGTCGCGCTCGACCTGTTCGAGCCTCGGGAGGGAATCGATGAGCCCGGCGAGCACGTCCGCGGGCCGCAGGGCCGGGTCGCCGCCGAACCACGAGATCCCGGACTCGCTCGCGTCCGCGAACGTCTGGGGGACGATGACCCCGATTCCGGCGACCCGCACGCCGAAGTGCAGGTCGACGTCCACCCGCGTGGGATCGTAGAAGTCCCCCGGGGCACGGTAGAAGTCCTGCTTCTCCTCGGCGGGGATGTGCGGGCGGCGCAGCACCTCGCGGACGCCCTCCGCCTGGTCCTCCTCGAGCATCACGAGCTGGTTGCCCACCCGGAGCACGCTCGGTCCCTCGTCCTCGACATGATGGCGGCGTGACGAGACCGCGCTCGGGTCGACCTCGGCTCCCAGGTCGGGGCTGATCGCGAGGGACCCGTCGGGCTGCTCCTCGACGAGCAGGCTCACGGACGCGGGCGACACGGTGCTGAACTCGTCGAGGTGCCCGAGCGAGAAGTTGACGCCGTCGAGCTCCGCCGCATCTCGCTGGGCCGCCTGGATCTCCGCGACCAGTCGCACGTTGTCCGCCTCCGACCGGCGGCCGACCTCCAGGGCAGCGTGCCGTTCGACGGCGCGGATCACCCGGAGCGCGCGTGGAGACAACCGGTATTTGGTCTCGCTCCCGATGGTGACCACGGGACCTGTGCGGCGGCAGGGCTCGTCACCGTCCTCGAGCACGACACGCAGCGACACGTCGAAGTGCCGGGACGTCGTGTTGTGCCGGATCTTCGGCTCGAGCCTGCCCGGGAGCAGCGGGGGAAGCCCGAGGATCGCAGCCTCCTCCGGACCCATCGCCGCGATGTCGCGGGACCGGACCGCGTACCCGTTCGGCAGAGGCAGTGCGGCACCGGCCTCCTCCATCATCTCCAGGACCAGGAACTGCTCCTGCGTCGACCTCTGCCCCTCGCCCTGCCGCAGCAGGTCCAGGTCCTCCGCCGTCGTGACGAAGTTGGCGCCGTCGTCGTCGTACGAGACCTGGAACCGACGCATCGGCGCCGCCGCGTCGTCGGGCCGCATGCGCAGCCGGGAGAGCATGTCCTTCAAGCCCATGGGTTCACCTCGTCACGGAACGTGCGCCGAGCACCGGTAGGCCGAACCGACGCTTGAGCTGGGAGTAGTCGTCAGCGGACATCACGGTCCGCGGGTCGAGGCTCACGCCGAGCTCCTCGACGATGAAGCGGACCGCGTGGTGCTGCCACGTCGACTCGTGATGCGTGATCGACGTGTGGGCTCGTGCACCCCCCGGATGATTCCGCGCATGATCGTTCGGGACGGTGTACGTGAGCATCTCGGGCGTGAACGTCCTGCGGGAGCGGTCCGTGAGGATCCCGCGAGCCGGGCCGTCGAAGATCCAGAGCTTGAAGCTGTGCGACCCTTCGACGAGGTGGAAGGACCCGCAGTCCAGAACGACGATCGCCGTGTCGGTGCGCGCCGTCAGGCTCGAGACGTCCGTCCGGAGCCGGCCGAGCTGCTGCTGCACCGACGCGCGGGCACGGTTACCGAGAACGACCCGCGACTCGCGGACGAGGCCCTGCTCGTAGAGTCCCCACAAGAACCGTTTGCGGGCGGGGAACATGCGGAGCATGTCCTCCTTGCCGTTGTCCCGGGCGTACGTGTCGACCGCCTCGAGGAAGAGGCGCAGATCCTCGACGCTCATCCAGCGCACGGCCTGCTCGCGAGCGGATGGTGGGAGAGGCTCCCACCAACGGTTCCACTGCGCCGAGCGTTGCAGGCGAGGATCGCCGCCGATGTCCACGAGCGCTCCGAGCCACGCGTCGCATGGCGCACCGTTTCCTGTTCGGGTCGTCATGACCTCAAGGAGGTTGTGACCGAAGTAGCGGCCCGCGCTGCCGGGCGCGTCGACCACGGACCGCGCCGTGATCTCCGGGAGGAAGCCGAGACCGGTCGGGTCGGTGTGGTCCGCGCGAGCCAGGCGCTCCAGGTAGACGGCCTGCCGGACGAGCAGCCCGAACCGGCCGGACTCGTACCCCTGCAGCCCCCGGGCGCGGACCCAGTCGTCCAAGGGGTGGGGAATCCCGTCGGCGCCGGAAGCCACGAGCAGCCCCGCGACGCGCCGTGGCGCGTCGCGGACGAGCAGTTCCTCGGAGTGCTCGCGCGCGACGTCCGCGACATCGACGACGACCGGGGCGCGGCGGGGCAGCGGAGCGAGCCGAGCGGCGCGCCGTGCCGCCGCGGACGTGGCGTCGAAGAGTCCCGCCGTCCAGGAGTCGAGCAGGTCGAAGTGCCGGAGCACGAGGTCGACGAGCGCGCGGACGAGGAGCCGCGACGGATGGGGATCCTGACGTTCGACGACCGCCCGCACGAGGTCCGGCGTCATCGAGACCCGAGCCCGCTCCACGTCGTGGCTCCACACCGAGACGAGTGCGCGTGCCACGCGACGCTCGTGGAGCCGCGTCACGATCGCGTCGATCTCCCCGTGGTCGATCGCGGCGCGGATCTCGTCCATCAGCACTCCGAAGGCGCGTCCACCGCCGGCCTCACGCCGCTGCCGAGAGGCTCGCGCCACCAGGCCGGTCCACGAGCCGGTCATGCTCTCCGGCCAGTGCGGGAGATCGAAGGTCGCGGTGGGACGCACGATCAGCCTTCCTCGGCAGGAGCTTCGTCCAGGAGTCGGGAGAGATCCTCCGCGGTCGGGCGGATCACCGTGAACCGGATCTCGATGCGGCGGTTGGCGGCCCGCTCGGCATCCGTCGTCTGCTGCGAGGTCACGGGCCGGGTCTCTCCGTACCCGGACACGGAGAACAGGGGGCTCCCGTCCGAACGCTGGAGCGTCGCGAGCCGGTGGTCGGCGGGAAGCGCCGTCTCCCAGTAGCGCCACAGCGAGATCGCGCGGAAGGTCGACAGCCCCCAGTTGCCGGTTCCCTCGACGCCCTCGAACTGGTTGCTGTCGGTGTGCCCTTCCACGAACACGGTGTCGATGTAGCGGAAGCGGTCGTCTGTGCGGAGCGCCGTAGAGATCGACTCGCCGATCTGCAACGCGACCGCCTGGTGCTCGGGACGCAGCTCCCACTCGGAGCTCTCGAAGCCCAGCAGCTCCGTCGGGATGCTCAGCACCGAGTTGTCCTCGCTGACGTGCACGGCGAGACCTTGGGACTGGAGCCCGTCGGCGATCTCGAGCAGCATTTGTGCCCTGACGTCCTCGGCGCGGCTCAGGTCGGCGATGTGGCTGCTGAACTCGTCACGCTCCTGCTCCGCGGCCTCCTGCTGCGCCGCGAGCGCCTGCTGCTCCTGGGTGACCTGGAGGACGAGCGCCACGACGGCGAGCATGAAGACCGCGAGCAGCGCGGTCATGAGGTCGGTGAAGGAGACCCAGTACGGGTTGTCGGCGTCCGAGGTGTCGCCGGGTCGGCGCCGTCCTCTACGCACGCGCCGACGCCTTCGTCTTCGCGTCGATCTCGTCGACGACCTCCGCGAGGGCCTGGCTGGTCTGCAGCATGTGCGCGGCGAACTCGCGCGTGTGCGCGTCCCAGGTCTCGAGCCGGTCCCGGGTCTGGTGATGGACCTTGTCGCCGTACTCGTCGAGCCAGTCTCGCAGCACGGCGCGCTGGTTCTCGACCCGCTGCTGGAGGTCGTCGAGGAACTGGCGCTGCGACGCACGCAGGGTGTCGAACGCCGTGTTCGCGGACTGCGCGGCGGTCAGGAGCTTCCCGGCCGTCGCCGCCGTGGTCTCGGTGAGCCGGTCGAGCTCCGTCGTGTGTCGGTCCAGCAGCCGAGCCGCCTCCTGGTGCGCCTCGGCGGTCCCGGCGAGCGCGGTCGCGCCGGCGTCGAACGACTCCTCGAGCCGCCGGCTCGTCGTCTCGAACGCGCGGGACGTGGAGCCGAGCAGCTCCGAGGACCGCTGCAGCCCGGTCGTCGCGGCCCCGAGCTTGCCGGCGGCGGCATCCATCCCGACGGCGAGCGCGCTGAGCGACCCGTCGAGGATCTTCGCCTGGCTCGTCACGAGCTCGGTCAGTGTCGACATCTCGGCCTCGAAGGCCTGCGTCCGCTGCGACATCTGGGACCGGAACGACTCTTCCTGCTCCGCGATCTGGCGCTCCTGCGCCGCAGTCTGCGCGGTGGTCGCTGCTGCCTGGGCAGCCGCCGCCTCCTGCATGGAGGCCACCGCGGCACCGACCCGGTCCGAGACTCCCGTGAGCGCGCTGTCCAGCGTGGCCGACGCCGAGCCCAGCTCTGCCGCCTGCCGCTCGCCGATCCCGCGGAAGCTCTCGGTGAACTTGTCCACGAGGTCCTCGAAGACCTGGGCCGACTGGTTCGAGGTCCGCTCCGCCAGCGCATTCATCGACGGTGCCACCGCGGTCTCGATCGCCTGCGTGAGGGCCGACTGCATCTCCTCGGAAAGTCCGGTGACCGTCTCCTGGAGCTTGGTGCCGATCTTCTCGTGCAGTTCCGCCAGCGCCGTCGCCGAGTCCTGCGTGTACTGCTCGATGAGCACGAGCGAGTGCTCCGGCGTCCGCTGGACGAAGATCTCGTCGATCCGGTCGCGGAACGTCGCGATGCGTCGGGAGACGTCCCGTGAGCACCACTTTTCGGTCGCGTTCACGAGGACGCTCGTGAAGACACCCCACACCGAAGCGGTGAAGCCCAGGCTCACGCCGGTGACGAGGGATCCGACACTGTCCCGCATCTCGTCGGCGTCTGCGGTCTCGGTCAGGTTCAGCCCGTCGAGCCCGACAGCGAGCCCGATGAACGTTCCGAGCAGACCGAGCGCGGTGAGGACTGCCGGCATCGTGCTCAGGAGCCGGTTCGTCATTAGGCGTGGTGCGATGCGATCGCCCGAGAAGTAGTGCTCCGCCTCGACCGTGTTCCACACCTTCCCGTCCGGGGAGGTGACCAGAGTCTCGTCGAATTCTCGCCAGAGCTCGCCGGCCTCCCCGAGGCCGCGGGCGCGTCGCCGAGCCTCGCTACGGACCTCGGCGACGTTCTCTGCCGTGAGATCGCCTGTCACCGACTGCAGCTCCGCGACGACTCGGGTCGCCGAGCGACGGGCGAGGAGGACGTAGACCAGCGTCCAGGCGGTGAACCCGATGATGAGAAGGAAGAAGGCGACGATGACGATCGCGTGGACCTCGCCACGGAACGCCGCCGCGAAGTCCGGGCGAACGAGGTTGAGGAACGGCGACCAGTCAGAGGAGCTCACGCAGCGAACCTTTCGTGCAGCACGTATGCCTGGATTCCGCAGGCCTCCAGAGAAGAAGCGCCGGGGGAGAGGCAGTGCGGCGCGACCGGATCGTACGGCGTAGGCGACAAGGTCGAGAAGCTCGTCCAGGGTGAAGTTCGTCGAGTTTCTCGGACGAGGTCGTCGTGTGTGACGGGCGCCGCCTCCCCGGTTCGCCATCGGGCGAGCAGATGGCGCGATAGCCCCTCCTATCGGCGCGCGTCGTGGGCTCACCCTGTCGCAGCGACATGCTGGGCCGGACGAACGACCGCCCAGTAGTCTCACGACCAGCGACGACCAGGACGCGGTCAGTACCTGGCCAGCACCGATGCCACGGAGGAACAGTGCGCAGCAACGAAGCCGAGTGGGAGCACCTCGCGCTCGACCACCTCGCCGGGATCGGCTGGCAGCACCTCGACGGGCCGGCGATCGCGCCCGGCGCGGCGTCCGTCGTCGGGCACCCCGGGTACGCGTCGGGTGGCGAGCCGCTGCCGCAGCGAGAGTCCTGGGACGAAGTGGTGATTCCCTCGCGTGTACGTGCAGCGCTGCGACGCCTCAACCCGGACGTCCCGCGGGACTACCTCGAGCAGGCTCTCGTCGAGATCCTCCGCCCGACGTCGCAGGACGCGATCACGGAGAACAAACGGGTCCACGACGTCCTCGTCGACGGTTACCGCGGCGTCACGTACGTCGAGGACGGCCGTCAGCAGACCCCGACGATCCGCCTCGTCTCCTCGCGCGAGGACGAGAACGAGTGGCTGGCGGTCAACCAGGTCCGCGTGGTCGACGGCGACGTCGAGCGCCGCTTCGACGTCGTGCTGTACCTCAACGGGCTGCCGGTCGTGGTGATGGAGCTCAAGGACGCAGGGAGCGCGAGGGCCGACGTCGCCGCCGCGCACGCGCAGCTCACGACGTACGTGCGCGAGCTGCCCATGGCGTTCCGTGCGTGCGTCCTCACGGTGATCAGCGACGGGATCGTCGCGAAGTACGGGACGCCGTTCACGCCGCTCAACCACTACTCGCCGTGGAACGTGGACGACGACGGGCGTGTCGTCGGCCCGACCGGCGCGCCCGTCCCCACGGTCACCGACGAGGACGAGGCGGCACACCGGGACGGGCACGCCGTCGACGGCATCACGGACGACGTCGCGGAGGGCGAGGTGACCCTCTCGTCGCCGCTCGAGACGATGCTCGACGGACTGTTCAACCCGCAACGGTTCGTGCAGCTGCTGCGCGGGTTCGTGGCGTTCGACGAAGGCGACGACGGGCTCACCAAGCGCGTCGCGAAGCCGCACCAGTACTTCGCGGTGAGCCGCGCGCTCGAGGCGACGGTCCGGGCCGTCGAGACCGACGGTCGCGCGGGCGTCGTCTGGCACACGCAGGGCTCCGGGAAGTCCATGGAGATGGAGCTCTACGCGGCCCACGTGGCGCGGCACCCGAAGCTGTCGAACCCGACGATCGTCGTCGTCACCGACCGCACCGAGCTCGACGGGCAGCTCTACGAGACGTTCGCGCGCTCGCAGCTGCTCACCGAGGCACCCCGGCAGATCAGGCGGAGGGCCGAGCTGCGCGACGAGCTCGCGTCGCGCAGGACCGGGGGCATCTACTTCACGACGCTGCAGAAGTTCGGCCTGACCGCGGAGGAGAAGCACGCGGGCGCCAAGCATCCCGTGCTGTCCGATCGCCGCAACGTCGTGCTCGTCGTCGACGAGGCGCACCGGTCCCACTACGACGACCTCGACGGCTACGCGTGGCACCTGAAGAACGCGCTGCCGAACGCGACGCTCATCGCGTTCACCGGCACACCGATCTCGACCGCCGACCGCAACACCGAGAAGGTCTTCGGCGACGTCATCGACGTGTACGACCTCACGCGCGCCGTCGAGGACGGCGCGACGGTGCCCGTCTACTTCGAGCCTCGGCTCGTCAAGGTCGCGTTCGCGGACGGTCTGGACGCGGAGACGATCGACGCCGCCGCAGACGAGGCGACCGCCGGTCTCGACGACGTCGAGCGCGACCGCATCGAGAAGTCGGTAGCCGTCGTCAACGCCGTGTACGGGGCGCCGGCGCGGTTGCGTGAGCTCGCGGCCGACCTCGTGCAGCACTGGGAGCGGCGGCGTGAGGCGATGGCCGAGCTCGTCCGGGGCACGTCAGTGGCCGACGGCGCCGGGGCGGAGAGTGCTCCGGGCAAGGGGATGATCGTCGCGGCGACGCGCGACATCTGCGCGCGGCTGTACGACGAGATCGTCGCGCTCCGCCCCGACTGGCACTCCGACGACCTGCGCGCGGGGAGGATCAAGGTCGTCTACTCCGGTACTGCGGCAGACCAGCCGCCGATCGCCGATCACGTCCGTCGGGACTCGGAGAACGCCGTCGTCAAGAAGCGCCTGAAGGACCCCGATGACGAGCTCGAGCTCGTCATCGTCAAGGACATGATGCTCACCGGGTACGACTCGCCCCCGCTGCACACGCTCTACCTCGACCGGCCCATGCGCGGAGCGCTGCTCATGCAGACGCTCGCCCGCGTCAACCGCACGTTCCGCGGAAAGAACGCCGGCCTGCTCGTGGCGTCCGCCCCGATCGCGGAGAACCTGCGCGCGGCGCTCGCGGAGTACACGGTGCGTGACCAGGGTGCGCGACCGGTCGGACGCACCGTCGATGACGCGGCCGAGGTGGTGGCGGACCTCGTCGCACGGCTGCGCGAGCTCGTCGACCCGTCGGGATGGCGGGGACGCCTGACGAGTGCCCGCGCGGCGAGGTCGCGTCGTGGCTACCTCGACACGGTTCTCGCGACCGTCGCGTGGCTGCGGGACCCGCGCACCCCCGGCAACGTCACCACGGCAGACGGCGAGGAGACGCGCGGGGCCGAGTTCCGCCGTCGGGCCGCTGCGCTCGCGAGGGCCTGGGCCATCGCCGGTCGGTCCGACGCCGTCACGGATCTCGCGGACGACGCCCGGTTCTACGAGCAGGTCCGCGTGTGGATGGGCAAACTCGACGCCGAGGAGCGCCAGGCTCGGGGCGAGCCCGTGCCCGACGACGTCCAGCGGCTCCTCAACCAGCTCATGGCGACAGCGGTGGTGTCCGGGGAGGTCGTCGACGTGTACTCCGCTGCCGGGCTCGAGCACCCGCGGCTCGACCGCATCGACGACGACTTCCTCGCGACCGCGCAGGCGGCACCGAACCCCCAGCTGACCATCGAGGCGCTGCGCCGGCTCGTCACGGAGGAGTCGAGGCGGTTGACGCGCGGCAACCTCTTGCGGCAACAGGTGTTCTCCGAGCGCCTCCAGGCGATCATGTCGAAGTACGTGAACTCCAATCTCACGTCGGCCGAGGTCATCGCGGCGCTCGTGGAGATGGCACGGGAGGTTGCCGCGGAGGAGACGCGTGGGCAGCGGTTCGAGCCCCCGCTGAACCGTGACGAGCTCGCCTTCTACGACGCCGTGTCGACGAACGAGTCGGCGGTCGACCTGCAGGGCGAGGACGTCCTCGCGCAGATCGCCCGGGACCTCGTCGCCGTGATGCGTCGCGACTTCAAGACCGACTGGACCGTCCGGGACGACGTCAAGGCCAAGCTCCGGTCGTCGATCAAGCGGCTCCTCATCAAGCACAAGTACCCGCCGGACCGGCAGTCCGGCGCGATCGTGCTCGTCATGCAGCAGATGGAATCGATGGCGCCGCGCTACGCGGCGTGACGGAGGAATGATGATCGAGCTCGTCGCCGACACCGTCTGGCGGTCCCTCGAGTCCGCGCCGTTCGTGTCCCCCATCCGGGCAGCGGTGGCCTACCTGGGTGCGGAGGCACCCGAGATCCTTCCGCTGGGTACGGGCGACGTCCTGGTCGTGGACGGATCTGACGCCGCGCTCGCGGCCGGCTCGACGAGCCCGGCCGCGGTCAGGCGCTACGTCGAGTCCGGCGCTGTCGTCGTCTCGCTCGCCGGCCTCCACGCCAAGGTGGTGCTGGAAGGCGGGCCGGCGCCACGCTGCCTGGTCGGGTCCGCGAACGTCTCCACGCACTCGCGGGACGACCTCCGCGAGGCCGCGATCCTCTGCGACGACCCGGCGCTCATCAACCAGGTCGATGCGCAGCTCGACCTGTGGGTCGGCCACCCGTCCGCCGTGGTGGTCGACGAACGATGGCTCACCCGGGCCGAGGGCATCTTCCGTTCCCCTTGTGGGCGGCGGGCCCGACGTACGGAAGCGTGGCAGGACACCGGTCGGCCGCTCCGGCTCGTGGTCGTCGAGGACGACGAGATACCACCCCAGGACGTGCTCGACACGGTCGACCTTCTTCGGGCCCAGCACCGGGATCGCGAAACCATGGTGTACCGGACCACGGACGAGGGGCCCGCCGAGGGGGTGGGTGACTCCGTCCTGCTCTACTGGAGCACGCGAGCCGGACGCCTCCCGCACGGGAACTCGAAGGCTCTCCCCTTGTCACGAGTGGCACGCGTTGTCGAGAGCGGCGGGAAGCGCTACTGCGTCGTCACGGTGGATGCGGGCGGGACCCGGCCGTCGTTTTCTGAGCTCGGAGGTGCCCTGGCTGACGTGGGAACGGCGATCGAGGACGTGGTCGACACGGTGTTCCAGGGACCTGCTCGAGACGCGGCGCTGTCCCTGCTGCTCCCGTCGTCAGAGAGGTCTGGGTCGCGCACGACTGCCCGAGGTGTGCGGCGACGATGAGACGTGTGGTCTAGGGAATGCTCCCCTGCCCGCCCGACTCGACGCGCTTCGACGTCGGGGGGGGGGGGTGTTCCCGGCCCCAGGCAGCCGTCCCATCGGTGCCGGGAGTGCGGACACGAGGCATGGCGGCTCTCCGTCGAGTCGGAGACACACTTCGAGACGCTCGAGGAGTTGCTCGAGGAGCACGATGTGGCGGATCTCGAGAGCCTTGCCGTGCGGGTCACGGACACCATCGACCACGATCCGGTGACGATCCAGGTGATGGCGGACCGGGAGGACGGTTCACCAGCCGTGATCGACATCTTCATCGGCTCGCGGACGGCGGTCCTCCAGTTCCCGTTCAGCAGGGGCGAGTTCTGGGCGGGGTGCGAGTTTCTCTACGACGTCATGATGATCGAGGCCGAGGAGACCTTCGCGGACGACTGACAGCGGGCCTGGCCAGGGGCCCGCCGCGCGTGCGAGGGTGTCGGGTATGACCGATATGTCCCCGTACCGCGACGGCGCGGGCGACGTCGAGGTCCCGTTGCTCGGCGGCGACGTGTCCGACGGGATCGTCCGGCGCGGCGGCACCGTCCGTCGTCCGCGCGGTCCCCACAGCCCCGCGGTCGAGGCCTACCTGCTCCACCTCGAGCGGGCGGGCTTCGAGCGCGCGCCGCGCTTCCTCGGGATCGACGACGACGGTCGCGAGGTCGTGTCGTTCCTGCCCGGGGAGATGGGCGGGCGACCGCCGCACGCGTGGGCGACCGCGGAGGGCGTGCTCGTCCAGCTTGGCGGGTGGCAGCGCGCGCTGCACGACGTCTCGCGCGACGTCGTCCCGCCCGACGGCGTCGCGTGGCCCGCACGCGTGCAGTTCTGGCCGCGTGTCACAGCGCCGCGAACCGGCCGACGGCGACGAACACCGCGAGGGCGAGCAGGACCACGTTCGCCGGGACGGCCTTGGCCTCGCCGAGGCGCACGTGCAGGGGGATCGCGCCGACCTGGGTGAGCGCGAGCCCGACCGCGGCGACGGGAGTGAGCACCGGCGCGACGCCGAGCGCCCAGGGGAGGATCACTCCGACGGCGCCGGCCACCTCGAGCCACCCGATGGCGCGCACGCCCGCCGCGCGCTCGGGCGTGACCCACCGCATCTGCTCCTGGAGCACGGGGATCGGTCGCAGGGCCTTCATGAGCCCGGCGCCGAGGAAGGCGGCGGCGAGCAGACCGGAGGCGATCCACAGGGCGACGTTCATGCGTGAGTCCTTCGAGAGGAGGCGGCGACGGCCCAGGATGGCCGGTCACTCTTTGTGCCTGGGCACATGATGGGTAACCATGAGCACCGGTACAAAAGGCACACCGGTGTGCGTGAGGCACACGGAGCAGCACCCGGAGAAGACGGAGACCCCCATGACGACGACGCCCAGCACGGACGTGCCGGTGGTGCGCGAGCTCGCTGAGCGCCACGGCATCCCGGTCGACCGCGGCTGCGCCGCGGCGGAGGCCACGAGCGAGGTGCGCTCGGTCCTCGACCGGGTGGGCGACAAGTGGAGCGTCCTCATCCTGGGGATGCTCTCCGCCGGCCCGCAGCGCTTCACCGAGCTGCTCCACGGGATCGACGGGATATCGCAGCGCATGCTCACCCTCAACCTGCGCCAGCTCGAGCGGGACGGTCTCGTGAGCCGCACGGTGCACGCCGTCGTGCCGCCGCGCGTCGACTACGCGCTCACAGGGCTCGGCGAGACGCTGCTGCCGCCCGTGCTCGCGCTCGTCGAGTGGGCGCTCGCCCACACGCGCACCATCCGCGAGAACCGCGACGTGTTCGACGCGCGCCGCCCCGTGGGCTGACCGGGCCGTCCGGCCCGCGGGGCGTCGACCAGGTCGGAAGGGCGGTCAGCCCGCGAGCGGGTCGGCCGCGCGCAGGTACCAGGGCTCGTACCGTTCCAGCGAGAGTGTCCAGAGGCCGGGGGCGCCCGCCGGCACCGCGAGGCACACGTTGCCGGTCACGGTGTCGCCCGCGCCGATCAGCCCCGTGCCCACGAGCGCCTGCGGCACCGCGCCGCACCCGCCGTCGGCGGGGACGCCGTCGTCCCCGACGAACCCGATGTCGACGGCGCCCCACGCGGTCACCTCCGAGCTGGACCCGGTGTACGTGGCGGTCACGGGCACGATCCAGTACTCGGTGCCGTCGGGCGGCGGGGTGTTGACGTCGTCGTGCGCGAGCACCTCCGCGGTCGCCTCGTAGGGCTCCTCGAGGAGGACCTCCCACTCCACGCCACCGATCGTGTACCCGTCGAAGAGCCACGGGTCGTCACGCGTGCCCGTCCCCTCCCAGTCGCCCTCGGACCAGTCCTCGTCGGACCAGCCGTCGCCCGGCCACTCGTCGCCGTACGCGTCGTCGGTCGGGGCCGTGACCCACGCGGCGATCCGGGCACCGGCGTCGGTCGCGACGCCCGCGGCGTACCCCGTCCCGCCCCCGACCACGAGGCACACGACGCCGACGAGCAGCCCGACGGCCGTCCGGGAGAGGCCGGCGCGCCCCTGTGCCGGGGGCGTCGGAACGGGCCCCGGGGCCTGGGGGTGCGACGGTCCCGGGTGCGGCGCGGCGGGCTGCGGGGCGCCGGGGTGCGGCGGGCCGGGGTACGCCGCGAGCGGCGGCGCCGCGTACGGGTTCGGGCGCGCGGCCGGGCCGGGGAAGGAGGGCGGCGGGCCGGGAGGAGGCGTCGACGAGGACGGCGGCGTCACAGGGGTGCTCATGGTGCTCCGGTGTCGTGCGGGCGGGCGCCTGGACGACAGGTGCCACCGTGCGTGGCCGGATGTTCCCACACCGCGGACCTTCCCGTCGAGGACGATCTCGTTCCCTCCCGAGCACGACCTCGGTGCCGCCGCCGGGTGGGCGACGGCACCGAGGCCATGGAGGGCGGGAGACCGCCCTACGGCTGGTCCACCTCGGAGCCCACGAGGAACTGCGAGTACGCCCCGATGGTGAGGAACGTCGGGAAGTCCTCGGCGAGCGCGACGGCGCGGAACACGTGCGCCGCGTCGTCGATCCGGTTCCCCGGGGTGCGCGGCAGGTCGTCGACGATCTCCGCGAGCAGCGCCTCGACGCGCTCGCGCGTGATCGGCACGCCGTTCTCGGTGCGCGTGCCGGAGGCGATCCACTGCCACACCTGCGACCGCGAGATCTCGGCGGTCGCGGCGTCCTCCATGAGGTGGTCGATCGCGGCCGCCCCGACACCGCGCAGCCACGACTCGAGGTACCGCACCCCGACGGAGACGTTCGAGCGCAGCCCTGCGGCGGTGACGGTCGCCCCGGCCCGGCGGGCCGAGCCGATGTCGAGCAGCTCGTGCTGGCCCACGCGGACGTCGTCGCGCTGCCGGGCGACCTGGTTCGGCGCGTCCCCCAGCACCGCGTCGAACTCGGTGCGTGCGACCTCGATGAGGTCGGGGTGCGCGACCCACGTGCCGTCGAACCCGTCCGTCGCCTCCCGGCGCTTGTCGGCGCGCACCTGCTCGAACGCGCGCTCGGTGACGTCCGGCCGGCGGCGGTCCGGGATGAACGCGCTCATGCCGCCGATCGCGTGCGCGCCGCGCCGGTGGCACGTCTGCACGAGCAGCTCCGTGTACGCGCGCATGAACGGCGCGGTCATGGTGACCTGCGCGCGGTCGGGCAGCACGTACGAGTCGCCGCGGGTGCGGAAGGCCTTGATGACGGAGAACAGGTAGTCCCAGCGCCCGGCGTTCAGCCCGGCGCAGTGGTCGCGCAGCTCGTGGAGGATCTCGTCCATCTCGAACGCCGCGGGCAGCGTCTCGATGAGCACCGTGGCGCGGATGGTGCCCTGCGGCAGGCCGAGGTGCTCCTGGGCGAGCACGAACACGTCGTTCCACAGGCGCGCCTCGCGGTGGCCCTCGAGCTTGGGCAGGTAGAAGTACGGTCCCCGACCGCGCGCCACGAGCTCGTGCGCGTTGTGGAACAGGTAGAGCCCGAAGTCGACGAGCGACGCCGACGCCGACACGCTCACGCCCGCCCGGTCGACGTACCGCATGTGCTTCTCGATGAGGTGCCACCCGCGCGGGCGGAACACGATCGTCGGGAGGTCGGTGAGCGTCGTCGAGCGCAGGCGGTACTCCTTGCGGTGCTCGCCCGAGCCGGTCGTGTGCGTCAGCGTCCCGCGGATCGCGTCGTGCAGCGCGAGCTGGCCCTCGATCACGTTGCGCCACGTGGGGCTCGACGCGTCCTCGGCGTCCGCGAGCCAGACCTTGGCGCCGGAGTTGAGGGCGTTGATCGTCATCTTGGGGTCGGTCGGGCCGGTGATCTCGACGCGGCGGTCCTCGAGTCCCGGCGCGCCGGCCGAGCCCGCCACGCGCCACGACGGGTCGTCGCGCACGGGCCGCGTCGAGGCGCGGAAGTCGGGGTCGATGCCGTCCGCGACGTCCTGGCGGCGCTGCTGGCGGTCCATGAGCAGCTCGTGGCGGCGCGCCACGAACCGGTCGTGCAGCAGCGTGAGGAAGTCGAGCGCCTCGGGCGTGAGGATCTCGCGGTAGCGCTCGCCCAGCGTGCCGGTGACGCGCAGGGTCCCGGTGACCCGCGGGCTGCTCGCGGGGGCAGGGGACGACGGGGGAGAGGTGGTCGTGGTCAGCGTGGTCATGGCGTGCTCCGAAGGTCGATGTCGCGAGGTAGAGCTCTGGCAGGCCGAGGTAGGGCCTGGGTCCCGCGAGGTAGAGGCGTGGTCATGTCCCAGGCACAAAAAAGCGGGGCCCCGCGGCTACCAACCGACGGGGGCGTATTGGATAAGTGAGGGCGCCGGTGGCCCGCCCCGAGCCCA